>JAVBQR010000113.1:0-19258 GCA_031548865.1 Planctomycetota bacterium
CCTTAACCGCTTGGAAATAAAAATTTTTTACCACCCCCGACTTTTCTTTTCAGTTACTCTGTGAACCTCTGTGCTCTCTGTGCCTCTGTGGTGAAAAAGATTTTTGCAATTTCCTGCTGCAAACGATTTAAAGCATCGGTAAGGAGTGCTAGCCATGACTGAGAGCATTTTGGAGGCCGTCGCCGGCGCGGCATTGTCGACCGGCCGGGTGGCGGGAACGCTGGCCAAAGGCGCTTTCCGGGTTGAAACCGGGGACGGCAAAAAACGGCGGGCGCTGTTGTCGGCCGGCTGTTTGTTGGAACCGGGCGCAGGCGACCTGGTGTTGTTGGTAAAGAGCGAACAGGACGGTTTTTTCATCGTCCAGGTGCTGGAGCGCTCCGGCGGACCGGACCGGGAGGCGACCTTGCGTTTACCCGAGGCGTCCCGGTTGCGGGCCGGCGGCGGGACGGGAACCTTGTCCTTCGAGGCGGAGGAAGTGAATTTCCGCGGCGGCGTTTTCCGGCAGGTTTTCAAGAAGATTGCGCTGGCGGCCGAGACCTTGGAAGCGAAGGCGGAGCTCCTCCGTGAAGTGTATAACCGCCGGCACGAGGACGTGGCGACGGTGAAGGACTCGCGGGTCGGGCGCCTCCGCTGTTTGGTGGGCGGGCTGTTTTCGCTGCGGGGGGAAACGGTTGACATCAAGGCGGAGAAGCGGGTAAAGATTGACGGCAAGAATATCGACGTGGGCTGAAGCGTGGGAAAAGAGGGCTGAAAATGGCGAAGCGGAAAAAACTGTTCATAACCGTTTTGGCGGACGACCCGGAGTTGAGCGGCTTCATCGGCCAGACCGCGATGAAGTACGGCATCGACCCGGTGGGCGGGGTTTGGCGCGAGGAACCGGGTAAGCCGGTGTGGGGCGACGCCGCCGATTTGATGGTCAGGAACGCGGTCGACGGCTGGTTGCTGGCCGGGAGCGGGGCGGAGTGGTCGGGAAACGCCGTCCGCCGCGGGCATATGGCTCTGGCGGCGCTGCGGGCGGCGAACCGCCTCGGTTCGGGATTTACCTTGTTCAGCCTGCTGGCGCCGGCGGCGGAAAATTTGCCGACGCCCCTGGCCGGGGCGATTGCGGCGGACCGGGCCAAATTGGGGGCGCGGCTGGCGGCCAAGTTGGGTGCCCCGGCGCCGAAAACGGCGGCGGAGTATTTTTTCGACCTGCATTCTTTGCCGGCCGGGGACGGCTTTGTGGCGGAGATTGGCCCGGCGGCTGGGGCGGAGTGGCGCGGGGCCTTGTTCGCCGTTTCCGGCGGCGGTGAAATCAGCCACCATTCTTTTGGACCGCGCGGTTCGGTGCCGGAACGCGGGGTGGTGGAGTATCCCCTCAAGGGGGTCAAGCTGGAGTCGGGTGGTCACGAGTTCGTGGGCTGGGGAGTGGCGAACCGGCTGGGCGAGGGCGAGTCCTATTTCCTGCGGGTCACGGGCGACCCCGGCCGGGTGCTCCTTGGGCCGCTGCCGGAAGGCGACGCGGCGGAGCTTTATACGGTGGTGTTGCAGTAGTTGAATTACGGGGACATGATATTTAATACCGGGGACATGATGTTTAATTGCCCGGCGGTTTGGGCAATTAAACATCGTGTCCTCGGTATTCGCCTCACGCCAACGCCGGCTCCGCCTCCTTGCTGCCGAACTGCACCGCATACTGCATCACCTTCTCCTGCGTGAACGTCTTCGGATCGGTCAATTCGCCGGTCACCCGGCCGGCGCACATCACCAAAATCCGGTCCGACATCCCCAGAACTTCCGGCAGTTCCGACGACACCATGATGATCGCCACCCCCTCCTTCGCCAGGAGGTTGATTAAATTATAGATCTCCGCCTTGGCCCCGACGTCAATGCCCCGCGTCGGCTCGTCGACAATCAAAATCCGGGAGTTCGTGGCGATCCACTTCGCAAACACCACCTTCTGCTGATTGCCGCCGGAAAGCTCGCCGGAGCGCTTCCGGATGCTCGGCGCCTTGATTTTCAACTTCCGGTAGTACTCGTCAGCCAAGGCTTCGTCACGGGCATGATCGATGATCTTTATGAAGGGCAGGGGCCGGCGCGTCAGTTTGGACGCCAAGATCGGCATGGAAATATTGTTGGTGATGGACTGGTGCAGGACCAGCCCCTCCTCCTTGCGGTTCTCGGTAAGGAAGCCAATCTGGTGGTGAATCGCGTCCTCGGGTGTGCGAATGTCCACCTGCTTGCCGTCGATAAAAACCTGCCCGCAATCCTTCGCGTCCGCCCCGAAGATCAGCCGGCAGGTCTCGGTGCGGCCCGCGCCGACCAAACCGGCAAGGCCCAATACCTCGCCCTTCCGAACCGAAAACGACACCCCGTTGACATACCCGGCCCGCGACAAATTCTCCACCCGCAGCACTTCGTCGCCAATCGTCCCGTAGATCTTCGGATACTTGCCGTCAATCGAACGGCCCACCATCAATTCGATGATCTTGTCGATGCTGTAATTCTCGAGATCGAAGGTGGCAATGTGCCTGCCGTCCCTGAGAACCGTGGCCCGATCCCCGATTTCCTTGATTTCATCCAAGTGGTGCGAAATGAAAACAATGCCCTTCCCCTGGTTTTTCAGATTCCGGATGATGGTGAACAGGTCCTCCGTCTCGTGCGGGGTAAGGGAGGAGGTGGGCTCGTCCATGACGATGATTTTGGCGTTGAGGGAGAGGGCCTTGGCGATTTCCACCATTTGCCGGTGGGCGATGGACAATTTTTTCACCTCGGTCCGGACGTCGAAGCTCGCGTTCACCTGATCCAGGAGCTCCCGCGCCTTGGCGTTCATCGTTTTCCAGTCGATGAAGAAGCCGTTACGGATCTCCCGGCCGAGGAAAATATTCTCCACCACCGACAGCTGCGGCACCTGGGTGAGTTCCTGGTAAATGATGGACACCCCCTCCCGCTGCGCCTCCTGGGGTGTCGCCAGTTCCACCTCCCGGCCGTCAATCGTCACCGTGCCGCCGTCGCGCTGGTAGGCGCCGGAAAGGATCTTCATCAAGGTCGACTTCCCCGCCCCGTTCTCGCCGAGGAGGACGTGAACCTCGCCGGGACGGAGATCGAAATGCACGTCGTCAAGCGCCAAAGTCCCGGGGAAGCGCTTGGTGATATGCTCCATTTGCAGGATGGTCCTTCCAGCTTCAGGCATGTTCGTACTCCAGATTGGTGGGGAAGTATGCGTGTGGCCGGCAAAAAGCGATTATTACAAAGTGACGATTGGCGGACCAACCGTCACTTTGCAAAATTACCGCTTATTTCAGGAATTTGTCGACGTTGTCCTTGGTGACCAGTTCCGTGCCGGTATCGACGTGGGCGGGGACTTTTTGCTTATTGTAGACCTTGACCGCCGTCTCGACGCCACGGTAGCCGATGTTGTAGGAGCTCTGCGCGACGGTCGCGGCCATGCCGCCCTTTTTGATGCTTTCCAGGGCGTCGGTGTCGGCGTTGAAGCCGACCACAATCGCCTTCGATTTGTCGGCCTCGATCGCTTCCAGGGCACCCAGGGCCATGGGGTCGTTGGCGCAGAACACGCCGGCGAGGTTCGGGTGGCTGACCAGGATGTTTTCGGTGACGGTCATCGCCAGGGCGCGTTCCGAATTGGCCGGCTGCTGGGCGACAATCTTGATGCCGGGGAACTTTTCCAGGACTTCGCGGCAGCCCTTGACGCGGTCCATCATGGTGGCGTGCCCCATGACCCCGGTGACCAGGGCGACTTCGCCCTTGCCGTCGAGGCGCTTGGCGAGGTATTCGCCGGCTAGGTTGCCGCCGATGATGTTGTTGGTGCCGACGTAGGCGGCTTTTTTGTCCCACGGGGCGTCGGTGTCAACCAGGACGACGGGAATGCCCATGCCGTTCGCGCGGTCCATGACCGGCATCAATTCCTTCGAGCCGCAAGGGGCGAGACAGAGGACGTCGATACCCTGAACGAGCTGGTCCTCGACAATCTGCACCTGTTGCTGGACGTTGATTTCCCGGTCCGGCCCCATTACGGTCAGGGCCACGCCTTCCTTTTTGGCGGCGTCTTCGGCGCCCTTTTTGACGGACAGCCAGAACTCGGCGTCCAGGGCCTTCAGGACCATGGCGACCTTGATCTCGCCGGCCAACACGGGGGAACCGACCAACACCAGGGCGGCCAACACGGCCAACAGAAGCTTTTTCATGCTGATTCTCCTTGTCAAAAAAGGGAAGAAAGGAACCGCGCGATCTATAATTTTCAACACCGAGGGCACAGAAAAAAACCCGCCTCACACCCGTTTCGCCGCCGCCTTGTACTCGGCGTTACGGCGCAGGACGTCGACCCACACTGCGAGAATGACCACCAGGCCGATGATGACCTTTTGCCAGAAGGCGGAGACGTTCAGGAGGTTCAGGCCGTTACGGAGGACGCCCATAATCAGGACGCCGATGATGGTGCCGAAGACCGTGCCTTCGCCGCCGAACAGGGAGGCGCCGCCGATTACCGCCCCGGCGATGGCGTCCAGTTCCGCGCCTTCGCCGGCCAGGGGATAGCCGGAATTCACCCGGCCTGCCAGGAGAACGCCCGCCAGGGCGGAAAGGAAGCCGGAACTCGCGAACACCAGGTTCATCACCCGGTCGACGTTCACGCCCGAGAGGCGGGCCGCTTCGCGGCTGCCGCCGATGGAGTAGACGTGCCGGCCGAAGGGGGTGTGGTTGAGAATCGCGTAGTAGATGACGCACATGACCAGCACCACTATGGCGCAGACCGGGAAGCCGCCGATGAACGGCGCGGGGATATCCGCCGACCCCATCCAGCGCACCGCCGGGGGCAGGCCGGAAATGGGCATGCCGTCGGTGATGATCAGCGCCAGGCCCCGGGCGATGTTAAGCATGCCCAAAGTGGATATGAAAGGATGCGGCAAATGCAGTTTGGTAAGGAGCAGCCCGTTCACATAGCCTATTCCCAGGCCGAGAACGAGGGTGATGACGATGGCGGCGACGGAATTCATGTCCGCGGTGACCGCCATGTAGGCGAGGAAACACATGGTGAAGCCTTGGATGGAGCCGACCGAAAGATCGATACCGCCGGTGAGTATGGGCAGGAGCACGGCAAGGGCCAGGAGGGCGGTGATGGAGGATTGGCGGGTGATGTTCAGCAGATTTTTCGCGGTGAGAAAGTTTTCCGAGAGCAGGGCGATAATGATGCACAGCAGGATTAGCCCGATGAGCGAGCCAAAACGTTGCAGAAACTCCGAAGTCCTAGATTTCATGGCGCCTCCCCCTTCCGAAAAATGAATGCTGCCGTTTTACGCATTATCTTCCTCCCCGGCGGCGAAATAACGCTTCGCCAGCAAACAGGCCGCTCCAGTTAAAATGCAGTCGTCGTCCAATAGAGAATACTCGATGCGGCTCTCCTTCTCCATGCCGAAAAACGGCATGGCGTCGATTTTTCGCCGCAGGCGGGACAAACATGATGGGCGGGGACGAATTGTCCGTAGCGCGTAATTCTAGTCGAAACGCCTTTTTTCCCCCACTAAAAACAGCCCGCATTCGGAAGAATTTCCAGAAACGAAGCGCCGCCCAAAATGCCCCTCACCCGCATCTCACCCCTCAACATGCCCTTCCCACATCAGTTCCCACATGCGCCGGAACTCGGCCCGCGCCTCCGGCCCGAACAACCCGGTCCGCCGCATGTCAAGCTGTTCGACCTTTCCCTCCGGCCCCACCCGGAAATCCAGCCTAACCCGGCTCGGCCAGGGTTGTTTCAGCGAAAAAAAGCGCCGGTCCTGCAGGCTGATAACCTCCCCGCCGGCTCCGTCCGTAATCCTCTGCGCCACCGCCATGCCTTGCGTCCGCCACCAGAACCGCCGGCCGCCCGGGCTGGCCAGGACCTTTTCCACGTCCGGATGTTCGGACGGGACGAATTTTTTGAACTCCGGTTTTTGCGGCGCGTAGCTTGAATGCAGCGCGTTGTAAAGGTTCCCCTCCGCGTCCTTCGCGACGATTTGCCAGGCGATGTAAGTGAACATCACCGGCGACGCCCGTACTTCCGTGGGGACTATCCCCTCCGCCCGCAAGGCCTCGTCCGCCTTCCGTACCGTCTGGCGGTTTTGCTGCCAGCCGATCAGGAGATAAACCGCGCAAAGCAGGACGACGCACCGTGCCAGCCAATCCGCAGCGTTTCGCCGCCGGGGGTGCTCGTGAACTTTGGGATAGGCGATGGGATTGAGCGGCTGTTCGACCCGTTCCCAACGGAGAATCCGGTTGGCCAGGAACGAGGTAGCGGTGAAGGAGAATACGAAAATGTCGATAATCGGGGCGATGTCCCAGGAAATCCGTTGCCAGGAGAAAGGCAGCAGGGGCATGGTTCCCCAGCTGGTGGCGAGGTCGAGGATGGTATGGGAAAAGAGGCACAACAGGGCGAGGAGGCTCCAGTGGAGGATGCCGCCTTTGTGTCGGACCAGGAGCCAGGCGGCCAGGCCGAAAAGCGGCGCCGCCAGCAATTGCGGAAAGAAACTGTGGGTGTAGCCGCGGTGTTCGAGCCAGGGCTGGAAGCCGAAAATCCAGGCGGCCGGCATGTCGAGATCCGGCGCGGCGGCGGTGAAGAAGGCGAAGGGGGTGGCGAGGGATCCGAGGCGTTTTCGGAAAGCGGCGTCGGAGATGGCGACGCCAAGCAGGGCGTGGGTGACGGTGTCCATGGTTTGGGGTTCCGATCTGGAGTTTTGCAAAATCGGCATTCAAACCGCCGAATGGCGATTTTGTAAAAATGAAAAACCTCCGGATTTCACGCGAAAACGATTTTGCATAGTGGCGATTGGCGGTTTTATCGCCACCTTGCAAAACTCCCGCCTCAATGCTTCCCCAGCCGCCGTTCCGACGTCACCCCGGCGAAAGCCCCCTGGAAAGTCTCCAGCGACACTTCCGACAGGGTCACCTTACGCCACACCCCGATCCCGGATTCCTTGAAAATCGACTGCCAGTATTCGTCCCGTTTGCGGTCCGACGATTCGTAATCGTGTTCGAAATAAACCTCGCGAATCCGCGCGGCCGCCAGGAGCTTGGTGCAAGTGTAACAGGGCGCCAGGGTGGTGTAAATCGCCGCGCCCTCGATGGCGATCCCCAAGCGCGCCGCCTGGGCAATCGCGTTCGCCTCGGCGTGGTTGGAACGGCAATAATTGTATTTGTCCCGGTCCGAAGCCCCCATGTGCCGGCTATAGCAGAACGGCGTCCCGTCCGGGTTGAACGCGCCGCGGCAGTGCGGCGCGCCCGGTGGGGAACCGTTGTAGCCGGTGGCGAGAATGTGCCGCTCCCGCACCAGGATCGCCCCGGTCGGCCGCGAATTGCAGGTCGAACGGGTGGAAATTAGCTTCGCCACCGCCATGAAATAATCGTGCCAGTCCGGCCGGTCGTCGCTGGTCATGGTTATAGCCCCGTGCTCCCGAACCCGCCGAGGCCGCGTTCGGTGTCGGCGCGGAATTCCGCCTGGCTAATCGGCGCCAGGGCGTGTTCCGGGATCATCCGGAAGGCGATCTGCGCCACCTTCATTCCCGCCCGCAGCTCCAGCATCTCCCGCCCCGCGTTGTAGAGAATCACCCCCACCTCGTTCCGGTACCCGGCGTCTATGGTCCCGGGGGTGTTCAGCACCGTCAACCCGAGCTTCAGGGCGTTACCCGACCTCGGCCGGACCAGCGCCTCCCAGCCCGGCGCCAATTCGAGAAACAGGCCGGTCCGCGCCAGCGCCCGCATCCCGGGATTCAAATAAATCTCCCCGCGCTCATCCTCAAGGCTGTCCGGCGCCGAATACGCCCGCGCCAGCAAATCGTAACAGGCGTCGCCGGCGTGGGCGCGTTTCGGCGCGTATATCGGGTTGTCGTCGTACAAGGCATAACGAATATTAACTGATCCACTATTCATAAATCCGCCGCTTCCTTTCCCAAATCTTCGAAATAAACCGGGCAATGCGGACAAAGTTCCGTCCAAATCAGCTTCGCCAAACGGCGAATTTTCGGATGCGCCCCGGCCGCCATCCGCAACCGCAAAATGTGCCGCCACTCGCGAAAGTTGGCGGTCACGAAAATCTTCGCGGCGGTGCAGGTCGGCAGCACGTCCCGCGCCGCCTCCGCCGGCGTCCCGCCGGCGAGCAGCTTGCGGTAGGCCTCCTCCGCCTTCAGAACCGCCTCCCGCCACGCCGCCCTCTCGCCGTCATTCCCCAACAGCGGCGCCACCACCGGCAGGTCCTCGTCATACTTGATGTACCTGGTCGAGGACTGGGTGTAGGAGGCCAGGCGGTGCCGGACCAGCTCGTGGGTTATCCCCCGGTCGGTGACCAGGAAAAACGTCGCCGAAGCGTGCTCGAAAATCGAGTCGTGCCGGCGGTCCCGGAGGCCGCCCAGGAACGCCCGCCGGCGTTTCCGGCACTTCTCGCAGTCGCCGTCCCCGCAGTCGCAGGCCATGCGCGCCTCGGAGTTGTAACAAACCCGGGCGATACGCTCCAGCATTTTTTCGGCGTCGGGGGTGCACTGCACCAATTGCGCCGTTGCCTCTATTTCCCGCATCTCAAGCTCCGAATACGGGGGCGTCGGCATTCATTTCGATCAATGACGACGGCCCCAGTTCCAAATAGTCCTGGGGAATTATCTCCGGCAGCCAGCGCACGTCAATGTAGCCGCGGTGCACTTTGTTGAAGGCGTCGTCGATCATCGGCTCCAGGCCCCGGCCCATCAACTGGATGTAAATCAGGTTCTGCTCCGATTCCCGCCGGAAAGTCGCCCGGGTGTTTCCGGTGAAGTTCAGGAATTCCGAGACCATGGTCCGGCCGGCGTGCCCGAGGCCCTTGCAGGCGTCGCAGCCTTTCGACTGGAAGAAGCGCATCCCTTCGGGAATCCCCTGGTAGAGGACGTTATGCAGATCCTCATCCGTCGGGGTGTAGGGTTCCCGGCATTTCGGGCAGAGGCGCCGCAGGAGGCGCTGGGAACATATCGCCAGCATCTGTTCGATGAGGAGCGACTTGTCGAGCCCGAAGCCGTACATGCGCTCCACCGTCGCGACCGCGGACGAGGTATGTAGGGTCGAGAAAGTGAGGTGGCCGGAGTAGGACAATTTCAGCGCCTCGTTGGCCGTTTCCTCGTCGCGGATTTCCCCGATGAGGATCACGTCCGGATCCATACGCATGAAACCGCGGGCGGCGGCGGAGAAGTCGACCCCCTTCGAGGGGATGACCTCGATTTGCGTGACGTTGGGGAGCTGGTATTCGACCGGGTCTTCGACCGTCAGCACCTTGCAGGTCGGATCCTGGGCGACGTGGGCGAGGGCGGAGGAGAGGGTGGTCGTTTTCCCGGAACCGGTGGGGCCGGTGACCAGGATCAGGCCGGACGGGTTGTTCACCGCCCGTTCGAAGCCGCCGAGGATGCGTTCGGGGAAGCCGATTTGCGCCAGGGTGGGGATGGTTTTTTTGCCGGGGAGGAGGCGGATGACCGCGGTTTCCCCGTTCACCGAGGGCATGATTTGCACGCGGAAGTCGTAGGGGGTGCCTTCCGGGGTGATTTTCCGGAACGACCCGCCCTGCGGCATGCGGGTCTCCGCGATGTTCATGTCGCCCTCGATTTTCAGGACGTTGATGACGCCCCGGAGCGTGTCCTTGTCGATGCCGGAGTCGGGGACGTTATGGAGGACGCCGTCGATACGGAGGCGGGTTTGGATGAAGCCGTCGAAATTCTCGATGTGGATGTCGGAGCAGCCGAGTTGAATGGCCTTCAGGATGATGCGGGTCAGGAGGTGTTCGTAGCGTTCGCGCCCGTCGTCGCCGCCTTCGACCAGCATGCCATCGGGGCTTTCCTCGCCGCCCTTCGCGGCGCTGGCCAGTTTCTCCGAGTCGCCGAGGTTCATGGCCTCGCCGTAGACCTTGTCGTAAATCGCCGCGAAGCAGGACTCCGTGACCACCGCCAGATCCATCCTCACGCAGCCGTAGGAGTGGGGGAGTTCGTTCGCCTTGACGAAGGGGTTCGCGGTCAGGGCGTAGAGGATGCGGTTTTTGATGGCGTAGGGGACGATCAGGTTGAACTTGACGTATTCCTTTTTCAGGCGCTGCTTGAGGGTGGAGGCGCGGATGCGCTCCATGCCTTCCTGCACGTCCAGGAAGGGGATTTCGGCCATGCTGGCCAGGGTGCGGTAGAGGACCTTCTCGTCGACCATGTCCGCCTTGACCATGTAGCGCCCCAGCGGCATGCCCGCCGCCTGGGCGGCGTTGATGGTGGTTTGCAGCTGCTCCTTGGGGAGGAGGCCTTCGCGGACCAGGATTTCCCCCAGCCGCACGCCCTGGACCGAGCGTTGCTTCAGCGCTTCGAAAACCTTCTGCACCAGGACGGGCATTTCCTCGCGGCGGACGGGCAGGTAGTGGAGATCGCGGACGTCGAGCGTTTCCGAGAGGTGGCGGGCGGACTCCGGCGGCAGCGGGGCGGAGGCGGCGATCAGGGCGACAAATTTTCCTTCCTTGAAGAGCGGGAGGGCGAGGTGCTTTTCGATGAAATCGCGGGGGACTGAGACCGGCAGATGCGGGTCGACGGGAAAGCCGTCGACAAGGACGTAGCTGACGACGTGCATGGCTTTGGCGAGGACGACGGCGACGTCGCCGGGGTGGGCGAAGCCGAGCAGGACGGCGATTTTGAAGACCGGGTCGCCGGGGTCGATGCCGCGCCGGAAGTCGCCGACCTGGCTGGCGAGGGTGACGGCCTTCAGTTGCTCCTCGGTGATGAGTTGTTTCTCGAGGAGATCCTGGGTGATGTCGGGGATGCCGGCGTATTGCGTGCCGGAATGCTGGACGCCGGTGTTGCCGCGTTTTGCGGAAAGGGATGATTCCACGGAGATATCCTTCATAGCTGGAGTATTGATCTAGGTCGTCAACACCATATCCATGTTTCGCTTCAACCGTTCCCGCCTTCCCGAAGCATCTCCTCCGCTTGGCGCAAGGTCACCTCGCCCGCCCCCCGGCCGTGGATCATGCTCGCCACCTCGCGCGAGCGCGCCTCGCCCTGCAAACTTTCCACCCAGGCCTTGGTCCGTCCCCCCTTCACCTCCTTCGCCACCTTGAGGTGTTGCCCGGCGTAGGCGGCAATCTGCGGCAGATGCGTGATTACTATGACCTGCCGCGATTCCGCCAAACCGCGCAGCTTCATCCCCAATTCCCGGCCCAAACGCGCCCCGACCCCCGCATCCACCTCGTCGAGGAACATCACGTCCGGCCGGTACACCGCCGACAGCGCGCTCTTCAAGGCCAAAACCGCCCGCGACGCCTCGCCCCCCGACACGCCTCCGGATACCGCCGACGGCGCTTCGCCGGGATTAGGCGTCAAATAAAACCCCACCTCGTCCAGCCCCGCCGCCCCCGCCTCGAGAACCCGCGCCTCTTCCTCCCCCACCCGCCAGAGCGGCTCGAAATCGACGAGAAACCCGGCCTGCTCCATGCCGAGTTCCGCCAATTCGCGATTCACCGCCTTCTCGAGACGCCCCGCCGCCTCGCGCCGCCGCTCCGCCAATTTCACCCCGGCTTCGATCACCCCGGGTAAAGCCGCGGCTAGGCGCTTACGCGTCTCACCTTCGTCCGCGTCCCAACCGGACAAGTCCTCGATATCGCGGAGCAGCTTCTCCCGCGCCGCCGCCAGACCCGCCACCTCGCACTCGAAACGCTTGCCAAGGCTCTTCAATTTCTCCGAGCGGCCGATCATCGCGTCCAGACGCGCCGGGTCCGCGTCCACGTCCTGCGTCAAGGCGGACAGCTTCCCCAAGCCCTCCTCCGCCCTTTCCAAAGCGGCGGCCAAATCCGCCTCGGCCTCGGCCAAACGCGGCGACAGCGCGGCCATTTTTTCGAGACCCCGCCAGGCCGCCGCCAGCGCCCCCAGCGCCCCGCTCTCGCCGTCTCCCTCCAAATGCGCCGCCGCCTCCGCCGCCGCCTGGACAATCCCCGCCGCATTCGACATCTCGCGGATGCGCTCCTCCAAATCCAGGTCCGCCTTGGGATCGAACGCCGCCAGGTCGAGGTCCTTCAAATCCTTTTTGGCCCGGTCCAGCCGCAGGCGCACCAGTTCCCGTTCCTCGCGCCCCGCCTTCAAACGCCGGGCCAGGGACTCGGCCGCCTGGTAGGCGCAGCGGTATTTCTCGGCCAGCGGCGCGAGCTTCCCGAAGGCGTCCAGGAGTTCAAGCTGGTAGGCCGGGTCGCCGATGCGGGTATGCTCGTTCTGGGCCGCGAAGTCGACCAGGCCGGCCAAGGCGTTCCTGACGCTTTGCGAAGTCGCCGCTTTACCGTTCACGGTCAGGCCGCCGCCGTCGCGGCTTTTCCTGATGACCCGCCGCAGGAGGATTTCCCCCTTCGCGTCCGCCAGGGTTCTGGCCGCCTCGGGGGCGTTTTGCCCCAATTTGAAAACGGCGACGATACCCGCCTCCTCACAGCCGGAACGGATGATGTCGTGGCCGCCCCGTCCGCCCAGCGCCAGCCCGAGCGCCCGGGCCAGCAGGCTTTTCCCAGCGCCCGTTTCCCCGGAAACGGCGTTGAGGCCCGGCCCGAAGGTAAAGACGGTTTTTTCGAACAGGAGAAAATTCTCCAAGGTCAAACTGGCAAGCAAGTGATTTAGTCCATTCTCTGCCGGGCGGCTAGGCAAGCGGCCGAACTCCCGCCCTTCCCAATGCCCGGATCCCCGAAAACCGCCGGCTCCCTTTACAAACGCCTTTCGAACGGATATACCGAATTACCGGCGAAAAGGTCACCGGTGCGCGGGAACCGACGAATTTTTCATTATAGCCACTAGCCCGCGAGTGGGGAAGAGGCGACGGATGGGTATCTACCAAATTCTCAGGCAACGCCTCGACCGGGCCGGAGTCAGGCCGTCGACCCGGCGGGGACAAAATTTCCTCCTCGACGGAAATCTCCTCCAGCATATCGCCAATCTTGGCGACCTGTCCCCCCGCGACGTCGTCCTCGAGGTCGGCCCGGGAAGCGGCCTCCTCACCCGGCGCCTCGCCTTGTCCGGCGCCTTGGTGCTGGCGGTCGAGCTCGACCGCGGCCTCCTGCCGGTCGCCCAGGAGGAAACGGCGGGCCTGCCGAACGTTTTCTATCTGGAGGGGGACATCTTGGCGGGCAAGAACCATCTGAATCCGCAGGTCGCGGCGCGGTTGGGGGAACTGTTGGAAATCCGCCGGGATTGGCTCGGGAAAGAAAACGGCGGCGGGGAACCGGGGTTGAAGACGGTGTCGAACCTGCCGTATTCGGCCGGGACGCCGTTTGTCATGAATGCCCTGGCTGCGCCGTTGCCGTGGGAAGTGGGGGTGTTTCTGTTGCAACTGGAGGTGGCGGAGCGCCTGGCCGCCCTGCCGGGAAGCGAGCATTATGGTTCCCTCTCCATCGCCGCCGGCCTCGCGGCGACGACCCGCATCGATCGGGTGGTCGGCCCCAAAGCCTTTTGGCCGCGCCCCAAAGTCGATTCGGCGCTGATCCGCCTGGACTTCCGGCCGCTTGCAGAACGCTCTGCCCTGCCTTGGCGGGAAATCCGCGCCGTGACCAACGCGGTGTTCGGTTCACGGCGGAAGATTCTCAAGAACGCGCTGAAAGGTTTGTTTGCCGAAGCGGGGGCGGGGGAAATTCTCGAGGAATTGGGCCTCGACCCCGAGGAACGGGGCGAAAACCTGGCGCCGGAGGATTTCCTCCGGCTGGCGCGGCGGGTGAAAATTCATTAAATATTTTGGTTCTCTGTGTCCTCCGGGTCCCTGTGGTTAATTCGCGCTGCTTTGGTTCCGCCCAGCAGCCACTGCCAGATTACTGCCGCCAGCACCATGGCCAGCGCCAGCCATTGCCCCAGCCGCAGTCCGGGGAAGGCGCCGAAACCGTAGCGGAGCGGGGTGTCGTCGCGGTAAAATTCGATGATGAAACGGCCGACGCCGTACAGGAAAAGAAACCAGACGATGGTTTGCCCGGGGACCCGGTTGGGTCGGCGCCTTTCCAGCCAAATGAGGAAAAGCCCGATGGCGAACAGCCCGATGGCGGAGACCAGCTGCGTGGCGTAAATGGGAATCGGCGGCAGGGTGGCGGCAGGGTAGCCGAGTCGTTCCAGGAGCGACTGCCACTGGTCGGGATGCGCGCGTTGCAGCCAGTGCTGTTCCAGCATCGACTCGATGTTCGGGGGGAAAAGCATCGCGAACCACGAGCCGTGCGGCGCGGGTTTCCCCCAGCAGCAACCGTTCAGGAGGCAGCCGATGCGTCCGAAGCCGACCCCGATGGCGAGACCGGGGGCGAAGACGTCGAACATTTCCGGGACGGAAATTTTCCGGTGGCGAAGGTACAAATATACCGCCAGGAGGGCGAGGAAAAGGCCGCCCTGGAAGGTCAGGCCGCCCTGCCAAACCGCCAGCCATTCGGCGAGGGAGCCGTAGCCGCCGTTCGCGGGGCTGTAATCCAGGAGGAGAAAGGCGAGGCGGGCGCCGACGACGCCGGCGAAAATGGATATTATCCCGACGTCGATGACGGCGTCGGTCGACAGGCCGCGCTTTTTCCCGCGCCAGTAGGCGATAAGGAGCGCGGCGACGAAGCCGAGCATCAGAAACAGGCCGTAACCGAAAACCGGCAGGCCGCCGGCGATGGGGATGGTGAAGAGGATTCGTTGCATGGGCGGCTTTCAAAGATGGACAAGGGAGAAAGAGTGGACTTCCCCGCTATTCTATCGTTGCCGAGCCCCATTACAATACCGAGGACATCATGCCAGCCGTAAACGAACCGCGCCAGCTAATCGACCGCCTGCACCGGGGTGAAAATTTATCCCGCGGGGAGTTCCGCCATTCGCTGGCCGAAGCGTTGCCGGAGGACCGGACCTACGCCGGGAGCCTGGCCCGCGCGGTATGCGAAAAAAATTTCGGCGACAAAGTTTACTTGCGCGGCCTCATCGAATTCACGAACTACTGCCGCAACGATTGTTACTACTGCGGCATCCGTTGCGGCAACCGCCGCGCCGAGCGTTATCGTCTGAGTGAAGAGGAGATACTCGCCTGTTGCCGGACCGGTTACGGCCTCGGGCTAAGGACCTTCGTCCTGCAAGGTGGCGACGACCCCGGGTCAGGGGACGCCTGGCTGACCGGGGTGATCGCGACAATTCGCGGCGAGTTTCCGGATTGCGCCATCACCCTTTCCGTCGGCGAGCGCCCGCGCCAGGTTTATCAGGAATGGTACGCCGCCGGGGCCGACCGCTATCTTCTCCGCCACGAAACCGCCGCGCCGGAGCATTACGGAAAACTGCACCCGCCGGCCTTATCGTTGGCGAACCGCCTGCGCTGTTTACGGGATCTCCGTGAAATCGGATTTCAAACCGGCTGCGGGTTTATGGTCGGGTCGCCCTTCCAGACCCTGGACGACCTGGCCGGGGACTTGGTTTTCATCCAGGATTTCCAGCCGCACATGGTGGGGATTGGCCCGTTCATACCGCACCGGGACACGCCCTTCGCGGCCTATCCGGCCGGGGACGTCGAATTGACCCTGTTCCTGCTGGCTCTGGTGCGCCTGATGTTGCCGCAAGTGTTGTTGCCGGCGACGACCGCCTTGGGAACCAGGGAGACCGGGGGGCGCGAGCGGGGCATTCTCGCCGGAGCGAATGTGGTGATGCCGAATTTGTCGCCGGCCGACAGCCGTGCGAAGTATCTTCTCTACAACGACAAATTAATCAGCCACGGCGAGGCGGCGGAGAACCGGGAGGAATTGGAAAAACAGCTTAACGCGATTGGCAGGAGAGGTGTGGCTGAACGCGGGGATCACCCGGATAAGATGGGTTCCCGGCCAGCCATGTTTCCGGACATTGATTAATACTGGAGTTTTGCAAAATCAAAAACCCCGAAAATTCGGGCAAAAACGATTTTTGCAATGTGACGATTGGCGGATAAATCGTCACATTGCAAAACTTCAGTTAATAGCGATAACAGCATTTGGACTATTCGAGGGAATCTGGCGACGATTTCCACGATTATTTTAATCAGTCGTGAGAACCTCTCTCCACTGCCGTGCACTCCCCACCCCAAAAAATATCAAACCCCGCTGTTTCCAAAAACTCTTTCTTGACGAAAATCCGCGGCCTGATAGGCTACACAGTAAACAAACACGATATAACCAAAATTTTTGCTTTATATCACGTTAAACGGCATGACAAAAGCGACATACCGGCGGCGATTACCACCATTATTTTCTAAACCAATTTTGACGCACAATTATGAAAGGACCTCCCCATGGCGGTTGCGGAAAGCAACAAAATCGGTCTGATTCCGGCCACATTAATGGTCGCCGGAAACATGATGGGTTCGGGGGTATTCATGCTCCCGGCGAATCTGGCGGCTATCGGCGGCATCGCCATTTTCGGCTGGATTATCACCATCATCGGCTCAATCTGTCTGGCCCTCGTCTTTGCCAAACACGCTTCCTTGGACCCCGCCGCCGGCGGTCCCTACGCCTATACCAAGAAAGCCTTCGGCGATTACATGGGATACCAGACCAATCTCGTCTACTGGTTGGCGAACGTGGTTGGTAACGTCGGCCTGGCCGTGGCAGGTCTCGGCTACCTGACCCCGTTCCTGCCCGCCCTGAAAGACCCGGTGGTGATGGCTCTGGCGCAAATCTCCATCATCTGGATTCTCACCTACGCGAACATTCTCGGGCCGAAAGTGGTCAGCCGCATCCAGGCCCTGACCACGATCTGCGCCCTCCTGCCGATTGTCGGCATGGCGCTCCTGGGCTGGTTCTGGTTCTCGAAAACCACCTACGCCGCCGGCTGGAACGTCTCGGGGAAACACGACATCGCCGCCATCGGCATGACCCTCAACTTCACCCTCTGGGCCTTCATCGGCGTCGAGTCGGCGAGCGTTTCCGCGGCGGTGGTCAAGAACCCGTCGAAAAACGTCCCCATCGCCACCGTCGCCGGGGTGATTCTCGCGGCGGTCTGCTACATCCTCAGTTCCTCGGCCATCATGGGGATTATCCCGAACAAGGAACTGGTCGCCTCATCGGCGCCGTTCGCCGACGCCATCCGGATCGCCCTCGGGGACGGCGCCGCGAAGGTGGTCGCCCTGTGCGCGGCGGTCGGCTGTCTGGGTTCCCTCGGCGGTTGGACGCTTCTCGTGGGCCAGACCGCGCAAGCGGCGGCGAAGGACGGTTTGTTCTCGAACGTGTTCGCCCGCGAGAATTCGAAGGGCGTGCCTTCGGCCGGCCTGGCAATCGTTGCCGGAATCATGAGCCTGCAGGTGTTGGCCACCATGTCCCCCACCGCCAGCCAGCAGTTCGGCAAAATCGCCTCCATCGCGGTAATCATGACGCTATTACCCTACATCTATTCGGCAGTGGCGTTGAACGTGCTGGGTTACCAGAAGATGCCGAAGGACAGTTACATTTTCTATGTTTTCGTGGGGGTGGTCGCCGCTGTCTACTGTTTGTGCGCGATGGTGGGGTCGGACGGCGAGCAGACGCGCTGGGCTTTGATGTTTGTCATCGCCACCATCCTCTTCTACGAATTTTCGCTGTCGCGGAAACGTGACATTGCCGAGGAGCACGCCGAGGTCGGCGGCGGGGTGCCCTCGTGGGTGCGGCGGCTGTCCCTGGCGGTTGCGGTCATCGCCCTGTGCGCGACGTTCTGGATGTCCGTGGGCCGTCAGTCGCACGTTCTCGTCCACATGCGCGAGTATCTGCACGGGATCAGTTCCCCCGCTACGCACCATGTCGAGATATCCGGCGGCACGCCGGCGGTGCCGGTGACGAAGGCGATTCAGGAAATGAAACTGAAGGACGCGTTGCATTATTCGGAAGAGGCGACGCCGTGGTACGGGAAGAAGCAGCCGGCGGCGGCGCAGTAAAACGCGGATTGTCCAGCATGCCAAATGAACCTTTGGGCATCTCTAAAAATGCCATTTTTAGAGGTGCCCCTTATTTCAATACCATTTAGATGTGCCCCCTTTTAAAAGGAAAAATAAATATGCCCAACACCATAACCAACACTTTCCCCATGCGCATTCTCCTGGTCCACGACAAGGCGGATTCGCACAGCGCCGTCGGCAGGGCCGTCGATGCCCTCGCCGACGAAATCCAGAAACGCGACGCCACCCTGATCACCGTCCACAGCTGCGCCGACGCCATCGCCATCGTCAATTCCGACCCCTCCATCGAATGCCTCCTCCTCAAGTGGGATTTCGAGGAAAGCCTGAACAACGAATCGGCCAAGAACGTCCTCGACGCCATGCGCTGCCGAAACGCCCTCGTCCCCATTTTCCTGCTGGCCGACCGCGAATCCGCCTCGAACGTTTCCATCGAAGTCATGCAGAAGGCGGACGACTTCATCTGGATGCTCGAGGACACGGCAAATTTCATCTCGGGACGCATTTTCGCCGCCACCGACCGCTACCGCGAACAAATCCTCCCGCCGATGTTCAAGGCGCTGGTGAACTTCTCCCAGGTCTACGAATACTCCTGGCATACACCTGGCCACACCGGCGGCGTCGCGTTTCTCAAGACCCCGGCCGGACGCGCCTTCTTCGACTTCTTCGGGGAGCAGCTTCTCCGGTCCGACCTGTCGATTTCGGTCGGGGAACTGGGGTCCCTCCTCGACCACTCCGGCCCCATCGGCGAGTCGGAAAAGTACATGGCCAAGGTCTTCGGCTCCCACCGCAGCTACCACGTGACGAACGGCTCCTCGACCTCGAACCGGGTCATCCTCATGTCCTCGGTCACGCGCGGGCAAATCTGCCTCTGCGACCGGAACTGCCACAAATCCGCCGAACACTCCATGACCATGTCCGGCGCCACCCCCACCTACATGCTCCCCTCGCGCAACCAGTACGGCATCATCGGGCCGATCATGGCCAACAACCTCACCCCGGAAGCGATTCGCGATTCGATCCGCTCCAACGCCCTCGTCAAGCAAAAGGATGACAAGCCCGTCCACGCCATCATCACCAATTCGACCTACGACGGCCTCTGTTACAACGTGAAACGCGTCACCGAACTCCTCGGGCAATCGGTGGACCGCCTGCATTTCGACGAAGCCTGGTACGGCTACGCCCGCTTCAACCCGATGTACAAGGACCGCCACGCGATGTACGGCGACCCCGCCGAACACGACGACAAGCGCCCCACCGTCTTCGCCACCCAATCGACCCACAAGCTGCTGGCCGCCCTCTCCCAGGACTCGATGATTCACTTCCGGGACGGCAGCAATCCCATCCCCCACAACCGCTTCATCGAATCCTTCATGATGCAAGCATCGACCTCCCC
>JAVBQR010000026.1:0-35668 GCA_031548865.1 Planctomycetota bacterium
GCCGCAAAACAATCGGAAGTTCTGGCATGGCGAATCCATCCTTTTTTAGGCGATGCTTCAGCAACACCGACTAAAAAGGACGCCATGCCTTTTGTCAACTAATATCGGAAATTAATAGAGGAAATTCAAAAAGTCCACTATAAATGATATGAAACAAGTGAACTTATTGATGGGGCGAAACAACTGCGGCAAGACGTCAGTGCTTGAATCCTTGTTTTTGTTGACCGGACTAGGCAATTTGCAGCTGTTTTTTTCCGTTCCCTCTTTTCGCTTCGAGACGGACACTTCGCCGGATGGTATGCGATGTTTCTTTCATAATATGAATTTCAATATTCCGTTTAAACTGTCGGCCGTTACCGAGCATCTCGGAGAAAAAAACAATCGCCAGATAGAATGCACCGCGGCATTTTCGGAAATCAGTTCTTTGAAGGCGGGCATTAGTTCACTCGATGGGACTGCGGGAGGCTCCAGTGAATCACAAAGTTTTTCGAGACTGTTATACAATGCCTCATTTGAGAAAGGCGCCTTTGTCAAAGGAACGCTTGACTATCAGGAGGAACATAATCAATGGGTTATAAATGCAACAAATGAACACGGTTCAGGATATCCGATACGCTCCTACTTTCTCATCAATAATACCGTATTGCACGAATTAAACAAACGCCTTGATGCTGTTGTTCGAATGAATCAAATGTCATTGATTTTGTCCCCTCTCAAGGAGATGGATCCTGACATCAAGGGCATCCAATTAGGCGGCTTAAATAATATCTATATTGATGTTGGCATCACACCTCTCAGCCCAATTTCCACCATGGGTGACGGCATCCGCAGAATGCTCGCAATTATTGCCACCATCGTGAGCGAAAAAGGGGGAGTTGTTTTAATTGATGAGATCGAAAACGGCTTTCATCATTCCGCGATGAAGGTTTTGTGGAAAACTCTTTTATCAGCGGCTCAAGAATTCGACGTGCAAATTATCGCCACAACCCATTCGCTGGAATGTGCCAACGCACTGGCCGCCTCAGTCCTGGAGCCTACCGGCACCATGACGAACAATGTAAGTTTTTTCCGTATTCGCCGCGAGGACAGCGAGCATCATGTTTGCATACCTATGGACGCGGAGGTAATAAACGCCAATGCGGAAATGGGGATGGAGGTGCGGGGATGACAAGCACGCCTTATGCACCCAAGGGTATTTCCAAAACATCCCTGCTGCTAGTCGAGGGAAAAGATGAAAGCAATTTTCTTGGCAATATGCTTGAACATCTCGGAATAAATGATGTGCAAATAATCGAAGTTGGCGGAAAAGACAATTTCAACCTTAAAATGCGCGGGGTGTCCAAGGTTGACAATTTCCATAAAGTCCGGCGCATGGGATTTGTTCGTGATGCGGAAGAAAATGCTGCACATAGCGCATTTGCCAGCATTACCCATACGTTGAAGGGTGTCCTCAATGAGCTGGGCGCATATGATTCATGGGAGTTGCCGGATAAGCCGGGGAAAATTGCCGATAAAGCCGGGTATAAGATCGGCACCTTCATCATGCCAAACAATATCGATGCGGGGATGCTGGAAGGTCTATGTCTCGAAGCTGTGCGTGAACACCCGTCTCATGGTTGTGTTTTGACCTTTATCGAATGCCTGGCTCAAAGAGAGGGAACTGCGACAGTCGAAATAAGACGTCGGGAAAAAAGGCATATGCTGGCTTTCCTAGCAGCAGTTGACAGCGAGTGTTATTCCTTGGGCGTCGCCGCCAAAAAAAGAATCTGGCCTTTTAATAATGAATGCTTTCAACCCTTCGGGCAGTTTTTACACGAGTTGTTCGTTGATTGACATTGGAAAATGCAGGTAAATTACCGTACCCAACTACGCCAAGCGGAAATGAAACGCTCAAACCATTCCCCCCAACTCAAACCGTGCCATCGGCGAATACACCGGTCCGGTCCTACGCAAACTGCTCATAAAAACCACCAACTCATCCACATCGATATGACCGAACGCCACCCCTTCGCTCCCCCTCGCCACCCCCTCCAATCCGTAACCGTCAGCCGGACGCTTCACCCTACCCAAGGTCAAATGCGGCCGATACACCCGCCCCTCCGGTTCATACCCCAAATCCACGCAAACCTCCTCAACCACTTCAGCCAATTCCACCGCCTCCTCCGCCCCTTCGCCAATCCCAGCCCAAACCACCCGCGGATTGCGCCAGTTGGGAAACGCCCCCACTCCGGCCACCTCCAAACTGAACGGCCCGAAAGTCCGCGCCGCCTCGGCCAATTCTGCAAACAATTCCTCCAAATCGTCCTCCTTGACGTCCCCCAAAAACTTCAAGGTCAAATGCACATTCTCCGGCTTAACCCAGGCAACCAGCGGCGCCGCCTCGCGAAGACGCGCAATCTCCCGCCCCAAACGCTCCCGCAATTTGTCGGAAATCCCGCAACCTATAAATGTGCGAATCATAACCCTTCACCCCGCCGTCTTGCCGGACCGCCCGCCCGGCTTCCTCATGACCAACACATACGGTCCGCCCGGCACTTGAAACCCTTCGCCGGTTTTGCGGTAACCCAATTTCCCGTATATGTACAAATTCTCCACACTCTTCTCGCCGCAATCCAAAACAAACCCCGGCGCCTCGGGATGCATCCTCTCCACTTCCCGCATCATGAACTGGCCAATCCCCCGCCCCATCAAGGCGGTGTCGACCGACACCCGGCCAATATGCACCCAACCGTCAGCCAACACCTCCTCCATGAGCGATCCCGCAACCGCCCCGGCCAACACCGCCACCAGACGGCGCTTACCCTCCCCGGCCTCGCGGTCCAGCGTCTGGGGGGTTTCCTTGAGGGGCGGCGAATCCTCGCCGTATAGCGGCACCTCTTTCAATAAATAGGCTCGATACTGTATATCCAGGAGCGCCGGATAATCTTCAGGCCTGGCTGGCCGGAAGATCGGCTTATCAGCCAATTTTGTCGATGACAATACCCTCTCCTCTTTGTAAGATACAAGGTTTGTTTCGCCTGCGTTTCAGCGGTTATTACTTCCACAAAATCGCCATTCGGCGGTTTGCATGGGGATTTTGCCAAAGTCGAGGTCAACACTCAAGTATAGCAAGTTGGAGACGGCAATGAAATACATATTGGTAATTCCTGACGGTGCCGCCGACGAGCCGATCGCCAACCGCGACGGCAAAACCATCTTCGAGCTCGCCGCCACCCCCGCCCTGGACGCCATGGCGAGGGAAGGACGCCTGGGCGTGGCCAGGACGATTGCGGACGGCCTCCAGCCCGGATCGGACGTGGCGAACCTGGCGCTCCTTGGCTACGACGTGAAAAAAGTCCTGACCGGGCGCGCCGCCCTGGAAGCGGCGGCCTTGGGTGTGGAAGTGCCCCGGGGAGACGCGGTTTTCCGGGCCAATTTGGTGACGGTGGCGCCGAACGGGATAATGGCGGATTATTCCGCCGGACACATCACCAACGCGGAAAGCCACGAACTCATAGCCAATCTGCAGCGGGACCTGAAAGTGGACGGGGTGAAGCTCTTCCCCGGCGTCGGCTACCGCCACCTGTGCCTGATGGAAGGGGCCGGTTCGGGCATCCCGGTATGCACGCCGCCGCATGAAATTGTCGGCGAGAACATAACCGAACACCTGCCGCAAGGGCAGTATTCCTCGTGGGTTCTCGAGGTGGAGCGGGCGAGCGCGGAATTGCTGCCGACCTACGAGGTTAACCGGAAACGCATCGACGCCGGGATGAACCCAGCCACGCAACTGTGGCTGTGGGGCGGGGCCACCAAGATGACCCTGGACAATTTCTCCGGCCGTTTCGGCTTGGCCAACGCCGGGCTGATCAGCGCCGTCGATCTGTTGCGGGGAACCGCCAAATTGGCGGGAATGGAAATCATCAATGTGCCCGGCGCCACCGGCTACCTCGACACGAACTATGCCGGCAAGGGCCGGGCGGCCCTGGACTACATCTACCTGCACGACTTCGTGGCGGTGCACGTGGAGGCGCCGGACGAAGCCGGCCACAACCGGGATATCGACGGAAAGGTCAAGGCGCTGGAGAATATCGACCGGCATATCCTGGCGCCCCTGTACGTGATGGCCAGGCATTACGGGGATTGGCGGATTCTGGTTTGTCCGGATCATCCGACTCCGGTCGCCTCGGGAAAACACAGCGGCGAACCGATTCCTTACGTCATGTGGGGACCGGGTTTTGCCGCCAACGGGGCGGAAGCGTTCAACGAACGCGAAGCCGCGCGGGTGGGGGGAGAGGTGATTGACGCGGCGGAGTTGATGCCGCGGCTGTTTGGGTAGTTCTCGAGAAAATCGAGCAAACTGCCGCTCGATTATCTCGAAACGTCCACTGTTCGGGTGCCTATACGGCTACCGGGACAAGTTGGGTAGTTTCCTAAAGTTCAACTGGACTTTTGCAAAATCACCATTCAAACTGCCGAATGGCGATTTTGTAAAATCAAAAACCCTTGAAATTCGGGCAAAAACGATTTTTGCAAAGCGGCGATTGGCGGTTCAATCGCCACTTTGCAAAAGTTCAGGTTCAACAATCTTTACAATACGGGGAGAAGAGAAGATGTTCAAGACACTCGGTGAGGCGCGGGCCTATTGCCAAACGGAAAACATCCGGATGGCCGATTTCATGATGATCGACCTGAACGGACGCTGGCGACATCTCGCCATGCCTATCGAGCGACTGACCGAGGACGTCATGCGCTACGGCGTCGGCTTCGACGGTTCCAATTACGGCTTCGCCCCGGTGGAATCCTCGGACATGGTCTTCGTCCCCGACCTCGCCTCCGCCTACCGCGACCCCTTCGCCGAAGTGCCGACCCTCGCGATGATTGGGGACGTCTACGTCATCCAGCTCCCCGAAAACCGCCGCTTCGACCAGGACCCGCGTAACGTCGCCCGGCACGCCGAGGAATACCTGCGTAAAACCGGCATCGCCGACGAAATGCGCATCGGCCCCGAATTCGAATTCCACGTCTTCGACCACGTCAGCTGGTCCGTGAACCCCAACGCCTCGTCCTTTCGCCTCGACACCAACCAGGCCGAATGGAACTCGGGGGACGGCGACCAGAACCTCGGTTACAAAGTCCCGAAAAAAGGTGGCTACCACATCGCCCCGCCGGCCGACATCCTGAACGATTTCCGCAGCCGGGCGAGCCTCCTCATGGAAAAGATGGGCATCGGCGTAAAATATCATCACCACGAGGTGGGCGGTTCCGGCCAGGTCGAAATCGAGGTGGAATTTGGCGGCATGCTGGAAATGGCCGACAAGACCATGATGACCAAATACCTCATCAAGAACGCCGCCTTCAAGGAAAACCGCACCGTCACCTTCATGCCCAAACCCCTTTACGGCGAAGCCGGAAACGGCATGCACGTGCACATGCACCTCTTCAAGGACGGGAAACCACTTTTCTACGACCCCAACGGCTATTCGCAACTGAGCCGCACCGCCCACCATTTCATGGGCGGACTCCTGACCCACGCCAACGCCCTGTGCGCCTTCACCAACCCCAGCACCAATTCCTACAAGCGCCTGGTGCCCGGCTTCGAAGCGCCAGTCACCATCGGCTACGCCACCTCGAACCGGAGTTCCGTGATCCGCATTCCCGCCTACGCGAAAAGCCCGGAGGCGAAGCGCTTCGAACTCCGCAGCCCCGACGCCACCTGCAACCCCTATTACGCCTACGCCGCCATTCTCATGGCCGGCCTGGACGGCATCAAGAAGGAAATCGACCCGGCCCAGGCCGGCTTCGGCCCCTACGATTTCAACCTGTACAAGCTTACGCCGGAGGAACAGAAGAAAATCCGCCAGCTCCCCCGCAACCTCGACCAGTCCCTCGACGCCCTTCTGGCCGACCACGACTTCCTCACCGAGGGCGGCGTCTTCCCGCAGCGGCTCATCGACATTTGGATTGCGAACCGGCGGGCCGAAACGACCATGTACAACCAGCTGCCGCAACCGATCGAATTCAGCCTCTACTACGACCTCTGAAATTTCCCGAGGCATACCCGCCAACGGCCGCGACGCAGCGAAGTCGCGGCCGTTTCCTTGCGTTTTCGGGGCAACCGGTTGGCAACTCCCGGCAAGGTTGGAGATAAGCCGCCGCCTGGAGTTTTATTCGCAAAAAGATGCGAAAAATCGAGATTTTATCCTTGCATTTACCCGGGTAACGGCGTAAAAGTACGACATCGTCACTGAACAAATGCAAACAGCTCCCCTGAAATTTTGCAAACACCCCGGCGTCATCCCCATTTTCCGTGCTCCGCAACCCCAACTCCCTTCGACGGTGAGACCATGAACTATGATCTGCACCAGGTGCTGGAAGTCGCGCGCCTGCACTATGTCGCCAAATTGAGCCAGCAGGAGATTGCCGAGCGCCTGGGGCTTTCCCGCCCCACCATTTCCCGGCTGCTCCGACAGGCGGAAGAGCGGGGCGTCGTGCGCATCGCGGTGGTCGACCCCTTCCACGACCTCGCCAAGCTCGAGAGCCGCCTGACCAAGGAATTCGCCCTCAAAGAGGCGCGGGTGGTGAATGTCCTCGGCCTTTCCGCCACCAAGGCCAGGGTGCAACTTGGCAAGGCGGCGGCGGAATACCTGGTGAAAATTCTCAAGCCCCACGACGTCCTCGGCGTCGCCTGGGGCACCACCACCCTGGAGGTCGCGCGGCAGATGCCGCAATGCCACATCGAGGACATCCGCGTCGCCAGCCTCATCGGTTGCACCTATGAAAACACCATGGACGAAGGCGTTTTCGAGGTGGCGCGCATGTTCGGCCACAAACTTGGCGCCGCCCTCTTCCTTCTCTACACGCCGGTCATCGTCTCCTCGCTCGAGGCCAAGAGTGTCTACCTCTCGGAAAACCACACCCGGCGCACCATGGAATACATCCAGCAGGCCAACATCGCCCTGAACGGGGTGGGCAATTTCAGCCGCGACTCCATGCTGTACCGTTACGGCTATATCAGCGAGGAGAAGCGGGCGGAATTGGAGCGCAAGGGCACGGTCGGCAACTTCTGCTCCCTCTACTACGACATCGACGGCAAGCTGGTCGATAACGATTTGGCCGAGCGGACCATCGGCGCCTCCCTGGAGTGCCTGCGGACCAAGGAGCATTCCATCGCCGTTGCCGCCGGGCGGGAGAAGGCGGCGGCCATATTGGGGGCACTGCGCGGGGGCTACATCAATGTCCTGATTACCGACGAGGAGGCGGCGAAGGCGGTACTGGAGTTGATTGGCGACAAGCCCAAGCGGGCTAAGGCGGTGCCGGAAGGGAAGCCGGGAAAGCGGGCCCGGACCGGGAAGGCGGACAAGGCGGACAAGGTGGACGGCTCCGGGCCGGATAGTGGCGGCGACGCACGGGAGTGAAGCCAGCAAGAGGGCGTGGCATGGGAAATGACGAGGTGGTTCTCGCGGTGGACAACTTGCAGGTGCGCTTCCAGAGCCGGGACGAAACGGTATATGCGGTGAACGGCGTTTCCTTTTCGGTGCGGCGGGGCGAAGTGCTGGGTATTGTCGGCGAATCCGGCTGCGGCAAATCCATATCCATGCTCTCGGTCATGGGCTTGCTTCCGAAGCCGCACGGCAAGGTGGCGGCCGGCAGCGCCGTCTTCAAGGGGAGGAACCTCTTCGACTTGCCGCCCGAGGAGATGAACCGCATTCGCGGCAACGAAATCGCCATCATTTTCCAGGACCCCATCGTTTCCTTCAACCCGGTCTACACTATCGGCAACCAGCTGGCCGAAGCCTATATGCGGCACCAGCGGGCCACCCGCGCCGAGGCCGACCGCCGCGTGCGGGAGATGCTGGGCCTGGTCGGCATCACCAACGCCGGTGAGCGGGCGAAAGCCTATCCGCACCAGTTTTCCGGCGGCATGCGCCAGCGCGCCATGATCGCCATGGCGCTAATCTGCAACCCCGATCTCCTCATCGCCGACGAGCCGACCACCGCCCTAGACGTCACCATCGAAGCGCAAATCGTCGACCTGGTGAAGCGGCTGCAAAAGGAGTTCGCCAACGCCATCATCTGGATAACCCACGACCTCGGCCTTCTGGCCGGCCTGGCGCAGCGCGTCGCCGTCATGTACGGCGGGTGCATTGTGGAAATGTCGCCGGTCGAGGATCTTTACGAACATCCGCGCCATCCCTACACCATCGGGCTTCTCAACAGCCTGCCCCGGCTGGACGAGGGCTACCGCCGCCTCGAGTCCATCGAAGGGCTGCCGCCGGTATTGCGCCGCTTCCCCGCTTCCTGCCCCTTCCGCGAGCGTTGCAAACGCGCCGGCGACCGTTGCGCCGGGGAGAACCCGAAATTGTCGGACTGCGGCGCCGGTCATTTTGTCGCCTGCTGGAACGCCTGAGGCTGGTAGGAGAACGCGATGGACAACGCCGGGGCGCCGTTATTGGATGTGCAGGGGCTGGTCAAGTATTTTCCGATTCAGAGAGGCCTGGTCCGCCGCCGGACGGTCGGCAATGTTTACGCGGTGGACGACGTCACCTTTCAGGTGCAGCCGGGCGAGACGCTTGGCCTGGTCGGCGAGTCGGGCTGCGGCAAGTCGACGACCGCCCGCACCATCGTCCGCCTCCTGGCGCCGACCGCTGGCCGGGTGACTTTCGAAGGCGTGGATCTTTTCGCCTTGCAAGGGGAGGAATTGCGGCTGAAGCGCCGGCGCATCCAGATGATTTTCCAGGACCCCTACGCCAGCCTGAACCCGCGCATGAAGGTGGGGGCGGTATTGCGGGAACCGCTCCGGGAACACGGCCTAGTGGGCTCGGAGGCCGAGGCGGAGGACAAGGTGCGGGGGATGATGCGGATGGTGGGCCTGAGTCCCGACTTCGCCGATCGCTATCCGCACGAGTTCTCGGGCGGGCAGCGCCAGCGCATCGGCATCGCCCGCGCCCTTATGCTCGAGCCATCCCTGGTCATCTGCGATGAACCCATTTCAGCCCTCGACGTCTCGGTGCAGGCGCAGATCGTCAATCTTCTGGAGGATTTGCAGGAGAAGCTCAACCTCGCCTACCTGTTCGTCGCCCACGACCTCTCCATGATGCGGCACATCAGCCGCCGGGTGGCGGTGATGTACCTGGGGGGCATCGTGGAAACGGGACCGAAGGCGGAGGTCTACTCCCATCCCATGCACCCCTACACCCGGGCGCTTCTCTCGGCGGTGCCGACGCCGAATCCGAAAACCGAAAGCATGCGTAAGCGCATCCTCCTCATGGGGGATCTCCCCTCCCCCATCAACCCGCCCGCCGGCTGCCGCTTCCACACCCGCTGCCGCCACGCGCGGGACATCTGCCGGGGCGAGCGGCCGCAAATGCGGGAAGTCGCCACCGGCCATCTCGTGGCCTGCCACCGGGCCGAGGAATTGGACTGCGAACCTTAACCTATCCCACTCTTTGATATCACCCGAAGGAGAACATCACTCATGGCCAAGATTCCCGGCACACCGCTCCTGTCCAAGGACTCCATCATCCCCGACGCGGCGAAGAAGGTCATCGGCGACTTTCACGAGGCGGAAGTTTCCCGCGAATGGGCGCCGCCGGCGACGGACGATCCGCTCTGTCCCAAGCGCTTGCGGCGGGTCGCCTTCACCATCGAAGAAATCGACAGCCAGGCCGACAAGATTGCCGAGACAATCCGCGAGGAAAGGAACGCCATCGCCGAGGCCGCCCGCCACCTCGCCCAACGGGAAATCAACCATGTCTACATGACCGGCTGCGGCGATTCCATCGCCTCCCTGGACAGTTCCCGCTACCTTCTCGAGGAAATCCTCGGCATTCCCTGCCAGCCCATCCAGGCCCTGGACTTCGCCTACTACCACCACAAGTGCGTGGACGACAAATCCCTGGTCATCATGCTCTCCTCCAGCGGCGCCACCCTCCGCACCCTGGAATGCATGTACGTCGCCCAGGCCAAGGGCGCCCAAACTCTCACCCTATCGAACACCCCCGGTTCCATCCTGATGGAGAAGTCGAACCGCGGCCTGCGCATCCACGCCACCCGCAAGGGCTGGCCCACCCAGGCCTCCACCGCCGCCATGGCCCTGGTCATGCAGCTCGGGATCTTCCTCGCCCGGGAACGGAAAAGTTATCCCGCCGGGAAGCTCGACATTCTCCAGAAGGAATTCGACCGGGTGCCGGATCTGGTGCGGCAGGTCACCGCCGCGCAGCGGGAGAAGGTGCAGGCCCTGGCTGCGGAATGGGCGGACAAGCCATTCTACATCTTCGTCGGCGGCGGCCCCACTTACGCCAGCGCCGTTTTCGGCGCGGCCAAAGTGAAGGAGGCGACGCCCGATCACGCCGCCGCCGTTCCCATGGAGGAGTTCCACCACTACAATTCGGTGAAGGTGGGGGAACCCTTCTTCGTCATCGCCCCCGCCGGCCACAGCGTTCCCCGCGCCCGCGACACGCTTATCGAGGGGCGCCACTTCCAGGGCCTTCCCTGCGTGGTGGCGACCGAGGGCGAAGCGGAACTGGCCGGCCTCGCCGACCACGCCTTCCTGTTGCCGCCGGTCATGGAGTATTTCAGCGGCCTGGTCTACAGCGTGCCGGTGCAGATGTTCGGCTACTACGTGGCGATGGAGAAGTACAACCGCGCCAAGGCGAAGGCGGAGCAGGCATAGGAATCCGCGAGACATGCGAACCCGGATAACGGCACGTTACATCGTCGGCTACGACCCGGCCCTCGGCGATCACCGGCTCTGGCGCGATGCCGAACTGGTGTACGAAGGGGACAGCGTCGTATTTGTCGGGCGCGGCTATTCCGGATTGGTGGACCGGGAATTGGCCTGCGGGAACAGCCTGGTCTCGCCCGGCTTCATCGACCTGAACGCCGCCGCCGATCTGGAAACGTCCGATCTGAGCCTGGACGCCGCCGCCGAGGCCGATCCCACCCTGTCCCTCGGCCTCGCCTGGAGCGAAGCCTATTACCGGGCCGGGCCGCGGGAACTTTCCGACCCGGAGGAGGAGTCGCGGAAATACCATTACATGCTGGCCAAGCTCCTGGCTTCCGGCACCACCACCATTCTTCCGGTGACCGGGCTTCTCGCGCGCCGCTGGGCCGAAGGCCGGGAGGAGTTCGAAGGCCTGGCCGGCATGGCGTCGGACTTGGGTATACGGACCTATCTCGGACCCAGCTTTCGCGATGGGGTGAATGTAGTCGCCGCAAACGGAGTGAAGCAAACCTGCTGGAACGCGGAAGCGGGCCGGCGCGGCTTGGCCGAAGCCGTCGCTTTTGTCAAAGGCCTGGGCCGCGACCCGCTGATCCGGGGCGCGCTCATCCCCTCGACGATTGAAACTTGTTCCCGGGACCTCCTTCGCGCGACGCGGGAGGCGGCGGCGGAACTGGAGGTGCCGGTGCGCCTGCACGCCACCCAATCGCGATGGGAATACGACGAGATCCGGCGACGCTGCGGCCGGTCGCCGGTTGAGGAGCTGGTCGGGCTGGGGCTCTTGAATCGCCGTTTCCTCCTGCCGCACGCACTTTATCTCGACCGCGCGGACGGGGAGGGGGCGGAGGACGACCTGGATCGCCTCGCCGCCTCCGGCGCCACCGTGCTGCATTGCCCGGAGGTGGTCCTCCGCCACGGCGGCTGCCTCGATTCCTTCCGGAAATTCCGCCGCCGGGGGATTCGCCTGGCTTTGGCCAGCGACTGCCTGCCGCCCGACATGATTCTAAATATGCGCATGGCCTTGCTCGCCGGCCGGCTTACGGAGAGGGACGCCGGCGCCGTCACCACCGCCGACGTTTTCCGCGCCGCCACCACCGCCGGCGCCGACGCTCTCGGCCGGCCCGATCTCGGCCGGCTTTCGCCCGGCGCCAAGGCGGACATCACCGTCATCAGCCTGGAGAATTTCCACCTGAACCCGGTCGACGACCCCGTCCGAACCGTGGTACTCAGTTCCGGCGCCCGGGACGTGACCGACGTCATCGTGAATGGCCGGGACGTCCTCCGCGCCGGCCGCATCCCCGGCTTCGACCAGAACGAAATGCGCGAGTGGGCCGAGGGTTATTTTCGCAAGCTAAAGTGTTCCTACGGCGGGCGGGACTATCTCGGGCGTAGGCCCGAGACGCTGTTCCCGCCGGTGTTTTCCGAGGCATAAGTCCAGTCCATATCACCCCTCCCGCGTGCGAAGGGGTGCCGATTCAACCGAGGTGCTTGTAAGCAAGACAAGGAGAATGTCCATGAAGACGCTGATGCGTGCCCTGCTGGCGGTCTCTATCGCCGCCGCATTGTGGGCGGCCCTGCCCGCCGCCGCCGGAGATACCGTGTACGGTTTGCCGCGTTCCGAAACGATGGTGCTGGGCATGGTCGGCGACGTCAGAACCATCAACCCCCTCCTCGCCAACAATCACATGAACTGCGCCATCGACTACTTCCTGCTGCACGACGTCCTGCTGTGGCGCAACCCCGACGGCAGCGTCGCCCCGCGCATGGCCGAGTCCTGGAAGCGGGTCGACGACCTCACCTGGGAGTTCAAGCTCCGTCCCGGCATCGTCTCCCAGCGGGGTGAAAAGCTGACCGCCGAGAACGTCAAGTTCACTTTCGAAAAAGTGATGTCCAAGGCGGAATACTCGGTTTACCAGCTTCCCGAACAGGTCGGACTGGACAAGGTGGAAGTCGTCGACGACCTCACCTTCCGCATCAAGACGAAGGAGCCGACCAGCGTCATGGAATTCTGGCTCTTCGAATCGCCCATCGTCCCCATCGGCTTCTATTCGAAGGCCACCGACGACGAAATGGCGAAGGACATGGACGGCTTCGGCCCCTACAAGCTGAACAAGTATGTCCCGAACGACTACCTCATCCTCACCGCCAACGACAAGTATTGGAACGGCGCCCCGCCCATCAAGAACCTGGTCTACCGCGTCATCCCCGAACAGAGCGCCCGCATCAACGAGCTCCGCGCCGGCAACATCGACTTCGCCGAGCAAATCTCCGTCGACCTGGCCGACCAGTGCAATACCGCCGTCTCCCGCGCCTTCGCCCAACCCGGGCTCAGGAAAATGGCCCTCACCATCTCCATCGAGAAAGGCCACAAGGCCCTCTCCGACAAACGCGTGCGCCAGGCCATGAACTACGCCATCGACAAGGAAAACATCTGCGAGAACCTGCTCTCCGGCTACACCAAACCCTATTCCAGCTACGTCAACCCCGCCAACAACAACCCGGAACTCAAGCCCTACCCCCATGACCCCGCGAAGGCCAAGGCGCTTCTGGCCGAAGCCGGCTACCCCAACGGGTTCGATCTGAAATTGGTCTCTCCCAGCGCCCGCTACGGTCTGGACAAGGAAATCACCCAACAGCTCGCCGCCGACCTCGGCGAAATCGGCATCAACGTGACCTGCGAGTATATCGAACTGGGGGTCTTCCTGGAGCGTAACGACGCGCACAGCCTCACCGATCTGGTCTGGATCGGTTGGGCCGCCCTGGTCAATCCGATTATCGAAAACCTCATCCTCACCAGCGGCCACGTCGACAACAACTCCACCTGGTCCAACCCGGAGTTCGATCAGCTCTTCAAGAAAATGAACGAAACCACCGACCCGGCCGAAATGAAGCGCCTCAACTTCGCCATGCAGAAGATCGCCTGGGACGAATGCCCCTGGATTTGGCTGTGGAAGTTGCCGCAGGTGAACGGCATCAACAACCGCATCGAATGGAAAATTCGCAACGACGGCTACTTCGACACCATGAACGCCCGCATCGTGAAGTAGTTCTACAACAGTCGCGTAGTAGGAGTAGTCCGGATAATAATGCCGCCGTCTCCCACTTCCTCCCTTCCTGCCTTGCGTAGGGATGGGGGATAGGGGGAGGGCGAAAGCACACAGGCTGGCGCGCGGCCGCGGCGGCCAAGAGCCTATCGTAATAGGAAGGATGGGCTCTAAGGAAGGCATCATGTTCAACTACACGCTTCGCCGGCTTCTTCAGGGGGTGTTGACCTTCCTCGGGATTTCCGTCCTGGTCTTTGTCCTGGGGCGGTCCACGGGCGATCCTGTTTCCCTCCTGGCGCCGGAAAACGCCACCGAAGCGCAAAAGCAGGAAATCCGCGCCAGCCTCGGCCTGACCGATCCCCTTCGCACCCAGTACTGGAAATTCATCACCGGCGCCATACGGGGCGATTTCGGCCGCTCCTACATTTCCAAGCAAACGGTGGGGGAGCTGATTTCCGTCGCCCTGCCGAACACGCTCGTCCTGGCGGTGACGGCCTTCGGCCTGGCGGTATTGTTGGCGGTGCCGCTGGGGGTTTTCGTGGCGGTGCGGCGGAACAGCGTCTGGGACCTGGTCGGCAACATCCTCGCTCTTCTCGGGCAGGCGCTGCCGAACTTCTGGCTCGCCCTCATCCTCATGCTGATTTTCGCGGTGAAGCTGAAGTGGCTGCCCATCTCCGGCAGCGAACGCTGGACCAACATGATTCTCCCCGCCCTCACCATCGCCCTCCAGTCCCTCGGCTACTTCACCCGCATGGTGCGCTCCAGCATCCTCGAAGTGCTGGAACAGGAATACATCCGCACCGCCCGCGGCAAAGGTTTGGGCGAGCGCCTGGTCCTCGGCAAGCACGCCCTGAAAAACGCCCTCATTCCGGTGGTCACCGTCATGGGCATGCAATTCGGCAACATGCTTTCCGGCGCCTTTGTCATCGAAACAGTCTTCGCCTGGCCCGGTCTCGGCCGGCTGGGCGTCACCGCCCTCTTCACCCGCGACTTTGCCGTCATCCAGGGGGTGATCCTGGTCAGCACCTGCATTTTCGTCGTCGTCAACCTGCTCGTCGACATCACCTACACCGTTCTCGACCCCCGCATCCGGGTCGAATAGCTCCGCCTAAGGAACCGCCCAAACCGTGCAATCAGGTGGGACACCCATGGAATCCGCCCCTGGAAAAAAGCGCCGCCTCGTCCGCAGCCTGCTGGGAAGCGTCCCCGGCCTGGCCGGGGCGTTAGTCATGGCGACGGTGCTGTGCATGGCCATCTTCGCCAACTTCATCGTCCCCCACAATCCGATGAAATTGAACATGGCCGGGCGCCTGAAGCCGCCCACCCTGGTCGCCAGCAAGCCCGGCCAAAAGCCGCACTATCTCGGCACCGACTCGATGGGGCGGGATCTGCTTTCCCGCATCATCCTGGGAAGCCGCGTCTCCATTCTTCTCGGCGTGGTGGCGGCGCTGCTCGCCGGCGGCATCGGCATCTTCATGGGCATGATCTCCGGCTATTACGGGGGCAGGGTCGACTCCTTCATCTCCTGGATAGTGAATATGCAGATGGCCTTCCCCTTCACCCTTCTCGCCATCTTCGTCATGGCCATTTTCGGCGGCGGCATCGGGAAGCTGGTGGTGGTCCTGGCCTGGAGCGCCTGGGTGGACTATGCCCGGGTCATGCGGGGACAGGTGATGTCGGTGAAGCAGATGGAGTACGTGAACGCCGCCCGGGTGCTGGGCGTACGGCAGGTGAACATCATGCTCCGTTACATTCTCCCCAATGCCATATCGCCAATCATCATTGTCATGACCTTCACCGTCGCCGCGGTCATTCTCTTCGAGGCGCAGTTGAGCTTTCTCGGTCTCGGGGTGGATCCGAAGATTCCCACCTGGGGTTCCATCCTCGCCGACGGCCGCGCTTACATCGAGAAGGCCTGGTGGATAACCGCCTTCCCCGGCCTCGCCATCATGATAACCGTACTCGGCATCAACCTCTTCGGCGACTGGCTCCGCGACTATTTCGACCCGCGCTTGAAGCTGAAGTAACCGAAGTTTTGCAAAGTGACGATTGAACCGCCAATCGTCACTTTGCAAAAATCGTTTTTGCCCGATTTTTAGAGGTTTTCAATATTACAAAATCGCCATTCGGCGGTTTGAATGGTGATTTTGCAAAAGTCCAGAACTGAAGGAAACCTATGGAATACGTGGTGGTTGGCGGCCTGTCCCTGGACCACATCCTTACTCCCGCCGGCGAACGCAAGCTGGACCAGTTTGGCGGCAATGCCGCCTACAGCGCCGCCGGCGCCCGCATCTGGGCGCCGGGGAAAGTGGGGATGGTGGCGCGCCGGGGCGAAGGCCTGCCCGAGGCCTGGCTCGCGGCGGCGGACGCCGCCGGGGTGGATACTGCCGGCGTCACCCGGGTCAAAGCGCCGCACGGCTTGGTTGCCGGCCTGGTGTACGACGCCCGGGGCGACCGCGACAACTACGTCTCCCGCGACGGCGTCGCCGTCACTGCCGGACGCGGCGACAAGGCGGACGCCAGTCCTCTGGAACTGCACCGGGCCCAGGTCGCCTTCGGCGCTGACGCCTCGGATATCCCGACGAGTTACCTTGACGCTGCCGCCGTTCACCTGGCGCCGCGCTATCTGAAAAAACAGCTCTCCTGCGCCGAACTTTACCGCCGGACGGCCGGGAAAAAACTAATTACCCTCGACCCCATCGAGTTCTATATGCATCTGGAGCGGGAGGACGACTTGCGCCGGCTCTTCGGTTTGGTCGACGTCCTCCTGCCCAGCGAAGCCGAGGTGAATACCCTGTTCGGCCCCATCGACCCGGCCGAAGGCGCCAGGCTCCTCGCCGACTTCGGCACGCCGACGGTGGTGGTGAAGGTCGGGAACGAGGGCTCACTGGTTTACGAAAGCGGCAAGGACCGGATGACCCGCGTCCCGGTTTATCCCGCCACGCTCCGCGACCCCACCGGCGCCGGCGACAGCTTCTGCGGCGGCTTTCTCGTCGGCCTTCGGGAGACTGGCGACCCGGTGGCTGCGGCCATGTACGGCACGGTGTCGGCCTCCTTTGTGGTGGAGGGCTTCGGCGCCGAACACACCTACCGCATCACCCGGGACATGGCGGAAGAACGCCTCGGGCGGTTGCGGAACAGAGTGAATTAAGGCCTCGTCCCGGTGAAACTTTAGACCCTTACAAATAAGGAGTAAATCTTTCGAAGAATTCGGGCGGCAGTTTGCCCGATTTCTTTGAAAAATCCACTGCCATGCCAAACCTGAAAAAACCCCTCATCATCGGCGCTGTGCACCTGCCGCAATACGGCCGCGCCAACCCCCGCCCCGGCGTTTCCATGGCCGAACTGGAGGATTACGTCCTGGCCAACTGCTCCGTCTTTGTGCAGAACGGCCTCGACACCCTTTATCTTCAGGACGAAAACCTGTCCGCCGGCCGCGCCCTGGAGGAAACGACCGCCGTCGTCTCCGCCCTCGGCCGTCTGGCCAAGCGCGAGATCCCGGCCTTGAAGCTGGGCATCATCATCGAAGCCCACGACGGCATCGCCCCCATCGCCATCGCCCACGCCTGCGGCGCGGATTTCGTGCGGCTGAAGGTTTTCGCCGGCGCCATGCTGAAGGCTCCCGGCCTGCAACAGGGCTGCGGCATCGAGGCGGTGCAATACCGCGCCGCCATCGGCGCCGAGGTGGCGATCTTCGCCGACGCCCACGACCGCACCGGCTATCCCCTGGCCGGCGTTCCCATCCAGGCGGTGACGGACTGGGTGAGCCGCACCGGCGCCGATGCGGTCATCCTCACCGGCATGACCTACGCGCAGTCGCTGGAATACCTCGACATCGGCAGGAAGACGGTGAAGGGAAAGCCGATTATTCTCGGCGGCGGCGTCACGATCGACAATATCGCCGAAGTGCTGCGCCACGCCGACGGCGCCGTGGTGTCGAGTTCGCTCATGCTCGACCGCGACGTTAAAGGGAGCCCGGTGCACTGGGATGCCGGAAAGATCCGGCGCTTCATGGAAGCGGTGGCGGCATGCGGGCCGATCGAGTCCTGAAGAACGGCCTGGTCGCGAGCGAAGACGGCGCGGCCCCGGGCGATATCGTCATTCACAACGGCGTTATCGCCGCCGTCCTGCCGGCGGGAAGCGGGGCGGAGGCGGCGGAGGTGACGGATTGTTCCGGCAAACTCCTTCTGCCCGGCGGGGTCGACGTCCATGTCCACGCCAACGATCCCGGACGCGGCGACCGGGAGGATTTTTTCACCGCCACGGCGGCGGCGGCAGCGGGCGGAGTCACCTGTGTGGTCGACATGCCTATCGACTCCCTGCCGCCCACCGTCTCCGCCGGCGCTTTTGCCGCGAAGGCGGCCGCCGCTTCGGCGAGGAGCGTCGTCGATTTCGCCCTGTGGGCAGGCCTGGTGGAAGACAACGTGGCGGAGCTGCCGAGCCTGGCCGCCGCCGGCGCGGCCGGTTTCAAAGCCTTCATGGTCGAGGCGGGTGATGACTTCCCTTGGGTGTCGGCTGATACCTTGCGCCGGGGCATGCGGGTCGCAGCCGGCCTCGGGAAGCCGGTCCTGGTGCACGCTGAGGATGGCGCCGCCGCCGCCCGGGCCGAAGCCGCCTGCTGCGCCGAGGGAAGGCAGGACGTCGACAGTTTCCTTGCCGCCCGTTCGGCCGGGATCGAGAACCGGGCGGTGGAGGAGGCGCTGGCGGCGGCGGCGGAGGCGGGTTGCCGCGTGCACATCTGCCATGCGTCGAACCCGGAGGCGGTGCGGTTGGTGGCGGCGGCGCGAAAGCGGGGTGTCATGGCCACGGTCGAAGTAACGCCCCACCACCTGGCCTTTACCGACGCCGACCTTAGCCGGCGACCGCATGCCTTGAAGTGCCTGCCGCCCTTCCGGAACGCGGCTTGCCGGGAGGGGCTCTGGGAAGCGCTTGGCGCGGGGGCGATCGATATGCTGGCGTCGGATCATTCGCCGTCCGCCCCGGCGGAAAAAGATTCGAGCCTTTCTCTATGGGACGCTTGGGGCGGGATAAATTCCATCCAGGCGGGATTCCTCTATCTTTATTCCGAAGGCGTTTGCCAGCGCCGTTTGCCCCTGGCGCGCTTTGTGCAGCTTACCGCCGCCAATCCGGCCCGGCTGGCCGGGCTCTATCCCGCCAAGGGCGTCCTTCGCCCCGGCGCCGACGCGGATATCGTAGTCCTTGACCCCAGGGGTTCCTGGCTCTGGACCGAGGACAACTGGCTGACCCGGCACAAGAATACGCCCTTTCTCGGCTGGTCGGGTAAGGGGGCGGTCGACACGGTGCTGGTGCGGGGCGAGATTGTTTCCTCCGGTGGGGAAATCCGCGCCCTGCCTGGCAGCGGACGTTTTTTACCGATTGGACAGGCGGGGCTTCCCGCACACCAACATAGAGGAGGGGGACAATGCGAATAGTGGACATGCACGCCCACGTCGACGTGCTCGAAGCCTTCAATTGGGTCGATCCGCCGGAAAAACTCATCGCCCTCATGGACGAAGCCGGCATCACCCATGCCATCGCCAGCGCCTACGCCAACGTGCCCGGCCCGGATTCCGGCGCCCTGGAGCGGCTCTGCCAGTCGCTCCTCCCCTACAAAGGCCGTCTCTTCCCCTTCGTGCGCATGGACCCCTGGTACGGCAAGCGCGCCCTCGAGCTCCTTGACGTCGCGCACCAGACCTACCAGGTCAGCGGCGTCAAGCTGCATCCCGCCCACTATACCCTGCACCCCTTCGGCGATTTGACCGTCAACCTGGTGCGCCGGGCGGGTGAATTGGGCCTTCCGGTCCTTTTCCACTGCGGCGACGAGATGATGTCCTATCCCCTGCAAATCGGCATCCTCGCCGGGAAGTGCCCCGACACCACGATCATAATGGCCCACATGGGCGGCATCTTCCACACCCACGACGCCCTCAGCGTCGCCCGCGCGCACCCCAACATTTATGTCGACACCTCGGAAATCCCGCACGTCTTCCCCATCCGCCTTTTCGTCGACGCCATCGGCCCCGAGCGGGTCCTCTTCGGCACCGACGCGCCTTACTGCGACCCCATCGTCGAACTGGAAAAGGTGAGGCTGGCGGGACTGACGGAGGAGGAGTTCGAAATGGTCTGTTCGAAAAACGGCCTGCGCCTGCTTGGCCTGACCGACCGGAAGGAGGAGCGGAAATGATTATCGACTTCCACGTCTATGTCGGGCAATCGCTCCTCGGCTACCGGCTGATGCCGGACGAGCTTCTCGCCGCCATGGACCGCCACGGCGTCTCCGCCGCGGTGGTGTGCCCGATGAAGGGGCTCGACCCCTATTTTCTCGAGCCGAACCGGGCGGTGGCGGATTTGCAGCGCGCGCATCCCGGCAAGCTTTACGGCTTCGCCCGGGTCAACCCGCACCTCGGGCGGGAGGCGGAGTCCGCCCTCGCCCTCGCCCTGGACGGCTACGGCCTGAAGGGCCTGGTCCTCCACCCCTGGGAGGAGACCTTCGCCGTGAACGATCCCAAGGTTTTCCCGCTGGTGGAGGCGACGCTCCGCCGCGGACTGCCGGTGATGCTGGAAACGGGTTACCCCATCCTCTCGCATCCGCTGCAGGCCGCCGAATTGGCCGCGCGCTATCCCGAGGGAACCTTCATCATCACCCACGGTGGCCAGCTGGACAGCAGCGGCTACAGCATGACCGACGCCGAGTATGTCATGCATAACGTCCCCAACCTGATCCTGGAAACCTCCGGCTTCTTCGCGGACGAACTTCTGGAACGGCTGCCGGAGGAAATCGGCTGCCAGCGCGTCTTGTTCGGCAGCCATTCGCCCTGGCTCAACCTGGCGCTGGAATTGAAACGCATCGAGCGCGCCCATCTCCCGGCCGAGGCTAAGGAAGCCATCCTCGCCGGCAACGCCAAAAAGCTCCTGGGAATCTGATTGGGAATACGAAAGGAACGCGCATGCACCGCATGGAAGAAATGACCTGGCCGGAAATCGCCCAAGCCGCCAGGGACGGCCGGACCCTGGTCTTCATCGTCGGCTCCATCGAACAGCACGGTCCGCACCTGCCGGTCGGCACCGACTGGTTCATCCCCGCCGGAGTGATGCTCCGGGTGGCGGAACGGGTGAACGCGGTCCTGGCCCCGGTCATGCCCTACGGCTTCAAATCGAAACCGCAGTCCGGCGGCGGGGAAAGTTTCCCCGGCACCTTCTCCCTCAACGGCGCCACCGTCATCCAGGTGGTGCGCGAACTCCTTGGCGCCTTCATCCGCAAAGGTTTCAAAAAAATCTTCGTCCTCAACTGGCATTACGAGAATGTTGAATTTGTCCACGAAGGCATCAACCTGTGCCTGGACGACTGCGCCCAGGCCGCCAAAATCGTCGTTCTCGACAACCCGAACGCCCTCGTGGATCAGCCCATCCTCGATTCCCTCTTCGCCGGCGATTTTCCCGGCTGGGAACGCGAGCACGCCGCCATCTTCGAGACTTCGATGCTGTTGGCCCTTCGGCCCGATCTGGTGCGGGAAAACCTGATTAAGGACGACGAGCCGGAACTGGTCCTGCCCTATGCCGTCTACCCCACTCCCGCCAAGGCCGTACCCGCTTCCGGCGTCCTCTGGCACGCCAGCAAGGCGTCCCAGGCCAGGGGGCGGGAAGCGTGCCAAAGCATGGTCGAAGCCATCGCCGCAATCATCCGGAAAGAATTCGCATAGGAGAACCCCGTGTCCGCCAACGCTCCGCTCCTGATCAAGAACGCCAAGGTCGTCTGCATGGACGCCGAAGAACGCATCCTGGACGGCACCGACATCCTGATTAACGGCGACAGCATCGCCGCCGTCGGCAAAAATCTCGCCGCCGACCCCCGCGCCGCCGGCGCGACCGTCAAGGACGCCAGCGGGCTCATGGCCATCCCCGGCCTGGTTAACGGCCACTACCACTCGCCCGGCAACTTCATGCGCGGGGCTATCGAGGACTATCCCCTGGAAGTCTTCATGCTCTACGAAGTGCCGCCCCTGATTGACAAGCCGCTCTCCCCCCGGCTCAACTACGTGCGCACCATGCTTAGTTCCCTGGAAATGCTCCGTAACGGCACCACCGCCGTCTTCGACGACGCCTTCTACGTGCCGGTCCCCACCCCCGAGGCGGTGGACGGCATCATGCAATCCTACGTCGATTGCGGCATCCGCGCCGCCGTCACCCTCGACCAGCCGCTCCTGGTCGAGTACGAAAAATATCCCTACCTCCGCGACCTCCTGCCGCCGGCCCAGCGGCAGGCCATGGAGGAAGCGCCGCGAATGAGCGCAAACGAAATGCTCGGGCTCTACCGCGACTTCATCGGCAAATGGAAAGGGGCGGCCGGCGGCCGGGTCTCCCCGGCCGTCTCCTGCTCCGCCCCGCAGCGCGTACCGGCCGACTACTTCACCGCCCTGAGCCGCCTCAGCGCTGAACACGACATCCCCTACGCCGTGCATATCCTGGAGACCAAGCTGCAGCGCGTCCTCGGCCGCGAGAAATTCGGCAAGTCGCTGATTCAGTACGTGCACGACCTCGGTTGCATCAATCCACGCATGGAGATCATCCATTCCGTCTGGGTGGACGAGGCGGACATGGAAGTCATGGCCGCCGGCGGTTGCACGGTGTCCCACCAGCCGCTCTGCAACCTCCGCATCGGCAGCGGCATCATGCCCTTCTGCCGCCTCCGCCGCCACGGAGTCAACATCTGCCTCGGCACCGATGAGGCCTGCACCGACGACGCCGTCAACATGTGGAACGTGGCCAAGCTGGCCGGCCTGGTCCACAAAATCACCAACCCCGACTACCGCGACTGGCCCACCGCCCGGGAAATCCTCGGCTGCCTCTTCCACGGCGGCGCCCGCGTCCTTTTGAAACCCGACCGCCTCGGCGTGATCGCTCCCGGCCGCCTCGCCGACCTCGCCCTCGTGGATCTGAACACTCTCAGCTTCACCCCCCTCAACGACGTTTATCGGCAAATGGTCTTTGCCGAAAACGGTTCGTCCGTCCGCACCACCATCGTCGCCGGCCGCATCGTCTACGACGGCGGCAAAATCCTCGGCGTCGACGAGGAAGCCATCAAGGCGGAAGCGCGCGAATTGGCGCGCGAATACACCTCCACCCTGGCCCAAAGCGAAGCCGCCGCCGGCGTCCTCGAACCTTACTACCGCGAAATGTACCTGCGCTGCGCCCGTGCCGACGTCGGCATGAACCGTTGGGCCGGCCCGGAGCGATAAACAGGATGTAGAGGAAAAGGGGCTTGCCCTTACCGGCGGCGATGCCGAGACCGTTACCAGGATAGTCCTGAAGTCTGATTCAGGTCCGACTTGCATCCTGGAAGTATTCAAGCCAGCAAAACTCTTGAAATCCGAGCAAAAACGATTTTTGCAAAGTGGCGATTGGCGGTTTAATCGCCACTTTGCAAAAGTTCAGGATTAATATTCATTTTCCCCGCAACGTTTCCTCAACCCAATAGCGAAGTCCCGTTTTGCACGTGGCTTCCTGACTTCTTCGAACCGCTCAACCCGGCATATTAGAAACAATAGTAGTCTTGTTCCCGCCGACTAAGTCCGCCATCGGTTGGGCCGGTCGGGTTGCCTGGAAAGGCAACCTTGACAGTTGTTAAAATGACCGATAACGCTCATAAAGTTTATTTTACATCAGTTTTATGCTTGACATGCTCGTTATTGTCAGTTATAGATTTAGTATACAAAGAATTTCACTCACGGGTATTTTTTTGGAAACGCTGACAACATGCGTCACCTTCTCCTTGTTTGAACTCGCGCTCACGCTCTCTTGACCAACCTCTCCTTCTTTGCCGCAGTTCTGGAACGGCCTCAACGCTGTTTCGGGAGGTTTCTTGTGTTATCCCAACCCTAGCCTATGCGACGCTGGCGGTCATTCCCGTATACGCCGCCAATGTCTTGATGCATCTTCTTCAAGCAGCCCTTGTGGCCGGCATGTTTCTCGCCTGGATGGCGAGGAAAGGGGCGGCTTGTTCTTGTTAATTCGGGTGTTTGGCGTTCCGCCGGGGTGGCGGGTGCGTCGTAATCGGTCGGTTTTCTTGTAGGAGATTCGGATATGAAAAGTTTGTGCAAAAAATTGCTGCTGCTCGGCTTGGCGCTGGCGATCATGAGCGGAATGAACTTCGGCAGCGCCGGAGAAAAAAAGACCATCGCCTTCTCCATTCCCAGCCACTTCTCCACCTTCTGGGTGGCGTGCTGGAAAGGCGTGAAGGACCAGGCCGACGCCCTGGGCTGGGACGCCATCCTCCTTGACCCCAACGGCGACATCAATCTGCAAATGACCCAGCTCTTCAACCAGGCCACCCGCGGCATCGACGCGGTCGCCATCGCCCCCATCGACAGCGAAGCCATCGGCCCCGCCATCAACGAAATGGACAAGAAGGGCGTACCCGTCTTCTGTATCGATCGTCGCGGCCACGGCAAAGTCGTCTCCACCCTCGAGACCGACAACGTCTACGTCGGCCTGGCCATGGCCAGGAAGGTGCAGGAAGACTACCCCGGCAAGAAAATCAAGGTGCTGATTGTCCAGGGCGTGCTCTCCGACACTCCCACCCTCGACCGCACCGCCGGCTTCAAACTGATTGCCGAACGCGACTCCAACATCACCATCATCGGCGAACCCTCGGCCGGCGCCTATTCCAACGAAGCCGCCATGTCCACCACCAAGAACTATCTCGAATCCAACCCCGACCTCGACGTCATCTTCACCTGCACCGACGCCCTGGTTCCGGGCATTCTCGCGGCGCTGCGCGAAGCCGGCAAACTCAAGAAGGTCGGCGAACCCGGCCACGTCGGGGTCTACTCGGTGGACGGCGCGGGCGAAACACTTAACTTCATCGACCAGGGCACGGTCGACTCCACCTTCTCGCAATTCCCCATCACCTTCAGCGCCGATTGCGTCAAAGTCATGAAGGATTATCTTGAAGGGAAAACGGTCCGGGAGAAGATCTTCTACGGCGGCGACGTGGTCAGCAAGTCGAACATTGACAAGCTCCGCGGTTCCCTGTGGGGATTCATCATCAAGTAACTGGACGTCCGCCGGGCGGAGATTCGACCGAATCGCCGCCCGGCGAAAATCGTTATCCCGAATGAATTCGAGGAATACCGGGGCCATGAAAAACGAACACATCCTGGAAATGCGCGAAATCAGCAAAAGCTTTTCTGGAAATCTTGTTCTCGACAAGGTCAATTTCACCCTCAAGCGGGGCGAGGTCCATTCCCTGGTCGGCGCCAACGGCGCCGGCAAGAGCACCCTGGTCAAGATCCTGAACGGCATCTATGCCGCCGACGCGGGTGAAATCGTCATCGACGGCTCCCCCGCCGCCATCCTGCAATCCAGCGACGCCGGCAAATACGGCATTTCCTTCGTCCACCAGGAATTGAACATCTGCCCCGATCTGAGCGTGGCCGAAAACATCATGGTCGGGCGGCTGGAACAGAACCGCCTTGGCCTCTATGACGCCAAAGCCACCTGCCGCAAAGCGCGCACCCTTATCGACATGATCCAGGTCAAACTCGATGTCGAGGCGCCGGTGAGGAGTCTGCGGGCGGCGGAAAAACAGATAATAGAAATTCTCAAGGCGCTGACCACCAACGCGAAAATTCTGGTGCTGGACGAGCCGACCTCGTCCTTGAACGAACATGAGAAAAAAGTGTTCTTCGACATCGTCGCCAAGCTGAAGGCGCAGGGCGTGTCGATAATCTTCATTTCCCACTTTCTTGAGGATGTGCTGCTCATTTCCGATCAGGTCACGGTTCTGAAGGACGGGGTCAACAACGGGGTGTTCCAGGCCCGGCACATCAATAAGGAAGAGTTGATCACCGCCATGATGGGTAAGGCCATCCACAAAAGGGAAAACCGGCGGAAAAGCGTGGACGACGCCACTCCCGGCGCGCTCGAGCTTCGCGGCCTCAACAGCCTCAACCGCTTTCAGGATATCGATCTCACGGTGCGAAAAGGGCAGGTCCTGGGGGTTTGCGGCCTGCTGGGTGCGGGAAAAACCGAACTCGCCCGCGCCATCTTCGGCCTGGACGCCTTCGACTCCGGGACCATACGCGTGGACGGACGGGAGCTGGGCGGCATCACCCCGGAAGTCATGATGGCCAAGGGGGTCGCTTTCGTGTCGGAGGACCGCAAGGTCGAGGGGTTTGTGCCGCTTCTCTCCATCCGCGAGAACTCCACCCTGTCCATACTCAAAAAGATCACCGGGCGGCTGGGGTTGGTGAAGGAGCGGCGGCAGAGCGAGCTAGGCCGCAACCTGTCGCAGCGGATGACCGTGAAGTGCAGTTCCATAGAACAGCCGGTCGTCAGCCTCAGCGGCGGGAACCAGCAGAAGGTGATTATCGCCCGTTGCGTCGCCAGCCATCCCAAGGTCTTCATCCTCGACGAACCCACGCGCGGGGTGGATGTTTACGCCAAATCGGAAATCTACGGCATCCTCGCGCAAATGGCCGCCGACGGGGTCGGAATCATCATCTTCTCCTCGGAGCTTGAAGAGCTTCTCGAAGTCTGCGACGAGATAGTGGCTATCAGGAAGGGTAAAATAGTGGGGCGGGTCAATGCCGCCGATGTGGACAAATTGACCCTAATGCACATGATCAGTTGAAGGATGATTTTATGAATTTCCTCACCTACTTGTATCGGCACTTCAAGGAACAGTTGGTGCTTTTGGCCATCATCATTTGTTTCTCGGTGTTCATGTCCATCGCGTCCCCGTATTTTCTCAAGGCCAGCAACCTGATTAACATTGTGCAATATGTTTCGGTGTACGGCATCACCGCCATCGGCATGACCATGGTCATTCTTACCGGCGGCATAAACCTGTCGGTGGGAGGCACCCTGGCGATGTCGGCCTGGGTCTGCGCCTATTCCATGGTGAACGGCGTTTCCTGGCCGGTGGCCTGCCTTATCTGCCTCCTGATCGGGGCGGCGGTGGGGGTGGTGAACGGCTTCGCCGTGTCGTGCATCGGCATTCCCCCGCTTATCGCCACTCTCGCGCTAGAGCAGATAACCCGCGGCCTGCAACTGGTGTTTTCCAAGGGCAAGCCGATTTGGGGATTCTCGGAAACCTTCCTGAATTTCGGCGCCGGCAAACTGTTCGGCATTCCCATGCCGGTCATTTGGACCATTGTCCTGTTTCTCGTTTTCTCATTTTTCCTGGCGAAAACGCGGCTCGGCCGCACCATCTACGCCGTGGGCGGCAACCCCGCCGCCACCCGCATCGCCGGCATCAACAACCGCCGGGTCATCGTGCTCGTCTATGTTCTCGGGGGCCTCCTGGCCAGCTTCGCCGGCATCATCCTTATCGCCCGCATGGATTCGGCTCCCGCCGCCATCGCCCAGGGCCTGGACATGCAAGCCATAACCGCCTGCGTCATCGGCGGCGCCAGTGTGACCTGTGGCGGCAAGGGGCGGCTGGTCGGCACCTTCCTCGGCATCATCATTATGGGGCTGATCCAGAACTCCCTCGATCTTCTGAACGTCTCGGCCTACTACCAACTCTTTGCCCAGGGCATGGTCATTTTCCTCGCGGTCTCACTGGATGCGTTAAGGAACTCGGAGGCCATCAATCTCGGCAAGATTCTTCCCATGCTGGGCAGGCAAAAGGGAGGATCGAATTGATTATCGGCGGCTTGGATTTGGGCACCAGCGGCTGCAAGCTTTCAATCTATGACGGCGACAGATTGTTGACCCAGGCGCGCGCTTCCTACCCGGCTTCGCGCTCAGGCGGTACGCATAGCATAGACGCCGATTTGGTGTGGTCGAAGGTGAAAGCCGTTTTCGCCCAGGCTGTGGCGGAGAATTCGCGTTGCCGGGATATGGCGGCGGTGGCGGTGTCGTCGTTTGGCGAGGCGGCGGTGCCGTTGGACGCGTCCGGAAGGGTTCTCGGCGAATCCCTCCTCTTCAGCGACAACAACGGCAGGGAGGAGTTGGCGCGGCTGGTGGCGAAAGTGGGCGAGGGGAAAATCCGGGAAATCGCCGGCGTTCCCCCGCATCCGATGTATACCTTGTGCAAAATGGCCTGGTTGAAGCGCCACGCCGATTATTTCCCCCGGGTGAAGAATTTTCTACTGTTCGAGGATTTCATCATTCACCGCCTGTCGGGGGAGCGCGCCATCAGTTATTCCCTGGCCGGCCGCACCATGGGGTTGGATGTGGCGAAGCGGGGATGGTCGGGCGAGCTATTTGAGGCGGCTGGCCTTGACCCGGCCCTGATGTCCCGGCCGGTTGCCTCCGGAACCAGGGTCGGGAGGATTTTGCCGGAAATCGCGGCCGAACTCGGGGTGAGCCGCGACCTCTCGGTCATCACCGGCGGGCATGACCAGATGTGCGCGGCGGTGGGGGCGGGGGCAATCCGCAAGGGGATTGGGGGGAACGGTTCCGGCACGGTGGAGGCGCTCTCGGTGGCGGTTCCTCCCCAATGCCATCCGGCCGCCCTCTCTGCCGCCAACTATTCCTACGCCATCCACGCCGATCCGGCCGTGCCGTTCACCTACGCGTTTTGCGGCTCGGGGTCGATAGTCCTGAGTTGGTATGTGAAGACCTTCGGCTTGGGCGAGGTGGGAAGTTTCACCGGCGAGGTGGCCGCGGCGGCGCTGCCGCGCCCCACCGATCTCCTCGCTTTGCCTTATTTCACCGGCACCGGAACGCCGCATCTCGATACCGATGCCAAGGGGCATTTGGCCGGCATGACCCTGGAAACGACCCGGGAGGAAATCTTCGTCGCGCTTCTTGAAGGCTTGTCCTTCGATTTGGCGGTGAATGTGGAACGCCTGCGCGGGCTGGGGATTATTCTAGATTCGCTACGCACCTCCGGCGGCGGTTCTTTTTCACCCTTGTGGCTGCAAATCAAGGCCGACGTGGTCGGCATGCCGGTTCACACCTTGCGTAATCCCGAGGCGAGCGCGCTCGGCTGCATACTGCTTGCCGCCACCGCCATGGGGCAATTCCCGGACATTTATCACGCGGTCGACGCTTGTGTCGCCACCGCCGAAACCTATTATCCCGATCCGGAGCGGCAGCAACGCTACCGGGCCAGGATGGGTGAATTCGAGGCATTGTACCAGGCGGGCCGTAACGCGGCCATGGGCCGGAACGCCTAGGATAATTGCCCCGGCCGCCCGGCGCTTATTCTTCGTTTCCACAAATTCCTGCCTCGCCGTTTTCGCAATTAAACAACCGATTGCGGGGACATGAATTTTGATTATTCGGCGGGTTGAATAATTGGGATTCATGTCCCCGCAATCACTTAACCGACCAGAGGAGAACGAAACACATGCTGTGCAATATGCGTGACATGCTTGCCGAAGCCAAGAGGGGCAATTATGCCATCGGCTCCTTCAACACCCCCAACCTGGAAACGCTTCGCGCCGTAATCGACGCCGCCGAAGATCTGAACGCGCCGGTGATTATTAACCACGCCCAGGTGCACCAGGCGGTGGTGGATATCAAGGTGATTGGCGAATTGATGGTGAATTATGCCAAGCGCGCCAAGGTTCCGGTCTGCGTCCACATCGACCACGGCTTTAGCAAAGGCTATGTCCTGAACGCCATCAAGCTGGGTTTCACTTCGATCATGTACGATCGCTCCTCCCTGAGTTATGAGGAAAATCTCGCGGAAACGGCCGCCTTCGTCAAGGACGCCCATCTCATGGACATCACCGTCGAGGCCGAGCTGGGCATAATGCCAGGGGTAAACGAGCCGGGCGGGGAAAACGAAAGCTTTATCGAGGAGTCCCCGGAAAACCTCACCGACGTGGCCCAGGCGCGCGAGTTTGTGGAACGCACCGGTGTCGACGCCCTGGCGGTGTCGGTGGGGTCGATGCACTGCATGCTCAAGAACGAGGTAGATCTCAAGCTGGATCTGGAACGCCTCCGCGCCCTGGACCTTGCCACCGGCGACTGCCACCTGGTGATGCACGGCGGTTCCGGGGTGCGGGACGCGCAAATCCGTCTGGCCGTTACCAATGGCATAAGGAAGATAAATTATTACACTTGGATGGGAATAGCTCCGGCGCCGGAAATAGCCAAGTTCATCGCCGCCAACACCGACGGCAAAGTCTATTATCACGATATCGCCAACTTGGCGCAAAAAATCATGAATCAGCGCTGCCGGGAAGCGATAACCCTGTTTCGCGGCCGTTAAAGCGGGTGGGCAACGCTGCCGCCCGGTCACTGAACATTTGCAAAATGGCGATTACTTCTACAATGCGACTGTTGTGGGTGCGCTTCCCACAACCGTCGCATTGTAGGATCTTTTGACAATCGGCAGATTGGCGGCTGGCACAAGGCGGGCTTCAGGTCAGGTTGACGATGACCCCCTTCTGCCGCAGGCGGCGCACCGCCTCGGCGGGTAGGCCTGAATCGGTGAAGAGATGTTTGACTTGCTTGGGCGTGGCGGCGATTGAGGTTCCGCCGCGGTTGTACTTGGTGCTGTCGACCAGAACACAAACGTCGTTGCAGGTGGCGATGCAGGCGCGATAGAGATCTATGGAATGGTTGCGGTTGATGAAGCCGGATTTCTCGTCGAAGCTGGACGAGCCCATGAATAAATAATCCGCCCTGAGGTAGGAGAGGTTGGCGTTGGTGGTGATGCCGCCAAGTTCCTCCTCGTCCGGATTGTAGAGGCCGCCAAGGACAATCAGCCTGGTGTTGGAGCAACGTTTCAAGGCGTCGAAAACTATGATGGAATTGGTGATGACCGTGATATTCTTGTCGCGGATGAAGCGGCAGATATAACCGACGGTCGAACCGCCCAGAATGATGCAGCTGGAACCTTCGGTGATGATGCTTGCCGCCGCCTTGGCGATGCGGAGTTTCTTCTCCACATTATGCTCCTGCCTGGCCAGGACTTCGGTAATCCCGTCCTTGTGCAGGGAATAGGCCCCGCCGTGGAAACGGCCGACCCGGCCCTTTTTCTCGAACTGGACAATCACCCGGCGGGCGGTACTGGGGCTGAGCTGAAAGCTTTGGCAAAGTTCTTCTATGGAAACATGGCCTCTTTCGTTTATGAAGCGAAGAATATCGTCACGGTTAAACATAGAAATTATCCCTTGGCTGCTTATCCACGTTTTTATTATATTTTTCAGCTCTATTTTCGCAATCAATATTTTGAAGATTAATGACTGTTTTGCTCGGTTAATGTCATTTATATTCGGTCGACCTACTGCAACCCGGCCGTCACGAACCATAGAAACGGAAGTGAACCCGCCATGGCGATACCAGACACAATGCAGGCGCTACGCATGTATGCACCGGGCGACTCCCGGGTCAAAAGCGTAGCCGTCTTCCCCTGAATTGGAGACCAATAAAATGAAAAAGCTTCTTAACGACCCGCGCGATATCGTTGTCGAGATGGGGCAGGGGATGGCCAGGGCGCACCCCAAGCTGGTGGATTTCAATCCTAAATACCGGTTCTTTTCCCGAACAAACCGCAATCCGGACAAGGTGCATCTGATCAGCGGCGGCGGCAGCGGCCACGAACCCGCCCATGCCGGATACGTGGGGCAGGGCCTTCTCGACGCGGCGGTGTGCGGCGAAATGTTCGCTTCGCCCACGGCGGTGCAGGTATTTCAGGCCATACAGGCCAATCCCACCTCGAAGGGCACCCTCCTTGTCATCAAAAATTACTCCGGCGACCGCATGAATTTCGAATCCGCGGCCGAGCTTGCCGAGGACGAGGACCTGGCGGTGGACAAGGTCTATGTGAACGATGACATCGCCGTTACCGACAGCCTCTACACCGTGGGCCGCCGCGGGGTGGCGGGCACGCTTTTTGTCCATAAAATTGCCGGTGCCGCCGCCGAGGAAGGGCGCGACCTGCCCGGGGTAAAAGCGGTGGCGGAGAAGGTGATCGCCAACGTGCGTTCCATCGGCCTGGCCTTCACCTCCTGCACCGTCCCGGCCAAGGGCACCCCCACTTTCGCCATCGCCGACCATGAGCTGGAATTTGGCGTCGGCATCCATGGCGAACCGGGCATAGCCCGGGAGGGGATGGCCAGCGCCGCCGAGTTGGCCAAACGCATGTGCCAGCGCCTCTTGGCGGAAATGCAACCCAAGGCTGGCGCGGAAATGGCGGTAATGGTCAACGGTATGGGCGCGACTCCGCTGTCGGAATTGTATCTGTTCCACAACTCCGTGGCGGAACTGCTCGAAAAGGAGGGAGTGAAAATCCACCGCGCCCTGGTGGGGAATTTCATGACTTCCCTGGATATGGCCGGAGTGTCGGTGACCTGCCTCGCCCTGGACCGGGACCTGCGTGACCTGTTGGACGCCCCGGCTTGGGCCCCGGCGTGGAGGGAGTAGGCCATGAACGCGCTGAATTTGCCGGACGTCGAGTTTATCGTGGAACGCATGACCCAGGTGGTCCTGGCCAACGAAGTGGCTTTTTGCGAGCTGGATTCGGTGGCCGGGGACGGCGACTTCGGGATGTCCCTGGCGGTGGGCTTTCGTGCTCTGCAAAGCGATTGGGCCGACCTCCCCCGCAACGACGCGTCGGCGTTCCTGAAAGGTTGTTCCCTGCGTATTCTTGAACATTGCGGCGGCGCGTCCGGGCCGATTTGGGGCGGGGCCTTTGGGGCTGCCGCCCGCGCGGCGAAGGGGAAAAGCCGGTTGGAGGTCAAGGATCTCGCCGACATGGCCGGCGAGGCGGTCGCCGCCATCCAAAAGCGGGGCGGGGCCAAGCGCGGCGACAAAACCCTCCTTGACGCGCTAATTCCCGCCCAGGAGGCGCTGGCCGCCGGCGCCGCGGCCGGGCTGACCATAGCGGAGGCATTGGCGTCGGCCGCCGCGGCGGCGCGGAATGGGGCGGAGGAGACGCGGCAAATGGTGGCGTCGCGGGGCCGCGCCAGTTACGTGGGCGAACGCAGTTTAACCCATCCCGACGCCGGGGCGTTTGCCCTGGGCGTGCTGTTTACCGATATCGCCGCGGCCATGGTAGGACGCTCTTGAATAACGTCGTGCGGGGCAATATACCGCTGAAGGAAAGGACAGAAACATGCAGGCGTTTGTCATCGAAAAACCCAATCAGGCCAAATTAATGGAAGTGGAACGGCCGAAGGCAGTTCCCGGCGAGGTGCTTATCAAAGTTGCGGCGGCCGGGTTCTGCGGCACCGACATCCACACATTCCGGGGCGAATATCCCTCCGACTATCCGCTGATACCCGGGCACGAATTCTCCGGGGTGGTGGCCGAGGTGGGGGAGGGGGTAAAGCAGTTCAAGCCGGGCGATCCGGTGGTGGTCGATCCGAACATCTTTTGCGAATCCTGCCACTATTGCCGGCAGAACATGCAGATACATTGCGAAAACATCAATGTCATCGGGAATTTCCGGCCGGGTGCTTTTGCCGAGTACGTGACTGCGCCGGAGCGTTGCGTCTTCATGGCCGACGGCATCGACCTGGTGCAGGCGTCCATGGCCGAACCCCTGGCCTGTGTGATAAGCGCCCATAACAAGGCGGCGGTGCGGGTCGGAGGGGACGTGCTGATTTGCGGCGCCGGCACCATCGGTCTCATGCACCTGATGCTGGCGAAAAGGCGCGGCGCCGGCCGGGTAATCGTTATGGATATCAAGGAAAAGCAGCTGCAAATCGCCGCCCGCCTGGGCGCCGACCAGGTGGTTTTGTCCGACGCCGGGGTGGTGAAAAAGCTGGCGGACCTGGCGCCCCGGGGTTATTCCATGATTATCGACGCCACCGGCGTGCCGGCGGTGGTGGAGATGGTGATTCCGCTTTTGGCGCATATGGGCACATTCATCGCTTTCGGGGTATGTCCGATGGATAGTTCGGTGAAAATCAACCCGTTCGATCTTTATCACAAGGAATGGCGGCTGATAGGTTCCTACGCTTTGGAAAAAACCATGCCGCAGTCCATAAATATGCTTAGGCAGGGCCGGATGGATTTGTCGCCCCTTATCGGTGAAGTCATCGGCATTGCCGACATGCCGCAGCGTTTTGCCGATTTCGTCGCCGGCAAAACCAACAACAAGATCGTGGTCCGCTTTTAAATTTCGGGACATGTTGTGAGTTTCGGGGACACGTAACGCAATAGCTTTACACCGCCAAAGCAATTGCACAACATGTCCCCGAAAACCAAATGTCTCCGGCATATATCCTCCCCCCGCCCCTACTCCCCGATTATCCGCCGGGCAATCGCTTCGGCTTGGGCGTAGATTTCCTCCTTGGGGACGCCGATTTGGTAGTTGCCGTCCGAGTAGAGAATTCGCCCGTCGATCATGGTCAATTTGACGTTGCTTTTGCCGCCTGCGTAAACCAGGTTCCGCATCACGTCGTTCTGCGGCTGCATGTTCGGCTGCTGCAAATCGATGACAATCAGGTCGGCGAGCATGCCGGGGGCAAGTCCCCGGCAGTCCCCGAGCCGCATCACTTCGGCGCCGTTCCGGGTGGCTATCTTGAGAACCTCGTCGGTGGTGAGGGCGTTCGCCTCGCCGGTGGCGATATTCTGCAAGGCTGCCAGCAGGTACATTTCCCTGAAAATGTCCAAGGCGTTGTTGCTGGCCGGGCCATCCGTTCCCAGCGCCACCAACAGACCCTTGTCGAGCATCTTCCGGATCGGCGCGATGCCGCTGGCGAGTTTGGCATTGCTGGCGGGGCAGGTGACGACCGCAACCTTCTTCGCGAGCATGGTCTCCATGTCCGCGTCGGTCACATGCACGCTGTGGTAGCCGGCGCCGCCGTGATCAAGTATGCCCACCCGGTCGAACAGGGCGATGGGGGTGACGCCGTGCCCGGTGAGGCAGGATTCGACCTCGCCGGCGGTTTCTGAATTGTGGAAATACACCGGCGCCCCAAGCCGCCGCGACAAGGCGGCAATCCCCTCCAGCAGGGTTTTGGAGGCGGTGTATTCGGCGTGGAACCCCAGGATGAAGGAGACCCGCTCGTGGACTTGATTGAGGGTGCCGTACAATTCCTCCAACTGTTTGGTGTCGCCGGAGAAGTTGCTGATCGAACCCGAGAATACCGCGCGAAAACCGCTGTCAATCGCGGCCCGGGCCATGTCGTCGGCGAAATAATACATGTCCAGGGCGGCGGTTATGCCGCTGGAAAGGTATTCCAGGACCGCCAGCTTGTATAAGGTGTAAACGTCGTCGCCGGTAAGTTTGGCCTCCATGGGGAACACTTGTTTCTGGAGCCATTCCCCCAGAGGCAGGCCGTCGGCGTGCGAACGCAGAAAGGTCATCGGCGAATGGGCGTGGGCATTCTTGAAGCCAGGCATGACCAGGTCGCCCTTGAGATCTATTTCGTGGGTGAAGCTGCGATCCGGCCGCCGGGCGGCACCGGCGTAGACAATGCGGTTCCCCTCGACCCATATTTCCCCGGGGAAAGTTTGCGCATCGTCCAGCAGGGGGCAAATCAGCCCGTTATAGAAACGCACCGAAGCTTTCGGCAGGCCCGGTCCGCCCGGGCCGTACGCCGTTACCTCCCCGGCCAGACCGGTCGTCGCCACCAGGATAATGAACAACGCCGCCAATAACGGATTCTTCCGCATCGCCTGCTCCTTGAGGTTGTATTTGAAATTCGGGGACATGTTGGGCAATTGCTTTGTGCCGCCAAAGCAATTGCCCAACATGTCCCCGAATTTCAAAGTGTCTCCGGTATACATAGCTAATTCTACAACGCCAGATTTGCTGGAACCGCTCCGCAAATCTGGCATTGTAGAACTAATTATGTTGGGAAGCAGTCTTGTATGCAAATGTATTGTCTTGACAGGCCATAATTGAAAAATTCCTTGGAGCATGATGAACCTCCATTCTTCCCTAAAAGAAAAGAATGGAAATCCCGGCGGATCCATACCCGAGGCCCAAAGGGCGATTTTTTTGGGGTAAGGTGGTCAGTCAAACCCCGGCGTGCTCTAGGATGGCCTAACTACCCGCCTTCTTCTC
>JAVBQR010000156.1:0-4789 GCA_031548865.1 Planctomycetota bacterium
GGCGCGGGATTTATAACGGCGAGATTAAGGCTCGAATCGACAGTGGGGATATTTTCACGGTGCGGGGAATGCCTGCGGTAACGACCCCTGGCCGGATGTGCGAAGCGGTCGCCGAAGGCCGGCTCGACCCGTTCGATTGCCTGAGCTTGGCAGGCTGGGCCGAGGCAATGGAGCGCGATGACTCGGGCATGGCGGATTACGAGCGCCGGCGGAATGAACGGCTGGCGACTGTGGAGGTGGACGGATAACCCGAGCCAAACAGATCCATCGTCCGGTCGAACTCACCGAGGCGGGCCGGAGGCTGGAAGCGCTGCATTACCGTTGGTGGCTTTCGGATTTCACGGGAAGCCCGAGGGCGGAAACGCTGTTTGAGGCTTTGGTGCGGTGCCGCGAGGAAATGCATCTCGAACGAAACGGGAAGGGGATTGGATGAACATTTTGGAAACCATGAAGCGGTGCGGAGTCCTGGTAACCGGCAGTGACCTCGCGGCTGTCGAGCATGACGACGGCGGCGTGTCCTTCAACTTGCCGCTGGAAATCGTCAGCGAGGCGAACGCCCGCGAACATTGGGCGGCGCGTTACCGCCGGGCCAAGCGGCAGAAGGGAACCGCCTTTAATGCGACCCTGCGGCATACGGCCAGCCTCCGGCAGCAGATCGAGGTAGATGATGGAATCCGCTTGGCGATTACCCTGGTGCGAATCATGCGGCGCGGCCAGCGGAAGTTCGACGGGGATAATCTTCAATCCGGCTTCAAGAGCGCGAGGGACGGTATAGCCGCGGCTCTCGGAATCGACGACGGCTCCGACCGTCTGGACTTCCGATACGACCAGGAAAAAGGTGGCGGCCTGCGCGGCGGTGTGCGGGTGACGATTGCGAGGATTGATATTTGACTTGCCAACCGGCCCCGGAGATGGCTCAAAAACCCGCTTTCCTGGCCCGTGGCGGCGTTTTGAATGACCAGATATACCAACCATACCCGAAAGGATGAAATTATGAGTTACACCGTTACTGATGAAATCGACCTTTTGACCAGGAAGGATTTGGCCAGCATACTCCTCAGCCGTGGCCCCGGTGCGGCGCTGATTGTCTACGAGGATAAACACGAGGGCTACGTGCTTTTCCAAAATTTCTACCCCGAGAGCGACTCGATGTACAGCAAGGTTCCGGAACTCCTCCGGTATTTGGCTGACCGGTTCGAAGGCGCCGAGTTTGTTCCCGCCGAGACTCCCGAGGGCGAACAATGAGCGCCGCGACGGTGGTGGTGAAGTGTTGCCGGACCTGCCGAAACCAGCCGAAGGCCTGGACACGGGTGGAAATAATCGGCCTCGGTGTAAAACACGAGGGATATTGTCGGAGGCGCAAGGTTTGGATTATCCCGGAGGATCGGTCGGGCTGCGGACAGTGGGCCGCGTGTCCGACGGCGAGCGAGGAGGGAGCGAAATGACAGCGGAAATAGCAGACCCGAAAACGGCACCCGAACCGGGCCTTCTCACCGCCGAACAGGCTTGGGAATTCTGCGCGTTGTCGAAAAGCGCGTGGTATAAGGCCCGTGCCTCCGGCAAAATCCCGGCTCCGGTGAAAATCGGCGGGGCGCTAAGGTGGCGGCTGGAGGAACTGCGGCTCTGGATTGCGGCGGGTTGTCCTCCGGCGGCGAAATGGGAAAATTTACGGAATCCGTTGCCCAAACGGAGGAAATGACTTGCTTTAGGGTAGTACCGGTTTATAGTGGAGGTATGGACACTATCCCCGACTCCCCAAAGAAGACCTGGAGGCGCGGCCGCTATCCCCAAGGGCCGACCGCCAAGAATAGACCTCTGACCGTCAAGGTTAGCCTAATCGAGTTGGCGGAACTTCGCCGGCTTGCGGCGGAAAAGGGGGTGTCGCTTTCGGAGATTGTGATGACGCCGGTGCGACGGATGCTGGCGCGGGAAGGGAAAAAACGATGAGCGTCTTTAAGCGCAAATACAAAGGCCAGGACGGTAAGGACAAGACTGCCGGCAAGTGGTCGCTGGACTTCCGGGACCACGAGGGCATTGTCCGGCGGGTGGCAGCGTTCACCGATAAGGCGGCGTCGCTGGAACTCGAACGGCACTTGAAGCGGCTGGTATCGTTACGCATGTCCGGCTCCGGGCCGGATGCGGAGCTTGCGCGATTCCTCGAGACTTGTCCGGACAGCCTCCTTGACAAGCTGGTTGAATGGAACATCCTAAAGGCTGAACGGGCGGCTGGCGGAAAGGCGCTGTTGACCTTGGCCGAGGGCTGGGGCAAGCACCTCCTGGCGCGGCAGTGTGCGGAAAATCACTGCCGGGAATCAATGGCCGCTATCTTGAAGTTCAACCTTGAAACCGGCGCCGCGTTATGGAGCGAGGTGACTCCGGCGAAGGTGGAGAACTGGCTGGCAGGTTTGCGCGAAGCAGGCGCCAGCAATCGAACATCGAATGCCTACCTCTCCAAAATGAAAGCTTTCGCTAATTAGATGGTGAAGTCCGGCTTCGCTTCGGAGAATCCTCTGTCGCGGCTCCGCAAGCTGAACGAAGCGGTTGACCGGCGGTTGGAGCGGCGGGCGCTGGAGGAGGAGGAAATTGGGCGGCTCCTTTGGGCGGCGGAAAATGGGCCGGTTGTTCACGGAATGACTGGTCACGAACGCGCCTTGTTGTATCGGTTGGCAATTGAAAGCGGGCTGCGCTGGAACGAATGCCGGACCCTTACCCGGGCCGATTTTGATTTCGACCGGCACATAGTGGCGATTCGCGCCATCAATGCCAAAAATGGGTTGGACGCGGACCAGTCCCTAAGCCCAAGCTTGACCGATGACCTAAAGGCGCACCTGGCGTTATCTCTGCCGGCGGCGCTGGCTTTTCCGTCCATGTGGTAGGGACGCGGCGGCGAGATGCTGAAGGCTGACTTGGAAGCGGCTGGCATTGCCGTCACCGACGCCTACGGTCGGAAAATCGACTTCCATGCCCTTCGCCACACCTGCGGTACGCGGATGGCCCGGGCGGGCGTGCCTCTTGCGGTCGCACAGAAAATCATGCGGCATTCGGACCCGAAGCTGACGGCGAATTTTTATACTCACGTTTTGGTCGCCGACAAAGCGAAGGAATTGGCGAAGCTTCCTTCCATTCAACCGGCCGGGCCGGAAGCCGAGGCGACCGCGAAAACAGGAACCGATGACGCGGGAGCGACAATTGAAGGGAAAATCGTTGTCATGAAAATTGACAGTAGCGGGGTGGACTCGGAGGATAAAATAAGGACTTATGGAGACTTCAAAACCGACGGCAACATACCCCTTTCCGCATTGCCGGGAAACGTAAAAACCCCTGTCGCTCTAGGAGAAACAGGGGTTGGAAATGCTGGTGGGCAGTACTGGATTCGAACCAGTCACCCCCTGCTTGTAAGGCAGGTGCTCTAACCAGATGAGCTAACCGCCCGGTTATGGAAAGGAAATTAGTATAGCGATGGATTCGCGCCTGTAAAGAGTTCTTTTTGCCGGCCCTCCGATAGTTTACACATAACGCTTTACGCATAGGGGAAAACGCATGCCAAAAAATACGCAGGAAACGATACGCTCCACCACCATACTCGCCGTAAGGAAAAACGGCCAGACCGCCATCGGCGGCGACGGGCAGGTCACCCTCGGCAACATGATGATCAAGGCCTCGGCCAGGAAGGTCCGCTCCCTCGCCGAAGGGAAAGTCAAGGTCGGCTTCGCCGGTTCGGCGGCGGACGCCTTCGCCCTGCTGGAACGCTTCGAGAAAAAACTCGCCGAGTTCAACAACAACATCACCCGCGCCGCCATCGAAATGGCCAAGGACTGGCGCACCGATCGGGCGCTGCGCCGCCTCGAATCGACCATCATCGTCGCCGACCGGGAGAAAATCCTCCTCCTCGGCGGCTCGGGGGACGTCATCGAACCCGACGACGAGGTCATGTCCATCGGCTCCGGCTCCGGCTACGCCATCGCCGCCGCCCGGGCGCTCATGCGTCACGCCAACCTTTCCGCCGAGGAAATCGTCCGGGAAGCCCTCAACATCGCCGGGGACATTTGCATTTACACCAATAACGAAATCGTGGTGGAGGTATTGTAATATGGGCACCGAGGATGTCAGGCAGCATCTCGAAAGGTTCGGGGTCGCCGGGCGGATCCGCACCTTGCCCGGCAGTATCCATACCGTTCCCCTCGCCGCCGCCGCGCTGGGGGTCGAGCCGGGCCGCATCGCCAAAACCCTGGCCATTCGCCTGAAAGGAACCGGGCGGATTTTGGCCATCGTCACCAAAGGCACCGCCCGCCTGGACAACGCCAAGTTCAAGGCCGCATTCGGCGGCAAGGCCGGGTTTGTCGGCTTGGACGATTGCCTGGCCGTCACCGGCCATCCGCCGGGCGGGGTGTGTCCGTTTGGTTTGCGGGACGGGGTGGAGGTGTGGCTGGATGCGAGCTTGCGGGAATATGAGGCGGTGTACCCGGCGGCCGGGGATTTGGACAATTGCCTGGAAATCAATATGCCCGAACTCGAGGCATGGACGGGGGGGAAGTGGGTCGACGTGTGTTGTTGACGGTGGACTTTTCGAAAAAATCGGGCCAACCGCAGCGCGATTTCTTCGAAAAGTCGACTTATGGTAATGGTGAAAATTCTTCGGAACATGCTGAACCTCCATTCTTCCCTGAAAGAAAAGAATGGAAATCCCGGCGGATCCATACCCGAGGCCCAAAGGGCGATTTTTTTGGGGTAAGGTGGTCAGTCAAACCCCGGCGTGCTCTAGGATGGCCTAACTACCCGCCTTCTTCTC
>JAVBQR010000098.1:0-3901 GCA_031548865.1 Planctomycetota bacterium
GAAACCGCCCGTTTTTCCCCCGGTTCTATGCTTACGACACCGGAATGACGTGTAGGGAGGAGTCCGGCGTAATAGGATGCGGATTGGGGTAAGGGTTTGCCCCAAAATAAGGGGCGACGCCTAACACAGCTGAGATACGCCACCAATCAATCCGCCGAATGGCGATTTAGTAAAAATCAAACAATGTTGAAATTTTGGCAAAAATGATTTATGCAAAACATCCGTTTTCCCACTCTTCATAGAAACCACATCATGCCCTACCCCATCGAAAAATACCTTACCGGCGCCTGCCTCGCCCTCCTCATCCTGATGAACTTGGCCGCCGCCTGCGCCCGCCACCTCGGCCCGGAATATTATCCGCCCCTGGTCAACGCCTCCGCCACCCTCCTGGCCTGGCTCACCGTCTTCGCCGTCCCCCTGGCCGTGAGCCAAGGCGCCCACGAACGTTTCAACCTGCTGGGCAAATACCTCGGACCCCGGAGCCGCCGCAACCTCGCGCGCTTCGTCGACAATATCCTCGCCCTCTTTGCCGCCGCCCTGCTTATCGCCAGCCTCGGCCCGCTGGTGCAGGAGTTTTTCCTTTCCACTTCCATCGGCAAATACCTGCACGTCATCTTTGGGAAAAGCCGGGCAAGCAATTTCCCGGTCCTCGCCGCCATTCCCCCAGCCGCAATTCTCACCCTAATCCGCCTGCGGCAACGCCGGACACACCGGTAGGTGCCCCCAACATGAACGCCGACCTGACCCTACTGCTGCCGAGCCTTGCCCTACTGGCGATCCTCACTGTCCTGGCCGTCCCGACACCGGTGGCGGTATTTTTCGCGTCGCTCCTGTATTCGCAACTCGCGACTTCCGCCAGGCTCGCCGGTTTTTTCCGCCACGGCCACGAACTCGCCGTCCTCTTCAGTTCCCCCGGGCTAATCTCCATCCCCCTATTCGTTTTGGCGGGAGAGATCGCCGTCGCCGCCGGCATCACCCACCGGCTCTTCCTCTTGGCCGGCAACCTGGCCGGAAGCGTCACCGGCAAGGAGCGGCACGACCGGACCCGCTTCGGGGCCAGTCTGCAGGCCGTACTTGGCATGGGCTTGTTCGCTTCCGTCTCCGGGTCGGGGCCGGCGGCGGTGACGGCGGAAGGGAAACGCCTGGCGGGGGATTTGACCCATACCGGTTTGCCGACTTCGCAAAGCTCCGCCTTCGCCGTCGCCGTCTGCACCATCTGCCTGGTAATACCACCCAGCCCGGCCCTCACCCTCTACGCCGCCGCTTCCGGTATCGCCACCACCCTGGCCTTTACCGCCAGCTTCGTGCCGGGGCTGCTCATGGCGCTGTTACTCTTCATAACGCTACGGCTTTGTGGAATCGGAACAGGCGAACCGCCGGTCGACCGGGCAGATGGACGCGCCGCCGCCGGTCCTGCCAGCTCGGCCCGCCGCATCGTTTTCCGTGACGAATTAGCCGCCACCCTATTCGCCCTGGCCCTGCCGGTCCTCGCCTTGGCCGGCTTCTTCAGCGGCTTCCTGACCGCGCCGGAAGGGGCGGCTTTCATGTGCGCTTATTCCCTGGTTTACGGTTTTTCCAGGCGTGTCTTGAAGTTGCCCCTCCTTCTCCCCATCCTCACCCGCGCCACCGTGACCGCCGGCGGGGTCCTCTTCATGGCCGCCTTGGGGGCGCTCTGCAACATCATGCTGCGGGAACAGCATCTACAGGACCAATTCGCCAAGCTAATCCTCCACGACTACGGCCGGGCCGGCGGCTTAATCGTCATCAACCTGATCCCCATCATAGCCGGCTGTTTCCTGGAGACGCCCGCCGTCGTCACCCTGGTCGCACCGTTCCTGTTTCCCCTCGCCGAAGGCTGCGGCCTGGCGGTGGTCCAGTACGGGGCGGTCATCGCCGTCGCCTCGGCCATCGGCCTAATCACCCCGCCCTACGCCGCGAACAGCTTCGCGGCGGCGGAAACATTCGGCCTCGGCAGGCAGACCGCTCTCCGCCACCTCCTGCCCTATTTTGTCGCAGCCCTTATCCTCCTCGCCCTGACCACCCTGGCGCCGGAACTATCGCTCTGGTTTCCACGATTGTGGGGCTGGAAGGTTTGAAAACGCATTACTATTGCCGTTCGCGTTCGGTACAAACAAACGGCGAGTTTTTTCGCCGAAAAAAAGTTGCGCCGTACCGGGCTTCGACATACATTTTGTCGATACTTCCCGCCGCCGGCGGTATGCCCAAAACGCCCAACCCTCTTATCAGCGAGGCATAAAGGAAATGAGCGAATTTCTCGAATTCGACGGCATCGTCCAGACCTTCGGCAAAATCAAGGCCGTCGACAACGTCTCCCTCTCCGTGAAGCACGGCGAGGTCTTCTCCCTCCTGGGGCCGTCCGGTTGCGGCAAAACCACCTTGCTACGCATCTGCGCCGGATTCCAGCGCCCGCAGTCCGGCCGGGTCATCCTGAACGGCCAGGACATCACCAACCTCCCGCCTGAAAAACGCAAGGTCAACACCGTCTTCCAGAATTACGCCCTCTTCCCCAACCTGAACGTCTTCGACAACATCGCCTTCGGACTGCGGATCGCCAAACGCCCCGAGTCGGAGGTAAAGCGCGAAGTCGAACGCATGCTCGACCTCATCGACCTCTCGGAACACGCCGACAAGCGGGTCAATCAAATTTCCGGCGGACAGAAGCAGCGTATCGCCATCGCCCGCGCTCTCGTGAACCAGCCCCAAGTCCTCCTCCTCGACGAACCGCTCGCGGCTTTGGATTTGAAGCTCCGCCAACGCATGCTGGTCGAACTCGACGCCATTCACGACGAAGTCGGCATCACCTTCCTCTACGTCACCCACGACCAGGGCGAAGCCATGTCCATCTCCGACAACATCGCGGTCATGAACAAGGGGAAGGTCGAGCAGATCGGCAAACCGGTGGAAATATACGAAACGCCCCGATCCTCCTTCGTCGCCGCCTTTATCGGCGACACCAATTTCTTCGACGGCAAAGTCAAGGAGGTCCAGGGCGACTTCTCCCTGGTCGACATCGAGGACTTCGGTCCGGTCTGGGTCTACAACGACAAGAACGTTCAGGTCGGCGGCCTGGTCCACATCAGCCTCCGCCCGGAAAAATTGGTTCTCCATTCCGACAAGCCCGCCGCCCAGGAACATTACAACGTCTTCAAGGGCATAGTGGAGGAGGTTATCTATCTGGGTTCGGAAACGAAATACTGGATTCGGGTAGGCGAATGGCGCATCGCGGTAATCCGCCAGCACCGGCGTTTCCTGCTGGACGAAAAACCCATCAAATGGAAGGACGAAGTCTGGATTGAATGGTACGGCGACGACGGCTATATGCTGGAACGCTACTCCGAAGCCGACGAAGGCCTCCTATCCCTCCCCGACCCGGAACTGGAAATCAGCCCGGACAACGAAAACGGCAACGCCGTCTCGGACGTCATCAAACCCGCCGCCGCCGTGGCGAAAAACGCCGCCAAGGAGGCGTGACCATGGAAAACAATCCCAAAGGGGAACGCCTCCGCGAATGGCTGTTGTCCCTGCCGTCACTGGTGTGGCTGGTGACCTTCCTCCTCATCCCCACCCTGATGATGTTCGCCATCTCCTTCCGCACCGCCGACCCCTACGGCGGCATCGGTTCCGAATGGACCCTGGACACCTTCCGCCGGCTCTCGAGCCCCAATTACCCGGCCATTATCTGGCGTACCCTCTGGCTGTCGGTGGTGGCGACTTTGATTTGCCTGGCTGTCGCCGTGCCGATCAGCTACTGCCTGGCGCGCTTTTCCAACCGTTGGCGGCAGTGGATCATGCTCCTGATCGTCGTCCCGTTCTGGACCAATTTCCTGATCCGGGTTTTCGCCTGGAAAAGCATTCTCGCCACCAACGGGAGCTTCCGGCA
>JAVBQR010000112.1:0-24495 GCA_031548865.1 Planctomycetota bacterium
AATATCAATTTCAGCGTTCCCGAAAGCTCGGTCCGCGCCCTGGTCGGCGAGAACGGGGCTGGCAAGTCGACCCTCTTGAAGATTCTCTCCGGCGCCCACATGCCGACCAGCGGCCACCTTCGCCTGGCCCAGAGCGACAACCTTGTCTTTGAAAACACCTCCCAGGCCATCGACGCCGGGATTGCGGTTATTTATCAGGAGCTCCAGCTCGTTCCCCAGCTTTCCATCGCCGAAAACATGTATCTCGGCCACCTCCCGACCGGCGCCATGTTCATCAAGCAGGGGGAGCTCTGGGAAAGGACCCGGGCCAGCATGGCCGAGGTCGGCCTCACCGACGTCAGCCCCGGCATGCGGGTCGGGCGTCTGTCCATCGGCCAGCGGCAGATGGTGGAAATCGCCAAGGCGCTTACCAGGAACGCCAAGGTCATCGCCTTTGACGAACCTACCAGTTCCCTCTCCAGCCGCGAGACCGAGGTTCTCTTCAAGATCATCAGAAAATTGCGGGAACAGGGAAAAGTCATTTTCTACGTCTCGCACCGCCTCGAGGAAATTTTCGAGGTCTGCGATTCGGTGACCGTTTTCCGCGACGGCCAGCACGTGCGCACGACCCGCTCGATGGAAAAGCTCACCCGGGACGACATCGTCAAGGACATGGTCGGCCGCGAAATTGTCGACATCTACGGCTATAAACCCCGCCAAATGGGGGACGTCGCCCTCAAAGTCAGCGGGATGAGCGGCCCCGGCATCAACAGCCCGGTTTCCTTTTCGGTGAAGAAGGGGGAAATCGTCGGCCTGTTCGGGCTGGTCGGGGCGGGCCGGACCGAATTGATGCGGCTGATTTTCGGAGTGGTTCCCCGCACCAGCGGCAGCGTCGAACTGAACGGACATCCCATCAGCATTCATAATCCCACCGATGCCATCCGCCAAGGCATCATGCTCTGTCCCGAAGACCGCAAGAAGGAAGGGATTATCCCCGGCTTGTCGGTCCAGGAAAACACCAACATTTCGGCGCGGCGGCATCACAAGAACCTCTGCTTCCTGGACAGCAACTGGGAGTACGCGAACGTGATGGAGAAAATCCACGAGCTAGGCATCAAGACGCCCTCCCAGCGGCAGCTCGTCAAGAACCTTTCCGGCGGCAACCAGCAGAAGGTGATTCTGGCGCGCTGGCTGGCGGAGAGGATCCAGGTCCTCCTGCTGGACGAGCCGACCCGCGGCATCGACGTCGGCGCGAAATCGGAAATTTACGAAATCATTTACCGCCTGGCGGGAGAAGGGATTGCGGTGGTGGCGGTGTCGTCGGAACTGCCGGAGGTGCTGGGAATTTCCGACCGGATTCTGGTCTTTTCGGAAGGGGATCTGGTGGGCGAGGTGGCCCGCGCGGAAGCGAGCCCGGAGAGGATTCTGTCGATGGCTCTCCCGCAGGAGTCGAGGAAGCACGCCAAGTCGGTGCGAATGAAATGACATAACTTTTCCAAATCGCCATGCAAACCGCCGCATGGCGATTTTGAATAATCCATTATTTCGGAAAAAATACGTAAAATGATTATTGCGGAGTGAAGATTGGCGGTAAAATCTTCGCTTCGCAAAACTTCACAAAAGGGGAAGGAAGAAGATGACTGCCCAGCCACTCGCCTCGGAAAAGAAAATGTCCTTTGCCAAGACCATCTGGATTGACTACGGCATGATCGTCATCCTGGTCGGCCTGGCGATCGCCTGCGCCCTGTTCGTGCCGGGCTTCGCCAGCCGCTTCAACATGAAGTCCCTCACCCTTGCCGTCTCCATGACCGGCATGGTGGCCTGCACCATGATGCTGGTGCTGGCGAGCGGCAATTTCGACATGTCCTGCGGGGCGGTGATCGCCTGCTCCGGGGTCGTCGCGGCCCAGGTCATCAATAAAACCGGCAGCATCGCCATCGGCATCGCCGCCGCCCTGGCCATTGGCCTCCTGGTCGGCCTGGTGAACGGCATGACCATCGCCTACGCCAAAATCAACGCCCTAATCACCACCCTCGCCACCATGCAGATTACCCGCGGCTTCGGCTACATCATCGGCGACGGCCGCGCCGTCGGCATCACCCAGGAACAGTTCTTCCTCCTCGGCAACAAGACCGTTCCGGCGGATCAAGGGATTCCCATCCCGGTCTTCATCACCGTCTTCTGCTTCATCGTCTTCGGCATCATCCTGGAAAAAACCGCCTACGGCCGCAACACCCTCGCCATCGGCGGGAACGAAGAGGCGGCCAACCTCTCCGGCATCCGGGTCGCCAAGCACAAGCTCTCCCTCTTCGTCATCCACGGCATCATGGCCGCCTTCGCCGGCATCGTCCTGGCGAGCCGCATGACCTCGGGCCAACCCATGACTTCGCAAGGTTTCGAGCTGGACGTCATCTCGGCCTGCGTTCTCGGCGGCATTTCCATGGCCGGCGGCATCGCCTCGATCTGGTTCGCCCTGGCCGGCGTCCTGATCATGGGCATTGTCCAGAACGCCATGAACCTCCTGAACGTGCCCACCTTCTACCAGTATGTCGCGCGCGGTCTCATTCTCCTTATCGCGGTGATTTTCGACCGTTACAAACAGCGGAGGTAATACCGAAAATGTCATTCGACAAACTGCGGCAAAGCGTTTTCCGGGCGAATTCGATGCTGGTCGAGAACGGGCTGGTGGTCCTGACCTGGGGCAACGCCAGCGGCATCGACCGGGAGCGCGGGCTGGTGCTGATCAAGCCCTCCGGCGTTTCCTACCAGGACATGCGGCCGGAGGATTTGGTGGTCGTCGACCTGGACGGCAAGGTGGTCGAAGGAAACCTTCGCCCCAGTTCCGACACGCCGACCCACCTGGAACTTTACAAGGCCTGGCCGGAAGTCGGCGGGATTGTCCACACCCATTCCACTTACGCCACCGCCTTCGCGCAAGCCTGTTCTCCGATACCTTGTTACGGCACCACCCACGCCGATTTTTGCCCGGGGAACATTCCCTGCATCCGGGCCCTGACCGAAGAGGAGGTCGCGGCGAATTACGAGGCGGCAACCGGGACCTCGATTATCGAACATTATGCGAAGAACCGCTTGAAGCCGCTGGAATATCCCGGCGCGGTACTCAGCCGCCACGGTCCGTTTGCCTGGGGCGCCAATGCGCTTGCCGCCGCCGACAACGGGCTGATTCTCGAGAGCGTGGCGCGGATGGCCTTGTTGTCGAACGCGATAGCGCCGGGTCTGGCGACGATTCCCGGCTATATTCTGCAGAAGCATTATCTACGGAAGCACGGGCCCGGGGCCTATTACGGACAGGCGGGCGGCAAACACTAAAGCGCTCTGGCATAATTGGGAGAGCACCTTGGAAACAGCCTTGAAATCCTGGCATGAACTCGCCGCGTCGGCGACATCCGGCGAGCTTGCCGGCCAGGTCGAAGCGTTGTACAAAAGCACCCCGCTGGGGGCGAAAGGGGGCGGGAAACGTTTCGGGAAATTGCTGGAGCGGTTCGGCGAGCGTTTTGGCCGGAACGGCCGGGCCGCCTTGTTCTCGACCCCCGGCCGCACCGAGATCGGCGGCAACCATACCGATCATCAACACGGTTGCGTCCTGGCCGGTTCGGTCGACCTGGACATTATCGGCGTGGCCGGACCGAACGGCCGCCCGGAAATCCGCGTCGAATCGGAAGGGTTCCCCGGCCAGGTGATTCCCCTGGATAACCTGAAGCCGGATCCGGCCGAATTCAATGATTCGCGGGCGCTGGTGCGAGGCATCGCCTCCCAGTTCAAGGCGCGGGGTTTCCCCGTGACCGGCTTCGACGCCTGCCTGACCTCGAACGTCCTCAAAGGTTCGGGTCTGTCCTCGTCGGCGGCGTTTGAAGTGATGCTGGGAACGATTGTCAATCACCTGTTCGCCGGCGGCGTGGTGACCCCGGTCGAGACCGCCATCATCGGCCGTTATGCCGAGAACCATTTTTTCGGCAAGCCTTGCGGACTGATGGATCAGGTCGCCTGCGCGATGGGCGGGGTTTGTTTCATCGACTTCAAGAAAATCTCCGAACCGCTGATTCGCAAAGTCAGCTTCGACCTCCGGGCGGCGGGTTACGCCCTGTGCATCATCGACTCGGGGGCGGACCACGCCGACATGACCGACGAATACAGCCCCATTCCCCGGGAAATGGAAGCGGTGGCGCATCACTTCGGGAAAAAGTTCCTGCGGGAAGTCGGGCGGGAGGAGTTTCTCGCCGCCATACCGGCGATAAGGAAGGAAGCGGGCGACCGGGCGGTTCTGCGGGCGCTGCATTTTTATGCCGACAACGAGCGCTGTCAACAGGAAGTGGAGGCGTTGGCCGAAGGAAATGTCCAGGCCTTTCTGGCTTTGGTGGGGGAATCGGGCCGATCTTCCCACATGTATTTACAGAACGTGTTTCCGTTGGGGGCGACCGAGCGTCAGGATGTGGGGGTGACGCTGGGGCTGTGCGACGAATTATTGGCCGGCCGGGGCGCTTTCCGGGTACACGGCGGCGGTTTCGCCGGGACGGTGCAGGCGTTTGTGCCGCTGGAAACGTTGTCATCCTTCAAGGAGAGGATGGAGGCGGTCCTGGGGAAGGGGCGCTGCCACGTGCTGTCCATTAGGGACGCGGGTTGCATCAGGGTGATGTGATAAAGGCGGTAAAAGATCGGTAAAAGATCGGTTCAATAAAATCCAGCCGAATGGCTGGTTGCAGGGTTCCAAAGGGGGCGCAACCAGCCCCCTTGTTGAAATGCGGTTATAGTTTTTAATGGACAATGAAATTGTCTCATTAAAAATTTCCTCTACGGAGCAAAGCGTCAGCGTGCTCCAAACGGAGTCGGATCGGCAATCAAGAACGCGTCTGCATCGGTTACTATGCCGCGATCGAGGGGGGCCGTAGGGGAGCGATAATAATTCCCTCCTCCCTTTTGGAGAAACGAGGATGCAACCTGGGGTGATGCCGCGTCTCCCGATGCCTTCCCCGCGCGGCGCCCGCTCAGGCGGGCGCCATGAAATGGCGTAATTAAGAGGAACGAAAACACCTAGCTGTTGCATCCGGATCTCTCCAAAAGGGATGAGGGAATTACTCTCCTTCCACTACCGGCCCCCCGATCCAGGCATAGTAGCCAATGCAGACGCGACTTCCTCTTTGATCCCGCTCAGTTTGGAGCACGCTGACGCTTTGCTCCGTAGAGGAAATTTTTTAATGAGACAATTTCATTGTCCATTAAAAAACTATAACCACGTTTCACAAGGGGGCTGGTTGCGCCCCCTTTGGAACCCCGCAACCGGCCATTCGGCCGGATTTTATTGAACCGCCTTTTTGAACCAACATTTTACCACATAAAAGGAAACCCCAATGGCCATCCTAGTCCCCGGCGGCGCCGGCTACATCGGTTCCCACATCGTTTACGCCCTCTTGGAACAGGGCCGCGAGGTGGTGGTGGTGGACAACCTGCAAACCGGCCACGTCGAGTCGGTCCACCCCGACGCGCGTTTCGAACGGGGGGATATTCGCAACGAAGCGTTTCTCGACGACATTCTGAAGCGGCACAAAATCGACGCGGTGATCCATTTCGCGGCCAATTCCCTGGTCGGCGAAAGCATGGAAAAACCGCTGATGTATTATGACAATAATTTTTACGGCACTTTGGTTTTGCTGAAAAGCCTGGTCAAAAACGGGGTCGGGAACGTGGTGTTTTCCTCTACCGCCGCGACCTACGGCGCGCCGGAGCGGGTGCCGATTCTCGAAAGCGACCCCACCAACCCGACGAACACCTACGGCGAAACCAAACTGGCCATGGAAAAGATGTTCAAGTGGGCGGCCAAGGCCGGCGGACCCAGGTTTGTTTCGTTACGCTATTTCAATGCCTGTGGCGCCCACGCGAGCGGTAAAATTGGCGAGGACCACCGGCCGGAATCCCACCTCATCCCCATCGTTCTCCAGGTCGCGAACGGCCAGCGCCAGGAGGTGACTATTTACGGCGAGGATTACCGCACCCCGGACGGGACCTGCATCCGCGATTACATCCACGTGATGGACCTGGCGCAAGCGCATCTGGCGGCGGTGGATTATCTATTGAAGGGCGGGGCGTCGGACGTGTTCAATCTCGGTAATGGCGTGGGCTTCAGCGTTCGCGAAGTGGTGGAGATGTGCCGCAAAGTCACCGGCCAGCCGATCCCGGCCAAACTCGGGGCCAGACGCCCTGGCGACCCGGATCAATTGGTGGCGTCCAGCGACAAGGCGCGGACGATTCTAGGCTTCGACCCGAAGCAGGCCGCTTTGGAGGAAATAGTCTCCAGCGCCTGGAACTGGCACAAATCGCACCCGCGCGGGTTCGCGTGAGGAAGAGCCTCACTCGCCCAGATCGGCGTCGAAGAGCTGTTGCAGCTGTTCCTGGGCGCGTTTTAAATCCTCATCGCTCGCCTGCGGCGCCAGCACCGTAAGCGTTTTACCGCCGTCGCGGCGGTCGAACAAAACCAGCCGGTCGCCGTCCTCTTCACGCTTCATGTCGTCCAGGCGTAAGCGCCGCCTACGCACCAACACCAGGGCCAGCACGTAGCGGAGCAGCTTCTTGCCGTCCTCTTCCGCGCCTTCCAACCGGTCGAAAAAGGCCAGCAGGCGCTCGTAGTCCACCGGCGGCCGGCGGTCCGGATTCGGCGACCAGCCCTTGTTCTTCCAGTAGGAAAAGAAGGGCGTCCGGTCGACCTGGGGCCAGGCTGCGGCCGAATAGTCGCGCCGCTCGAAACCGTTCTCGCCTTCCACGAGCGCCGAGTAGAACGGCACCTCCGGAGGAATCTCCCCCCCTCCGGCCGCGCACACCCTGGTGCTTTTCGCCACCTGCCACACTTCCGCCATCCGGGAACCTTTGCCTTGCCTGGAAAACTCAGCCGTTGGTCTGAAAAATACGTTGGCCGCTGCCACTGCCGTCGTTCGACACCTTAACTTTCAGGACTTTCCCGCAGCGGGGACAGCGCCCGACATAGGCCGAACCGTCCTTGTTTTTGTAAATATAACTGTACACGTGGCAGCAACGGAAATGAATCCCCAAATGCGGGCGGCGTTCCGTCTTGTCGCCGGAGGGGTTTTTAACATCGTTGTCCATCATGCGACTCCCGAGAATATGCAGGCCATTCAATAAGGGCGAAAGCGCTGTGATCGTGAATGCTTTCCAGGGTCTCGGCCCGGACCTTCAGCCACACCACCCGCTCGTCGCCGCGTAAAGCCGCCGCGACCGTCCGCACCACGTCCTCGACAAAAGCCGGGTTGTCGTAAGCCTGCATGGTGAGGGCGCGTTCGTCTTCGCGTTTCAGGAGCGGCCGAACCGGCGCGGAGCCGGCTTTTTCCGCCACGTCGATGAGTTCCTCGATCCAGACCATCTTGGGGAGGCCCCGGTTGGTTCTCCCGGTGCGGATGTCCAGGTCGATGTAACCCCGCTGGTTGTGGGCGCCGTATTCGGATATGGCCTTGGAACAGGGGCAAAGGGTGGTGACGGGAACCCGGACCCCGACCAGGTAGTCGTCCCGGTCTTCGCTCGCCTCGGCGAAATAATGGCATTGGTAGGACATGAGGGAGGTCTGGCCGGAAACGGGGGCGGCGCGGGGAATGAAATAGGGGAAACGGATTTCCACCCGGGCGCGCTCCGCTTCGAGGCGCTGGCGGAGGATGGCCACGATGGACGGCAAGGTTTCCATTTCGATGTGGTCGTGATGCTCGTGGACGACTTCGATGAAACGGGACATATGCGTCCCTTTGTAATGCCGCGGCAGGGAAACGGAAAGGGAAATCTCGGCTATCGTCCTTTGCCGCTGCCGCTCGCGATCCCGCACGGTTATGGGGTATTGTAGTCCATGGACGCCGACGAGATCGATTGGGATATCCCGGGTGTCCTCCTGTGATTGAATGTCTTTCATTACTGGCCTGTCATTCGACGGTGGACCGCCCGGAATCCAAGTAGGGCGTCTTATGATAAATTGCGGGAGCTGAACGCGCCTCCAAACCCTCTACATCGCATACCTCCTAAGATCGTCACCCCGGTTCGATGCAGAGACGCCGGGATGACGGTGGAGGGAAGTTTGCGGCGGTACAGTGTCCGGAGCCGCGTTCCGCTACCGAAATTTTTCCAAAGACGGCCTGCTACGGGCTTTCCTCCGCCATTTTGCGATCGTAAAGGACCTCTTCGACGACGTCTTCGTCGACCAGGGGCGCCGACTTGCCGAAGCCGGTTAGGAGAGCCAAATCCGACATGAAATTGAGGTTCCGGGGGACGCCGCGGGCGGATTCGATAATCAGGTTTTCGGCGCCGGTGGTGAAGATTTCGTTGTTGCCGCCGGCGACTTCGAGGCGATGGCGGAGGTAGTTCCGCGATTCATCCAGCGACAGTTCCCTTAAATGGTATTTGACGGTGAGCCGCTGCGACAGTTGCGGCAAGCTTTCGATGCGCTGCCGCAGTTCCGGCTGCCCCACCAGGATCAGGCTCAGGAAAAAACTCCGGTCCTGCTGGAAGTTCAGGAGCAGGCGGATTTCCTCCAGGGTCGCGTCGTTGTGGACCGCCTGGCCTTCGTCGACAATCACCAGGGTCCGGGCGCCCCTTTGATGGTTGGCGAGAAGGAAACCTTCCATCCGCTCCACCATTTCCGGTTTGCTGAGTCCAGCGATATTGAATCCGAACTGGCGGAGGATCTCGCCAAGAAGCTCCTGGGGCTCGAGGTTCGGGTAGGGTATGAGCGCCACCTCGAACCTGGCCGGGTCGAGCTCGTCGACGAGGACCCGGGTGAGTAAGGTTTTTCCGCAACCGCAACTGCCGGTCAGGAGCATGGCGCCCTGGCCTTCCGTCACCACGTACAAAGCGCGCGCCAGTGCTTCCTCGTACTGGCGCGCGAAGTAGAAGTAATGCGGATCGGGAGTGTTCCGGAAAGGGTTATCCTGGAGCTTCCAGTATTTCTCGTACATGAGCCCAACCTAGAAACCGTAATCGAGCACCTCGTAAGACGGGAATTTGCTGTCCGACGACCAGCTCTTGGCCATGCCGCCGATCGGCAACTTCGGGGAGACCCAGAGTTTGAACTGGCGGCCGGCCTTCTTGTCGTCGTTGTCGTCGCCGTCCCAGGCCACCGCCACCGTTTCGACCGGTTGATCCTTGATGTAGATCGTTTCCTTGCCGATGGACTTCGCCTTCTTCTGGAGGTCGGCGACGCGATCGTTGATTTTCGCCAGATTCATGTCGTGTTCCTTGACGTCCGTGACCTGGCCGTCGGCATCGAGGCGTTCCCGCTTTACCGTCACCGCGCCGTCCTGGACCTTGGTGACGGTGATTTTCACCTTGTCGCCTTGGTTGTCGCCGGAGACGTTTTGCATGAGAACCCATTCGCCCACTTTGGCTTGCGGGAGGCGGTTGGGGATTTGGGTGGAATCGGCGGCGGCGGCGGCGGTGGCCGCGAAGAGTCCGAGAGCGAGCAGGGTAAGGGTGAGTTTGCGCATTGTTTCTCCTAGTGTCTCGTAAAATTATGAACCATCATGGCATTTTATGGCATTATAAGGTGTTATGACTGGACTTTTGCAAAATCACCATTCAAACCGCCGAATGGCGATTTTGTAAAATCAAAAACCCTTGAAATTCGGGCAAAAACGATTTTTGCAAAGTGGCGATTGGCGGTTAAATCGCCACTTTGCAAAAGTTCAGTTATGACGCTTCCGAATAATCCGCATCTTCCTCAACTTCCATGGGAATAGTATCTTCTTCCGGCCCCTGTTCGTCAAGACTCTCGGGGGGAAGCGTGTCGACGCCCTGCTTTTCGCTGTCCTCGAACATTTTCCGGAGCGCTTCGCGGCGGAGGCTTTCGAAGGATTCGTGTTCGCGGATAATCGTGTTCACCGCCGCCGCCGGGGCGACCAGCCGGCCGGTCAGGCGATCCTGTTGCGTACCGATGCTGAAACCGAGCCCACTGCCGTCTGCCGCGCTGGCCAGGGCCATTTTATCCCGCATCGCGCGGAAGGCGTCGGCATGTTCCTGGCCAAACACCATGGTCATGTCCTGGATGACCTGGGTGGCGAAGACCTGGTAGATTTTGGCGGCGTCGACTACGCCGACCGAGCCCTGCTTCGGGTTCAAGTCGTTCAGGACCGCACGGATGGCGGGGAGGTCGAGGAGCGGCTGGGCCGGTTTGTTTTGCAGTTCGTCGATGAGTCCCTTGAACTCGTCGTTCGAGAGTTCGCCGATGGCAATCGCCAACGCGCCGGGCACGGGGGCGAAGAAGGCGCGGAAGAACGGGCTGATGCGCAGCGGGGTGATGGCGATATTATCGCCTTGGCGAAGCGCTTTGTTGACGATTTCCTCCCAGCGGGCGGGGTCGGCGAAAACGGCCTGGAATTCCCACCACTGTCTGGCGCCGTCGGTTTGCGGCTGGCCAGCCAGCTGCACTTTCAGCCGGGGATCGGTTACCGCTTCCGCCAGCATTTTGTCGAGGATGCCGGCGGACTCGACCATCAGCCGCATGGCTGCTTCCGGGTCGGCGAGCTGTATGAGGGTGAGATTGAACTGGCGCCCTTCCTTCAGGTAATTCGCGATGGCAGAATTGCCGGGTTTAAGCTCGAAATAGCGTTGCCCGAGGGCGGCGGCTTCGTCGGCGTAAGCGGGAAAAACTTTCCGCACGCATTCGCGGTTGAATTCGTTAATTCGGCGGTAGGCGTCGGCGACGATCTGATCCGGAGCAATATTCACGGCGACGGAGAGGGGACCGACGCCGAAGCGTTCGCCGAGGCTTATGTCGAGGGCGGGTTTACGGGCGGCATGGGCGGCGACTTCGCCGAGCAGCGAACCAGGCCCGAAGGAGGCGCCGCTATCGAAGCTGATTTGCTTGGGGGTGACGTACAGGTCGAAGGCGGCTTCGCGGATTTTTCCGATTTCGCGGCCGGCCAGGGCGGCCAAATCCTTCATGAGGGCAACACTGCCGGCGATTGTTTCGAGATTGAAGCCGTTCAGGCTCAGATCCTTCGACATTTTACCGAATACATTGTCCAGTTGCCTGACGATACTCTGGACGAACTGCCGGTTGTTGCCTTCCAGATCGGAACGGACGGTGATGTCGGCGTCGCCGGGATGGGTGGGGAGCCCTTTGCCGCCGGCCAGGGCGGCTTTGATTTGTTCGAGGTTTTCAGCGACGGCGGCGCGGCCTTGCCCCAGGTCGGCAAAAGTAAGCGCTTTGCCGTTCGGGAGGAGCGCCGGCCGGACTGCGGTGAAGCCGGCGTTGTCCTGCGCTCCACCGAGCACCCAATCGTATTCCTGCAGGGAATCGACAAAGACGGTGAAGTCCTTGATGCCGAACACGCCGACGAAGGCCATGTCCTCGCCGCTGGTGGCGGGCAGGATCAGGATTTGTGCCGGTTCTTCGGTGTTCCAGGTGTCCAAGGGGAGCGGCAGGTACAGTTGCGAAAGCATGATCAGGAACCCGGGCGGGAGCTGGCTGGTCGTCTTCTTGGTCGCGGCGGCGACATAGGCGTCCAAAGCCTGAAGAAGATTCATCGGGGATTTGATGGAGATTTCGGCGACCAGGTCGGCCGGCGGTTTGACGGCTGCGGCGGAGTCGGCTGCCGCGATTGGCAGGGCAAGGGTGATGAGGAGGATGAGGGCGAGGGGGTACGAGGCGATACGGCTTATGGGCATATAAGATCTCCTGGGTGAATGTATGGAACTTAACGCACGAGACGACATTCTACCAATAATCGCACGGCGTGCATCATTATTTTGTCTCTCAGGCCAGATTCGCTATAATCAAACAATTGAACTTTTACCAACTATTAAAAAGGGGTGTCCATGGTCAGCCCGATTCCCGTGCAAATCGCGAACTACTTTTCAGCCAAGGATTCTTTCGATGCGGCATTGCTCGATGCCTGCCTCGCGCCGGAGGTGGTTGTCGAGGATATGGGCGAAGGCGACCGGATCGAAGGAGCCGGTAAGGTCAAGGAGTGGATAAAGGGAATTCACGAACAATTCGCCCTCTCTACATCAATCTCCGCTTGGCGGCGGGACGGCGAGGTCATAGTCGTTGAAACTATGGTCAAAGGCGATTTCCCAGGAAGTCCGCTGCCGTTCACCTACCGTTTCACTCTCAAACGGGAAAAGATAGCGAATATCGTAATTGTGGACTCTTAGGGGCCTTAGACCTGATGAAAACAAAACCCATTCGAACATGGGGTTTATTTTTCAAAGAAATCGAGCGGCGGTCTGCTCGATTTCTTCGAAAAGTCCATTAAAACGCCAAACCACGCAAAAACGGATTCGTCCCCAATTCGTCGCGCACCCGCGTGGACGGCCCGTGGCCGGGATAAATCACCCCCTCCCCGGGTAAACCCTCCAAAAGCGCCCGCGCCCCCGACACCAAGGCCTGCATGTCGCCCCCGGGAAAATCGCTCCTGCCAATCGAACCCTGAAACAAAACGTCACCGGTAAACACTGTCCGGCCGTCCCCGAGAATATATACCATCTCCCCCGGGTCGTGGCCGGGAATCTCCACCGCCCGCCACTTAAACCCAGCCGCCGAAAACTCCTCGCCGTCCTTGAGAATCCGCCCCGCCGGGCCCGCCGTAATCCCCCCGCCCAGATAAACACTCAGATTCAGTTGCGGATCCCCCGCCCGCCTGGAGGTCTCGGCGGAGCAATATAACAAAGCCCCCGGCCAATCCTTCAGGAGCGCGTCCACCCCGCCGATGTGGTCGGCGTGCGCGTGGGTCAAAAACACCGCCTCCACCCGCAAAGCCAACTTCCTGGCCTCGCGGCTTATCCTTGCCGGTTCCGCACCCGGGTCTATTACAACACAAGGCGCCGGATGCTCCACCGCATCAGGCGCCGAGACGATATAGCAGCAGGCCGCCAACTCGCCCACTTCCAGCGTTATGACCCGCATCATTTCGCCTTTCTCCGGAGTGAAAGCTTGCTGTCGGTTATCACATTCATCACCACCTCGACGCAATTCGCCATGTCGGCCAAATTCGCCCGTTCGTACTGGCCGTGCGCCCCGTACATCCCGCACCCCAGAACCACCGACTCCAAGCCCCGCCGATTGAAAATGTTCGCGTCCGAACCGCCCTGCGCCGTCACCAATTCCGGCTGCAAACCCGCCTTCGCCACCGCCGCCTTCACCTTCTCCACCAAACGCGAACCGTGGTCCACCCGATACCCCTCGTAACCCACCTCGACGTCAACGTCCACCTGCGAATAGCGGATGCGAATCCCCTCCTCGACCGGATCCCCCTGAACATCCTCGCCCATGGCCGATCCGCCGGGACCGAGCGCGAAAACCCGATTCTCCCGCACCACCCCCTCAATCGTGCCGATAACCCGCTTGACGTGGAAATCCAGGACATCCTTCCGGTGGCTGCGCAATTCGTATTCCGCATAGGCGGTCCCGGGGATGACGTTGATGGCAGTTCCCGAGTGCATTATCCCCAGGTTGGCGGTGGTGAATTCGTCCAGCCGCCCCATCGGGAGGCGCGCCAGCGTCTGGGCCATGACGTAGGCGGCGTTAATCTTCCGCTCCGGAAACGCGGCGTGGCCGGCGATGCCGTGCACGGTGATCCGGAACGACACCTTGGTGGGAGCGGCGACGACAATCTCCGAGGGGCGCGAATAGTCGAGGACCACCCCGCCGTCCAGACCGAGGTAAATCTCCTGGTCCAGTTCCGACGCGCCCAGGCACTCGATCTCCTCCGCTACCGTGAACGCAAACACCAGGTCGCCGTGTTTCTTGTCGCCTTTCGCCAAGCGGGACATCACCTCCAACAAGACCGCCACCGCCGCCTTGTCGTCGGCACCCAGGATGCCGCCGCCTTCCCGGGACACCCATTCACCCTCCACCACCGGCTTGGCCGGCACCGCGCCCGGTTTCTCCACCGTGTCCACATGGGCGCTCAGGAGCAGGCGGGCGCCCTTGCCGGTTCCCGGCACCTTGACGATAATATTGCCGCAATCCCCTCCCAGCGCCTGGGCGGCATCGTCCTCGAGCGGCTCGAAGCCGATTTCACGGATCTTCTTGGCCAGAACCTTGACCACTTCCCGTTCGCGCAAGGAAGGCGACGGCACCCGGCAAAGGTCTTGTAAATTTTCCAACAGTGAGTTCTTCTTATTTGGCATGGAAACTCATCCTTTAGAGCGGGGCGATCCTGGTCGGCGGCAAATGCTACTGACGGCGGGTCTATTTCCATCGCGTTCAGTAGGTACAAGCTCCGGGCGGACATCCGGGAAAGAAATGCCGCACGAATCAATATTCTCCGGATTTTACCGTTTCCCCCCGGACTTGGCAAGAGCCGACATGCCGACAAATGCCGACGCAAGAAATTTTCCCGCCGGGTTGCGAAATACGGTATACAATACGGTAATATGGGAATCGGCACGACCGCCCGCTCCGCCTCCGTGCCGTGGCGGTTTCGTCCTTCCGGGCGGCTTTCCGAACCGGGTTACAGACAGGGCTTGTATGAAGAAAAAGGTCGATGCGTTAACCATTATCCAGGAATCATTGGGAACCTTCGAGCACCGCCAGCCGTTTTCCCCGGGCATGTTCGAGGCGATTAACCCGCTCTTCCACGACCTCGGCTACGATTCGGTGGCGGTGTATATCGTCGACGATTACCCCGACCGCATGAACCGCGTCGCCGGTTACGGCGGTGAAAGGCATTTCCCGGAGGTGGTGGTCCTCAACAAGAGGAAAAGCCTCCAGGATGAACTGAAGGAACTCCTGAAGGACGTCCCGAATGTGCTGTCGGAACGTTTCTTCAGCCACGATCGCGAACTCGGCGCCATCGCCGTCACCTGTAAAACCGCCAAATCGCCCCAGACCGCGAAGGCGTTCTCCCTTCTCGCGAGCAGCCTGTCGGTAATGTCGTACGTGGAGAGAATCCGCAAAAACGATCGCCGCGAAAGGGTGGAAAGGGACATCTTCTTCGCCCAATCCCTTACCAGCCGCCTGCTGGTCCGGACGCCGCCGCAGGTCCCGCACCTCCGCCTCGGTTGCGAATTCATCCGTTCCCTCGACGCCGGCGGCGACTTCTTCGACTTCGTCCCGAAGCGGGACGGTTCCCTCCTGGGGATGGTCGGTTGTTGCAGCGGCCAGGGGCTGCGGACGGTCCTCGAGGTGACAAGCATCATGAAGATGGTGCACGTGGCCATGCACGACATGAACTGCCTCGGCGAAGTACTCCGCGAGGTGAACCAGTTGCTGGTAAAGGAAAGGCGCCGGGCGCACCAGGCCAGTTTGGCCCTGTTCCATGTCGACGTGCGGCAGGGGAAATTGCGGATCGCGAAGGCGGGGCGGCTGGGCATGCTGCTCTGTGGCCCGGGAGCGGCCATCGACAACATCACCGCCACCGGTTCGACCTTCCTCGGCATGGTGGACAAACCCGACATTCGCGAGGACGAGTACCATTTCCAACCCGGGCAGGCCTTGTTCTGCGTCACCGAAGGTTTCTATAACGCCAAGAACCTGATGGGAGTGCCGCCGCCGACGCACTGGTTCCTGCGTTCCGTCGAGGAGGTGCTGGAAATGAAGAAGCGCCAGGCGCCATTGGCCAAAGCCATTTTCGATTGCGTGAACCGGGAGAACGATCACACCGTCCGGCCGGAAAACTCCATGCTCGCCCTGTCGGTGGAATTCGTGTCGAAGCCGAAGAGCGTGGCTGAAAGTTGAGAATTTAAGCTCCAAGCCCACATGCCTCACTTGCGCCGGTCGCGGTCATTTGTTATTCTATAATGCCGCTCCAGCCGCGCGACATCCAAATCAAACTCTCTATTTCATGAACCGGAAACGACTGCAAAGGAAACAAAGCATGGCCGAAAGAATTATCCTCCTCTATTCGGGCGGTCTCGACACCTCGGTAATCTGCCGCTGGCTCGCCGACCAGGGCGCGGAAATCGTCTGCTTCGCCGCCGACGTCGGGCAACGCGAGGATTTCGCCGCCCTCAAGAAAAAAGCACTGCAAAGCGGCGCGAAGAAAGCGATTGTCCAGGATGTCCGCGAACATTTCGTCAAGGACTTCGTTTTCCCCGCCATCCGCATGTCCGCCCTCTACGAAGGCCGCTACCACCTCGGCACCAGCCTCGCCCGCCCCTGTATCGCCGAGGCGATGGTGAAGGCGGCGAAGGAGGAGAAGTGCACCGTATTCGCCCACGGCGCCACCGGCAAGGGGAACGACCAGGTCCGCTTCGAACTCACCGCCGCCGCGCTCGCCCCCAACCTGAAGGTCATCGCCCCCTGGCGGGACAGATCCTTCACCTCGGTGATTAAAGGCCGCACCGAAGCCATCGCCTACGCCAAGGAACACGGCATTCCCGTAAAGGCGACGGTGAAGAAGCCGTGGTCGTCGGACGAAAACCTGCTGCACATTTCCTTCGAGGCGGGAATGCTCGAGGACCCCAACGCCCGGCCCCTCGCGGACATGTTCGAACTCAACGTCGACCCCCTGAAGGCACCGGCGAAACCGGAACAGGTCGCCATCGACTTCGAGCAGGGCGTCCCGGTGGGGTTGGACGGCAAGAAAATGGCCCCGGTGAAACTCCTGGAAACGCTGAACCGCCTCGGCGGCAAGCACGGCGTCGGCCGGGTGGACATGGTGGAGAGCCGCTACGTAGGCATGAAGAGCCGCGGGGTGTACGAGACACCGGGCGGCACCATACTCCTCGCCGCGCACCGCGATTTGGAAGGCATGACCATGGACCGCGAGGTGATGAGCCTGCGCGATTCGCTGGTTCCCCGCATGGCGGGTTTGATTTACAACGGCTACTGGTTCTCCGACGAAATGGCGGTCTTGAAGGCGATGGTGGAGGAAAGCCAGCGCTACGTCACCGGGAAAATCAGCGTTGAACTGTACAAGGGTAACATCACCATCGTCGGCCGCACCAGCCCGGCGAGTTTGTACGACCCGATGGTGGCCAGCATGGACGACGACCGCGGCGCCTACGACCAGACCCTGGCGACCGGCTTCGTACATCTCCACGGCTTGCCGCTCCGGGCGCAGGCGCGCCGGGCCGCCAAGGCCGGCGGCAGGAAGTCGCGGTAACGCGCGGCTCCGTTTCCGGGAAACTGGCTGGATTTGCGGAAGCGGTTTCCGCAAATCCAGCAGTCGCATCACGAGGATCCCTCCTTGATCGTCAAACCCGTCTCGCCGCTGATCCAGGAACTGGACGCCAAATCCTTCACCGTCATCGGCTGCCCCTGCTCCGACGGCTACGGCGCAAACGCACTCCAGTACTTTGAAATCGCCCTCTCCGGCGCGAAGGGCGATTTCGTCACCATCCTCGGGGATATTTCGCCCTTGGGCAGGGATCCCTATTACCTGCGCATCGCCCGCTTCATCGACCGCTACTCCGAACGCCCGGTGCACGTCATGCGCGGCATCCACGACGGCCCCGATTTCTCGGCCTATTTCGGCCATGCCGACCGGGCCATAATCACTGACGAATTCATGGTGATCCTGCTGGACAATTCCGAGCGGCGCTTCTCGGACGACACGCTGCGTTTCTTCTGGGAGACGATGGCTCTGAGCGAAAAACGCCCCATTATCCTCTCCTTCCATGTCCCTCCCCCGAACCGGATTTCCGGCGATTCCCTGTCGGCGGAGGAATGGGCACGGTTCGAGGAGGTGTTGGGCATTTGGCGCAGCCGCATTTCTTTCCTGCTCTGCGGCCACGCCCACAGCTATTTCGAGGACGACATCGACGGCCTCAGGCTGGTGGTCACCGGCGGCGGCGGCGCGAACATCCGCAGCATGGAAAGGGTCCTCACCCCCCAGCACCACGCCCTGGAAATTTCCATCGGCCGGGACGGCAGGCCGGTTATCGAGATGCGCCACCTGGATTCCAGCCACGGACTGGCGGAAAAGACCGAATTGCAGGACATCCTCGAGCAAATCTACCGGGTGCAGTGCCGCAACTACACCACAATGCGCTTGCGGGCTGAAGAGCAGGAGACGGCGGCGGGGCGGCCGGAAATGGCCCGGCTGCTGCGGGCGGGGGCGGAATGTTACCTGGCGCAGGCGCGCATCCTCTACCGGCTGTTGGAAAAGGATCCGGCGACGATTTTGTCCTTTGAGGACGGGGACGGCAAGGAAATCCTCACCAAACGGGTGGCGGCGGCGGACGCGGCGAACGATCTCCTGATGATGCGGGTCATGGTGGGGGTGGCGGGGGCGGAAAAGGTTTTCGCCGGTCTCCTCACCAAGGCGGAAAGGGAGCTGGGGAACGGGGTCGGGGACATCCGGGCGACCTGTTATTTCCTGTGCGGTTCGTGCGGAGTGATGTTTGCCGGCACCGAAATGCCCAATTATTGCGCGACCTGCGGTTCGCCGGGGTTTTCGTTTTCGGAAGTGCATTGAAGCGGACAGCAAGGAAACGGCGATGAAGATTTTGTGCCTCGGGGACAGTTTGACTTTCGGTACGGGGGTGCCGCGAAACGCCGCCTGGACGACCTTGGCCGGTCGGCTCCTGGGGGTGGAACTGGTGAACCGGGGCGTCCCCGGCGACACCACCGGCGGCATGCTCTCCCGCCTGCACCGGGAGCTGGAGGCGAACCGTCCGGAACGGATCAGCCTGCTTGGCGGTTCTAACGACATTTATTTCGGCCAGGACGACCGCCCGGCCCGGGCCAATCTGGCGGCTATGGCGCATCAGTGTTCGGCGCGGGGATTGGGGCCGATTATCTGCACGCCGATTCCCATGGAGGTTGCGGAAACGCCGGCGGAATGGGCGGGACTGGTGGACTTCTTCGCGGCCCAGGAAATGAAAAGGGAATATACCGAGTGGCTGCGGATTTTCGCTAATACCTTCAAGCTGCCGCTGGTGGACTTTTGGGCTGCGGTGGAGGAGCGGCGGAATGGTCCGAAGGGGGGAGAGGCGTTCTACCTGGACGGCCTGCACCCGAATGCGGAGGGCCACGCTTACCTGGCGGAGGTGTACAGCCGCACGGTGGGGCCGCTTATCGGTAGGCCGGGCTAAACCCAATCCCACAAAAAATAAACCGCCGCCGCCAATCCCGCCCCCAATAGCAGCAGTAGTAGTAACCAGCGCAAGGAAATCCCCCGCCTTTCCCTCACCCGCTCAGGCAGAAGCCCCGGATAACTCCTGTTCACCGCCGCCGCCAAGGCGCTACGCAAGCGCGCCGCATCGAGGTAACGGTCTTCCGGCGCCTTTTCCAGGCATTTGTCCACCACCGCAGCGATGGTAACCGGAATCTGTCTCGCCGCCTCGGCGAGGCGGCGCGGTTTCTCACGCACATGCTTAATCATGATCTGCTGGGGATCCGGGGCGTCGAATAGGGGCTGGCCGGAGAAGGCGTGGAAGAAGGTAGCTCCCAGGGAATAAATGTCTGTCGCGACGGTGATACTTTTCCCCGCCGCCTGTTCGGGGCTCATGTAGTGGGGGGTCCCCAGAACACGCGGCCCCGACTGGGCCACGGTGGCTTGATCCAGAACGGCGATTCCCAGGTCGGTCAGCTTCGGTTCGCCGTCCTGGCCGATGAGGATATTGTCCGGTTTGATATCGCGGTGGATGATGCCGCGCTTGTGGGCGTAATCGATGGCGTCGGCGATTTCGTAGAAAATTTTCGCCACCTCGCGGGTGGTGAGGAGGGGGATTTTCTGGGTCAGGGTCGGCCCTTTCACCAATTCCATGGTGAAATAATAGCGGCCGTTGGTGGTCTTTCCTACGTTGTAGACCTTGATGATGTTGGGGTGGGACAGGCGTCCGGCCGCCCGCGCCTCCTGAATGAACCTCCCGACAAACTCCTCGTGTTTGGCGTAGCCGGGATGGAGAATCTTGATGGCGGCAGGTTGTCCCGTTTCGATGTTGCGGGCCTGAAAAATCGAGCCCATGCCGCCTTCGGCGAGAATGTCCTCGAGGATATAGCCGGGGATGTTCAGGTCGGGAATGCGGGCGTCGCCGGAGAAGTAGCGGAAGGTGTTTTGCCCGATACGGATTTCGTCGCCGGCGGCGAGGAGACGGGGGACATCGGGGGGAATTTGTATGCCGTTTACGAAAGTTCCGTTCGAGGACCCGAGATCCATGATGGTGAATTGATCGCCCGCGTCGGGGATGAATTCGGCATGGTTGCGGCTGGCTTTGGGGTCGGGGATGGGAATGGCGCAATCGACATGGCGGCCGACGACGGCGGATTGATTGCCGAGGACGAATTCGGTACCGGAGAGGGGACCTTCCACGATCCGCAACTTCGCCATGCCTGACCCTCTCCAGTGGGCTTGTGCAGGAAATCCAGCAAAACCGCCGTTTGATTTCCAATATAAGTCCACAAAATATATAAACCTATACTCATGTTACTTTTGCGGAAGTGCTTCCCGTAAAGGTAACGCTTCAGAATTATGCATTTTTCCCTGGTCAAGGCAATAAAAAAGGCGATCCCGCTCCAACTTTAGCCGCAGTTCACCAGAATGGGACTGGTAGCGGACATAGGCTTTCCGCAAGACACCCGCACGCCAAGCAAATCTTCACGCCTTTCCACTGATAATCAAGTTTACGTTTAATTATACCATAATAATATACCACTTAACTGTGAGTATAATCGCGATTTTTTAACATTTTTTGCTGGAATTTGCGCATGCATATTGGCATAATACGCGAACTATGAAACTTAACGCTGTTTTCCATTTCAAGGGGGAAACCATGAGCCAATTTCGCTACGCCGCCGCGGTCTGTCTGTTGTGGCTCGGCGTCAGCCTAATTTCCACGAATAATGCTACCGCCAGTACGCCGCATTTCCTGAACGGTTCGGAAGGGCTGATGGTGGCGACCCTGCCCCCGCCGGGGTTTTACTATCGCATGTATAACCTGGTTTATTCCGCTTCCAAGATCCGCAACGGTTCGGGAGACAGGGTAAACCTCGACCAGTTCTCTTTCCTCGGCGCATTCAATGTCCACCGCTTCATCTATTCCTCCAACCTCAAGATCCTCGGAGGAAATTTAATCGCCGACGTCAGCATTCCCTTGGCTTATCTCAAAATGCATGTTAAGAAGGAACTAAACATTCCGCTGCCGAACTACCACGAATGGGACCACGTCATCGACGCCAAAACCCGCAGCTTCGGACTTTCGGATATCATCCCGGAAGCGCTCATCGCCTGGCACACCTCGCACTTCGATGTCGCCGCCGGCGTAGGCTTTTTTCTTCCCACCGGCCGTTACAACCCCCGCGACCCCACCTCGCCCGGCAAAGGCTACCTGACCATCTCGCCCGGTTTCGCCTTTACCTATTATTTCGACCAGGCCCGCAAATGGAATTTTGCCATCGGCTTCCATTACGAATTCAACTTCCGGCAACGCCACACCGGTATCACTCCGGGACAACAGTTCCATTTTGAATGGGGGCTGGGCCGGCAGTTGGGGAACTGGCAGCTCGGAGTCACCGGCTACAATTCCTGGCAGATCACCCGGGATCGCGGCACCGGCGCATCCGCCGAAATGAACCGTGCCAACGCCATCGGTCCGGAAATCGTTCTGAATATCCCCAAACTCAAAGCGCAAATACAGCTGCGTTCCCTATGGGAGTTTAAAAATCGCGCCGGCGCCCAAGGAAACATGACCGCCTGCAATTTGACCTTTACCTTTTGAACCGCAAACAAGCTAACTTAACGCTCGATACCAATCATCGGGCATCATTCACATTTTTTCTGATTTTTTCAACGGCGTTCATCAATCCAGAGACATAAAGGAGTAGTAGGCGTTTAATTACTGTCGATTTGTTAACTGTATAGGTAAACCAGGTAACGCCGCGACCGGGAAGCGCGGCGATTTCAGAGAAATAAAGGAGGAGGCGAGGATCATGATCGGGGATCGTTTTCTGCTGGCTTCTGTCTTGGCCGTTCTGGTAGCCTGGGTTTTGCCGGCTGGCGCCGGGTGGTCGGCGGAACAGGATGCCGGTGAAGTTTCGGGAGGGGAGGTAAATAATGGGCAGGACCTGACCAGGCCTGTTGCCCGCTTCGATATCCGCTATCAATATGAAAACGTTTCCACGGGAGACGACCGGGACGACAACCACATCTTCACCTTGCGTTGCGATCGACCCTTCACTATTTCCCCCCGTTGGAAATTCAACACCCGCATGGACGTGCCGCTCCTGGTCAGCAATGTCCGCGCCGCCGACAACCCGAACGGCGCCTATCGTTTCGGTCTTGGAGACGTCCTGGTACAGGGGAGCCTCATCAACGTCGTAAATGAACGATTCGCCTGGGCGGTTGGCGCGCAATTGGTCATGCCCACCGACACCCGCGACAACACCGGCAGCGGGCGCTGGCAAATCGTCCCCCTCGTCGCCGCCCGCGTCGCCACCGACAACATTCTCAAGGGAAGCTGGTTTGCCCTCGCCGCCCGCTGGGCCAAGGATTTCGCCTCGGCCCGGGGCACATCCACTCCGACCAATGAACTCCAGTTTGCCCCGGTCATCAACATTCCCCTCAGGAACAACTGGTTCATCGACCTCTTCCCTTCCACCGACATCCGCTACAATCTTGGGGAGAAGCGTCTGCGCGACACCGGCCGCTGGTTTATCCCGGCGAATTTCCTGATCGGCAAAATGGTCCGGAAAAACGTCATCACCAGCCTGGAAATCGGCATTCCCATCGTCAAACAATACAAAGTCTACGACTTCAAAAGCGAATTCCGCGTAGGCATCTTCTTTTGACAAACCGCCCCGCCGCGTTTAATTCGCCCGCGGCCGGGCGTACTCCCCGGTCAGGCGATTGGAGATAAAGCATGAGGAAATACGTCTTTGCCCTGCCCCTCTTTGCGTTGCTCTGTTTTATCAACGGCCCTGGATACGCCCAGGAATACTACCTCGACAGCAACGGAAACCCGATCTATCTGGAGGACGACGGCACCACTACCACCACCGACGGCACCACCACCACCGACGACGGCACCACCGTCTATGTGGATCCCGGTACTACCACCTATGTAGAGCCCGAAACCACCTATGTGGAGCCCGAAACCACCACCAACGTCTATAACTACGATTACGACGACGACGACGGCGGCTTCTACCTCGGCCTCGGCTTCCCATTCTATTTCGGCGACTGGGGCTGGCATTATCCCCCGCCGCCACCCGGACCCTGGCCCGGACCGCATCCCCCGCCACCGCCCGGCCCTTGGCCCCATCCTCCGGGACCTCCCGGCCCTCCGGGTCCTCCCGGACCCCATCCGCCCGGACCTCCTCCCGGACCTTGGGCAGGCGGCGGCCTACCGGTCGGTCCCGGCCCGGCGTTTCCCGCCGGAGGCGGCTTCCGCCCGGTGCCTGCTCCGGTGATTGCCGGTGGCGGCTTCCGTCCGGCGCCAGCTCCGGTTATCTCCGGCGGCGGCTTCAGCGCCCACTACGGCGGCGGCCACTTCGGTGGCGCTCACTTCGGCGGCGGCTTCCGTGGTGGCGGCTTCCATGGTGGCGGGTTCCATGGCGGCGGATTCCATGGCGGCGGCTTCCGAAGGTAAGGTTCCGGCCAGTGATGTATGCCAAGCGGCAAATCGACCGGATACCCAAACGCAATAAACTTCTTCCCCTCCTCGGAAGATTAAAAAGGGCAGACCAGTTCACGCTGGTTTGCCCTTGGTTTTGTTATGGCGGCGACGCCGGGTAGTTCGCATCGCTCGGGGTGTCTTTGTTGGATGGTCCGGCAGGTTGCTTCGCTCACGAGGCTGCATTGCCGTCATCATTTTTGTGGGCTGGGGCGGCGGCGTTCTCCGCCATTTTCGCGACATCCTTTTTAGCGGCGTCCGCCTTTCCTTCCTCTCCCGGATCGATTCCGCTGCTCAATCCGGACTTGAATTCGTGCATGGCTTGCCCCAAGGACTTCGCCACGCCCGGGAGACGTTTCCCGAACAGAAGCAACGCGACCAGACCAATGATAAGCCACTCGTAGCCTCCGGGCATGCTGAAAAAGGCCAGCGGCAGGGCGTTTGTCATGAAAATCTCCTTGGCGGATCAAAAATGCGGCGGCGATATCCTTCACCTTATACCGGGCGGATCGCCAAAAGACAGGCAAAAAACCAGGCGGCGCGAAGCTTATCCTTGAGTTGCACGGTTATTGTCTTATGATATGGTTACGAAACGGGCAAATCAAGCCCTTAACAGGACGGAGAATCTGACCCATGCGGCAACATCCCATTCTCGGCGCCATCCTCACCCTGGTAAATCTCGCGGTCGTCTGCCTCGCCGCCTACCTCGCCATCGACGCCTTCGACCAGAACCGCCGGCAAAGCGTGCGCAGCGAACAAGCCTTCAACCGCCTGGCCGATTCCCTCGACAAACTCGGGGCGGCGGTATCCGGCCTCCCCGCCGCCGTCAGCGCCGCCGGCCAGAACGCCGCCAGCGCCACGAGGCCAGGTGTGCAGGGCGAAGCCGCATTAGCCGTTGTGCCCGCCGCCGGCGCGAACGCCAGCCCCACCGGCGATTATTTCGCCAACGACGATCTCCGCGACCCCCAGGAGGAGGAGGGCGGCACCGTCACCAGCCGCATTCAATCCCTC
>JAVBQR010000074.1:0-4174 GCA_031548865.1 Planctomycetota bacterium
ACCGGTGTGGGAACCGGCGGAAATCCCGAGGTTCGCGACCTTCCCCTTGTAGCCGAGGATTTTCGCGAGGAGTTCGCCGCCGAGCTGGCCGCCCTGGTAATTGTCCGCCGTGATGTTGGCGACCGGAATCGTCTTGTCGGCGATAGTGGCGTCGACCATCACCACGGGAACCCCCGCGTCCATGGCCGCTTTGACGGCTGGCTGCATGGCGTTCGCGTCAATCGCGGCGCAGAGGATGCCGGCGGGCTTCGTCGCGACTATGTTGTTGAAGAGGTTGACCTGGCCCATGACTTCGGATTCCGTGGCCACGCCCTGGTAGTCGACGGTGTAGCCGAGTTCCTTGGCTTTGTCGGCGGCGCCTTTCCTGAGGAACAGATAGAAGGTGGTGTTGGTGGACTTAGGGATGAAAACAATGGTTTTGGATTCGCCGGCCGGTACGGCGAAGCAGCACAGGATGGCGCACAGCGTCAACAGTGAGCAAATTTTCCGCATGTTTCTTTCCTCCCTTGCATGGCAAGAACTCCAAGCCTTCATTCGGAAAGACTGCCTTTCCGTAAAAAATTCTGAATGCGGAATGGAATTGTGAAAATCCTTTTTCACCACAGAGGCACAGAGGTTCACAGAGTACTTCAGAAATTGGGATAACCAGAGAGATTTATGAATAATAAAAAAATACTTATTACTTCTCTAACTTCTCTTTTCAGTTACTCTGTGAACCTCTGTGTCCTCTGTGCCTCTGTGGTGAAAAGGGGATTTTCACCATTTCGCTTCGAGGTCGGTACTTTCATTGCCGCTTGCGCATCTGGTCCGCCGCGACGGCCAGGACGATAATCAGGCCGTTGGCGACATACTGGTAAAACGCATTCACGCCCATGATGTTCAAGCCGTTCCTGATGGTGGTCACCAGGAGGGCACCGACCAGGGTGGCGAAGATGTGCCCTTCCCCGCCGGAGATGGAAGCGCCGCCGATAAACACCGCCCCGATGGCCAGGAGTTCGTAGCCGTTGCCGCCGGCCGGCTGCATGGTGCCGAGGCGGGCGGCTTCGATGATTGAGGCCATGGCGGCGGTGAAACCGCACAGCATGAATATGCAGGGGAGCATGCGCCCGACTTTGATGCCGGAGAGGCGCGAGGCTTCCTGGTTCGACCCGATGGCGTAGGTGAAGCGGCCGAAGCGGGTGTTACGCAGCACCACGAAACAGACGGCGAAGAGAACCAGGGTGATGACGGTGGGGATGGGAATGTCCAGCCACTTGCCTTGGCCAATCGCCGTGTAGGAGGGCGGCAGGCCGTAAATCGGCACGCCGCCGCAGATGATCAGGGCGAGGCCGCGGGCGATCCCCATCATCCCCAAAGTCGCGACAAACGAGGGAATGCGGAACGCCACCACCGCCAGGCCATTTAGAAGCCCGGCCGCCGACCCCGCCGCCAGCGAGCCGAGAATTGACAAGGGCACGTTCCCGGTTTTCTGGAACACCACCCCGCCGGCGACCGCCGCCATGGCGAAGACGGAACCTACCGACAAGTCGATGCCGCCGGCGAAAATGACAAATGACATTCCGGCCGCGATGATGGCGATGACCGAGGTTTGCAGGGTGATTTCCAGGATGTTGTGCCAGGTGAGGAAGTACGGGGACAACAGCGCCAGGATTATCCACATGACCACCAGGACCAGGGAAATGGACACGACCTGGTGCCGGAACAGGCCCAAGAGCCACCGCGAGGCGGGTAGGCGCTCTTCGCCGAAGCTAGTCATGCTGGTCCTTTCCATGATGGGGCGAACAATATTGACTGCGAACTGGTAGGCTGTCTTTTAATAAATTTCGGTAGCGGAACGCGGCTCCGCGCCCTGTCTCACCGCAACCTCCCCCCGCCGTCATCCCGGCGTCTGTGCGTAGAACCGGGGTGTAAACGATGGCGTGCCGGGACCCAGCGGGCAAAACCTTGGCTACGAAACGCTTTCAACATTTATGCATTGCATGGTTGTTGATAACTGAACTTTTACAAAATCAAAAAAACCTGGAATTCAGGCAAAAATGATTTTTACAAAGTGGCGATTGGCGGTTAAATCGCCATTTTGCAAAAGTTCAGTTGATAACAATTACCGGAGCTGCTGTTTATCCCACGGGGTCCCGGCACTCCATCGTTTACACCCCGGTTCGATGCATAGACGCCGGGATGACGTTCTTAGGAGGTAGGCAATGGAGAGGGTTGGGAGAGACGTTTCTCCGGTGCTACGGAAATCCGTCGCTGTATCTTTTCGAATAATCCACATTCAAACAGTACGACATAATCTCCGGCTTGTCGGTCCGCTCCGGGTCGAGTTCCGCCATGATCCTGCCCCGGGACATGACGAGGATCCGATCGCACACCGACAGGACTTCGTCGAAATCGGAGGAGATTAGTAAAACCGCCCCGCCTGAAGCAGAAAAAGAATCGACCAGGCGGTAGATGTCGTCCCGCGCCCCCACGTCGATGCCGATGGTCGGCTCGTCCAGAACGAGCAGCCGGCATTTGGCGGTCAGCCATTTGGCGAAAATCACCTTCTGTTTGTTGCCGCCGGAGAGGTAGCGGACCGGCTGCTCCACATTCACCGATCTGATGGTCAAATCCCGGCGAAAACGCCCGGAAAGCCCCCGCTCCCGCCCCACCGAGAATACGCTGGAAGGCGCTTTGGCGAGGGCGGTGAGAGTGATGTTGTCCTTGATGGGGAGGCCCAGGCACAGCCCCGAAGCATCCCGTTCCTCCGGCAGGTAGCCGAGGCCGCCGTCGATGGCGCTTGCCGGCGAACTGGTGTCCACCCGTTTCCCCTCGACCAGCACCCGGCCGGCTTCGGCCCGGTCCGCCCCGAACATGGCGCGGGCGAACTCGGTCTTCCCGGCCCCGACCAAACCGGTCAGGCCGAGGATTTCCCCCTTGCGAATCGTGAAGGAAACCTCAGGTCCGAAGCCCGGGGTGACAATCCTGTCCACGACCGCGAACTCCTCTCCCGGACTGGTCGAACGCGTGCGCCGCCCCGACTTCACCTCCCGGCCGGCGATGAGTTCCACCACCAGCGGCAAATCCAGGTCCGGTCCCACCGGCATGGTGCCGACGTTCCGGCCGTCGCGGAGCACCGTGACCCGGTCGGCGATGCGGCCGATTTCCTCCAGGCGGTGCGAAATATAGATGATGCCGACGCCCCGGCTCTTGATGTCTTTGATTAGCCGGAACAAGCGTTCCGTCTCGTGCTGGCTCAGGGCGGCGGTCGGTTCGTCCATGATGATGATGCGGGCGTTCTGTCCCAGCGCGATGGCGATTTCCAGCATCTGCTGCTGGCTCACGGTCAGTTTGTTCACCGTCGTGGCAGGGGAAATCTTAAGGCCGATGGCGTCCAGCGCGGCGGCGGCTTTCCGGCGCATGCCGGCCCAATCCACCCACTTCCGGCCGCCGGCGGTGAAGTCGGTCAGGCAGACGTTTTCGGCGACGGTGAGATGGGGAATCAGGTGAAAGTTCTGGTAAATGGTGACGATTCCGAGGGCCATGGCGCCTTCCGGCGTGTGGCGCGCAGGGTCGATTTCCTTGCCGTCGACCTTTATGGAACCGGCGTCCAGGCTGTAGGCGCCGCTGAGAATCTTGATGAGGGTCGACTTCCCGGCGCCGTTTGCGCCGAGGAAGGCGTGCACTTCGCCCGCTTCCAGGTCGAGCCCGACGTCCTGCAGCACTTGCACGCCGAAGAAGGATTTGTCGATATGGGCCATCTCCAACAGCTTGGACATAGGCGTTCTACCTGTGATTGGCGCCGGAACCACGACCACAACCGGAAAACGCGGGGATCAGGGCTCGCGGGCCCTTACGGAGACATGAGGTTTGAGGCGAAAGGAGACAAGGAGGCGCATTGCGGCCAAAGGGACTGATAACGTTAACATGAAATATAATGTGCAGTTGGGGTTTGTCAAGGATAAAAACGGAAAAACTTGACAAACCGGGCGGGATGGGTTCTGGTATATACTGGAGCCACTTTGGTTTTCGGGAGGCTTCCTGTCTCCGCATCCTGTAACGCCGCACCCCTCCCCACACGTCAGTGGTAACGGCTAGGCAAGGGAACGGCGGCTCCAGGCTCTGTAACGCCGCTCACCTCTCCACACGTCAGCGGTAACGGCTAGGCAAGGGAACAGCGGCTCCGAACGCTGTA
>JAVBQR010000066.1:0-36080 GCA_031548865.1 Planctomycetota bacterium
GATTTCCCGGAGCGCCTCGCAGTAATTCGTCATGTCGGTAAGGATAACCAGGATGTGCATGCCGAGTTCGTAAGCGAGGTATTCGGCGGTGGTCAGGGCGAGACGGGGAATGGAAATGCGTTCAATCGCCGGATCGTCGGCAAGGTTAATGAACATAACCGAACGTTCCAAGGCGCCGGTTCGCTTGAAATCTTCGATAAAGAAGTTCGATTCCTCGAAGGTGATCCCCATGGCGGCAAAGACCACGCCGAACTTTTCGCCGGACTTTTTGACAGCGGCTTGGCGGGCGATTTGCGCCGCGAGGCGGTTATGGGGCATGCCGGAACCGGAGAATACCGGCAGCTTTTGCCCGCGCACCAGCGGGTTAAGGACGTCAATGGTGGAAATGCCGGTCTGGATAAATTCGTTCGGGAAATCCCGGGCAAAGGGGTTCATGGGAATCCCGTTGATGTTTTCATATCGGTCGGGGATAATCGCCGGACCACCGTCTGTAAGCCGGCCGAAGCCGTCGAAAACGCGGCCGACCATATCGGGAGACAGCCCAATCTCCTGCCCTTTGGCGGTGAAGCGGACTCGTGCCGAACCGGGGTCGAGGTTCGAGGTGCCTTCGAAGACCTGAATGAGCGCCCGATCCTCCTGGGTCTCCAATACCTTTCCCCTGCGGATGGAGCCGTCCGGCAGGATGATTTCGGCGATTTCGCCGTAACCGATGCCTTGCACGCCGGTGACGAAAACCAGGGGGCCGACGATATTCTGAATGGTACGGAATTCCTTGGCTGCAACTGTCGACATATCTATACTCCGCGTTCGTGGGCTTTGGTAGGAAGACGGAAAAACCGCCGTTCGTTTTCCTATAAAGTTTCGAAAAATCCCTCTGCGTCCGGTAATTCCGTCATATCACTGCGCTTTCTGCGCCGCCTTGTCCAAGGCTTTACAAATGTTCTCCTTGAGTTCGGCGAATTTGCCGTCGAGCTCTTTTTCAGAAATCAGCTTGGCACGGGAAATGTCCTCCATAATTGGCAAATTCATCATGGATGACAAATCGTATCCAAGGCTCAACTTTTCCTGAGTCGACTTTTCGAAGTGGAGAATAATATCGAGCATCAGCGCCTGTTTCTTGAGGGAAGTAAAGGTATCGATGTCGTCGAAAGCGGACTGGTTCAGGTAGTCCTCGCGAAGCAAGCGCGCGACCTCCATGAGGAGCCGGTCCTGGGGGTTCAACGAATCCATGCCCACGAGACGCACCAATTCCTGCAAATCGGCTTCCTTCTTAAGGATAACCATGGATCGCCGGCGCTGCGCCGACCATTTTGGATTGATGTTCTCATCATACCAGGGGTCGGTGACGTCGAGGTAGAGGGAGTAACTGGTCAGCCAGTTGATAGCGGGGAAATGCCGCTGGAAGGCCAGTTGATCGTCCAGCCCCCAGAACACTTTGGTTACGCGCAGGGTCGATTGGGTGACCGGTTCCGACAAGTCGCCGCCGGCCGGGGAAACAGCTCCGATGATGGTGACGGAACTCTCCCGGCGATCCTTACCCAGGGCCACCACCATGCCGGCACGTTCGTAGAAGGCGGCCAAGCGGCTGGCGAGGTAGGCGGGGTAGCCTTCGTCACCGGGCATTTCCTCAAGACGGCCGGACATTTCGCGCATCGCCTCAGCCCAACGGCTGGTGGAGTCGCCCATCAAGGCGACCGAGTACCCCATATCACGGTAATATTCTGCCATGGTAATGCCAGTAAACACCGAAGCTTCCCGGGCCGCCACCGGCATGTTCGAAGTGTTCGCCACCAGGACGGTACGTTCCATAATCGGCCGGCCGGTCTTGGGGTCGGTCAGTTCGGGGAATTCCAGGAGCACGTCGGTCATTTCGTTGCCGCGCTCGCCGCAACCGATAAAGATGACGATGTCGGCGTCTGCCCATTTCGCCAATTGGTGCTGGACGACCGTCTTGCCGCTGCCGAACGGGCCGGGGATGCAGGCGGTGCCGCCTTTGGCGACTGGGAACAGGGTGTCGATAATCCGCTGCCCGGTGAGAAGGGGCTTCAGCGGCGGGAGTTTGCTGGCGTAAGGACGGGGTATACGCACAGGCCAGCGCTGCAACATCTGGATTTCGTGATTGTTTTTGGTAACGTCCTCAATGACCGCGATAGTCTCTTCCACCCGATAGCTGCCGGATTGAATCGACTTTAGGGTTCCGGAAATATTCGGCGGTACCATGACCCGGTGGGTGATGAGTTCCGTTTCCGGCACCGTCCCGAGAATGTCCCCGCCGGTGACGTGGTCGCCAACTTTGGCGACCGGGGTGACTGCCCATTTTTTCTCCCGGTCCAGGGCCGGCGCTTCGGCGCCGCGGACGATGAACAAGCCGTAGCGGGCCATGAGTTTGTCAAGCGGACGCTGCACGCCGTCGTAAATGGACTGGAGAAGGCCGGGGCCAAGTTCGGCCGAGAGGGGGACGCCGGTCGGAACCACCGGTTGTCCGGGGGCGATGCTTTCCGTCTCCTCGTAGACTTGGATGGAGTATTGATCCCCCCGGATTTCGATGATTTCACCGAAGAGTCCGAGCTCCCCGACTTTGACCATCTCGAACATGCGGGATCCGGTAAGTCCTCTGGCAACGACTAGGGGACCCGACACCTTGACAATCGTTCCGTTTGAACGCTCAGTGGCCATCGCGAAAGCCCTTTCTATTTCTTACCCATCAAATCGACGCCCAACGACCGCGCCACCAATTGCCTTACCTGCTCCCGCTGTAGCCCCACTTCACCCGAAGTCGCCGGCAAAGTCGCCACCACCACATTCGTTCCTTGACGGAGTAACGCTATTTCGTTTCGGCATTCCATGGCGATTTCCTCGGGGATCATGACCAAGGCCTCTTCCCCCGATTCGCGAATAGACCTGAGCGCCTGCTTGGCGTCATCGATGTGCTCGATATCCAGCGGTTCGACCCCGACCGACCGGAACGGCAGAATCGCCGCATGTTTCCCGATGACAATGACCTTAGGCATATTCCCTCCTGAGGCGGGATAGGGTAACCTCGCGGTCAATATTGTTCGCCACCGCCGAGAGGCACATGTCCAGGTTGACCATTTCCGCTTCGTTCGCCACCAAGTAGGACATCGCCCGCTCCGCCCCGAAAGGTTTCAAGCGGCACTGGAGAACTGTGTCCCGCAAGACGTCCGACGCCGCGCTATCGATGTCCGCCTTGATCCGGTTCATGTCCACCCCTTCCAAAGCCCGGGATGAACGTACCGAAAGCCGGTTGGCGATGACACTTTTCGGGTCGTGCTCGTGCTGCAGAATGGAAGCGGCCAAATCCAGGCTGTTATTGAACACATACCAATTGCGGATCGTCTCCGCCGGAACTCCGTTCCAACGCAAACGGAAAATACCCGACCAAGCCGTAAGGAGTGCCCGATCCTCCATGTATTCCTTGACCATCGGTTCGGGAATATGGTCGGCGACGCCCTTCATGAGGGAACAGGCGGCCGAGTCGAGATAAAGCGACCTTTCCAGCGGCGTCGCCTGCTGGGGTGGGCTTTTCCGGAGAAGCATATCCCGGTGTTCCCTGAAGGCGCCGGCATACTCCGCTTCCACCGCGAAAACCGGGAATAGGGCGTCGAGGTCTGCCGGATTCGGGTTATTCTGTTTACTGGCCTGATTGAACAGGGTGCGGAAAGTCCGGAAGCGGCTCCCGATGCCGAAGAAATTCTCCAGAGGGTGCAGCGGGCAAAGTTTGAAAATTTCTGCCCGGGATTCCCGGGCTTTCTGTTCCAGAATGGCGCTGGCGGTGTCCAGCGCTTTATCGTCCGGGAACAGCACCCGATAGACGGATTTACCCAAAGCCATCCGCGCTTCGGTACGATTCGGCGCTTTGAGAATCGCCTCGAAGAAGGAACGCGGCAGCAATTCCGCTTCGAGGGCGGCGATTTTGCCGCTAACGAAAGTCCATGCCGTGGGCCGTTTTTCGATTTTCAACATGAGACTGGGCTCTTTTCCTCGGTTCTCGTCGTGTCATTTACCAAACAAAACCTTCGCCAAATCCCCGGCGGCGGTTTCACGGAGTTCGTGGATGCGGCGGTGGAAGGAGCAGTCGATATGGTAGGCGTCCGATTCCAAGACCGCTCCGGAAAGGACCTTGGGGTCGCCTTCCACGGCGGTGAAGCGTCCCTTGCCGGTCCGCGACTGATTCAGTTTGTCGAGGTTTGCGGTATATGCCGCCACCATCTCCGGCTTGACCTTCAGAACTCCCCCCACGTCGGCGGGAAGTTCGGCTAGCCACTTCCCCACCATCTCCACCCGCTCCGTTTCACCCATGCCGCGCAGGCGGCCGGAAACCTTTTTGAAAACCTCTTCCATGGCATGGTTTTTGGCGGCGAGAACATGTAGGCGATTGTCGTGTTGACAGCGTTCCAATTCCCGCGCGCTGTCCCGGTCGAGACGGAGTTTAACCTCGCGCACCGCTTCCGCGCGGGCCCGCTCGTCGGCAGCCTTCGCGTCGGACAAAATCCGCTCGGCTTCGGCTTTGGCGTCTTCCAGCAATTTGCCGGCACGTTTCTTCGCCTCTTCCAAAACCGTGGTTTTGACATTATCAAGACTCATCGGATAAATCCTTCTCTACGGGACCGTAACTGGAATATTCAGCCGACGATGGTCTTGCCGGCGACCAGCAGCCAGTTCAGCATGAGAATGGCGACCAGCAGGCCGAACACCGCGTACGTTTCGACCAGCGCCGGCAGAATGAGGGCACGGCCGAACTGGTCTTCCTTCTTTGCCACCAGGTTGATGGCCGAAGCCGCTGTTTCGCCCTGATATTTGGCGGAAAGCATCAGCACCAAACCGAGGGCGAAGCCGACAATGCCCAGCGCAGCACCGATGCCGACCGGCATTTTCTGGGCGTTTTCCAAGCTAGATTGAATACCGGCGAATGAGGTGACCAGGAAGGCGAACACCATGCCGTACAGACCCTGAGTTCCGGGAAGGAGGATGAGAAGGAAGACTTTGCCGAACAGGCTCGGCTTCTCCGAAAGGACTCCGGCCCCCTGGCCGGCGGCGATGGAAATCCCCAACGCACTGCCGATGCCGCCCAGGACCAAAGCGGCCATGGCGCCCAAAACGGTCCAGCCAATCCCCGATTCAAGGAAATAAAAGCTCAACATGCCGAAAAATCCTCCTCATCTGCAAATAGTTTCGTTCAAACACCGTCGATTGAAAATTGGTAATTAGTTGCTCCTGGTTCCCTTCGCCGTAGGGGGATCTTTGACATCCACCGTGGCCGAGTCGAACCCGTACGGCTTGAATTGCGTCCCGCCGGCTTCGTAAAACCTCCCGAAAAACTCCAACATCATGAGACGGGCCGAATGCACGAACCCACCGAGCAAAGCCAAGAAAAAGTTCATGCAGTGCCCGCCAACCACCACCAGAATCCCCACGATTATGCCCACGGCGGGAATTTTCGTGCTAAGATCCCCAAGCATATTGAAGGTCGAACCCAATGCCGCGCCGGTAAGACCCAACGCCATAAGACGAGCGTAACTAATCAAATCGCCCAACAGGGCGCTCGCGCCATATGCCCCCATGATGCCGTAAATACTCACCAAACCGACCAAAATCCTGGCAATCCAGCCCTTCTGATCCCGCCCTTGGGTGAGAATCAAGGCAATGCAGACTAGGACAAACAAAGCCCAAACGAACTTTGAACCGCTCACTCCGCCGATAATCGCCAGAACCAGGAAGGCGATCCATAAAATGCCGTCCGACCAGGCGGCCATCTTATCTCCGCGCTTGAAGTCGCGGTGGGCGCGAATCGCCATGCCGTAGATTTGCGTGACGACGCCGATACCGATGGCGATGTACAAAGCCAGCTGAGAATCCTTGATCGGATCGATCACCGCCAAACTGGTGCGAAATTTGTCAAACCAGCCCATACCGGGGATTTTCGCCGACAGGTCGCCCAGCCACGAACCAGTCAAGGTACCGAAAACAATCGCGGAAATTCCGCAATAGACAAAACACTGAAAAAATTGTTGGAGATGTTTTTGATCCCTATATTTCCGCTTCAACAATTCCATAATCGCAATCAGGGCAATTCCGTACGCCGCGTCACCCAGACAGATCCCCACGAAGATGAAGAAGATCGACGCCACATACGGCGTGGGATCCACACCATGGTAAGAGGGGAGGCCGTACATTTTCACGAGAAGCGAAGCCGGGCTAATCCACTTGTTCCATTTCATGCTGACCGGCGGATCCTCGCCGGCCGGAGGATCGCACTCGAATACAGCGGTCCCGGGAAGTTGGGATTCCAAGCGCAGCTTGAAGAGTTCGGCGTGATCGGATTTTATATAACCCCTGGCAGTAAAGAGGTGTCCGCTTTCCGCCATCCCGGTGCGGGCAACCGCCAAGTTTTTCTCGCTTTCATAAAAGCCGCCGGCTAAAGTGGTTTTCTTGAGCCAAGCATCGGCGAAGCGGCCGGCGTCGCCGGTATGGCCGGCCAACTCGGTTTCGGTCTGCTTGATTTCCTCATCCAAATCGGCGATTTCCTCCGCCGCACCTTTGGTAACCTGGGGAACCGGATGGACCTGGAGACCGTGATCGTCAATCAGCCCCCGCAAAACGTCGGCTTGGCTGGCAGGAACCGCCAAGGCGTAGTAGGTATGGGTTTGGTCGCCGAAAAGCTGTTCGGCAATAATCTGCCCGCCGGTGATGCGTTCATCCAGGAGAAAGGCTTTACCGCCCTGCCCCGCCACCGCCACCACTTCCAGCTTCAGATTTTTCAGAGTTGAAACCTTCGGCAAATCCGAACCTAGAAAACCGAACTGGGCTATCGCCGCCCGCTGCATCTTCAGCCTGGCGATTTTCTCGTTAGCTTGTTCGATGGCTTGCCGCATCGAGGCGGTTTTATCATAAAGCAGATCGACATCCACTTCCTCGACCGCACTGTCGATCTCGGCTTTGCTACCCACAGTTTTTAGCGGCAACATGCCGTCCAGGAAACTGGGCTTCACGGTGCGGTGTTCCTGACAAAACGCAACGATGGAATTGACCCGCGACAATTCGCCGTCGATATTTTGGCTGTGATCCGGCAACTCCCTGAATTGTTTCGCCCAAGTATCGTCCGCTTCGGCGATAGGCATGGGATGGAACCCTTTCTCGTCGTAAAGCCAGGCGAGAATGGCGTCCTTGTCCGCCGCCTTGCCGGCGATAGCGACGTGGGTCATCTTTTCAATCATGATGCGGCTCCGAAGAATGACACGGGGTTTGATTATTTAACCAGGGCCTGCATAATGTGATCCACCCCTTTTTGGTAAGTGGCTTCGGAGATGGAGGTGATTTCGGCGAGAGCCGCGGCACCGTTGGCGGCGAGGTCGTGCAATTTTTTCGCCTTGTCTTCGGCGGCCTTCTTTTCCATTTGGGCGATTTCCGTCTGCACCGCTTCGGCGGCGGTTTCGCTGGCGGTTTTGGCCTGTTTTTTGGCTTTGGCCACGATTTCTTCCGCTTCCTGGCCGGCTTTCGCCAAAACGCTTTCGGCTTCCGCCTCGATTTTCAGGATGGTCGTAACGAGTGATGTCGACATGACGGCGTCCTTGTTTGTTGACTTTTCGAAATGCCTGCTAACTCATCCTGTGCAATCGGGATAGACGACACCGTTCGTAGCTGGTTCCCAAGGTCACAGGTAAAATCGTCATAACTAGGCAATTATTCCCCCAAACCCAACATTATAGCCGCTTCGTCATAATCTGTAAAGGCCCGAGCCAATATTTTCCCGCCAATACCTAATCCCGACTTTTTTCCTAATTAACTGTTAGTATTGATATTAGAAAAAACCAATTGCGTCTTGGACCAAGCGCTGCAGGCTGGCGTGGCGAGACTTACACGCATACTTCCATGTACATTAGGTGGCATAAAATACCCTCTGTAGCCGGCAGGCGAACCGCGAAACGGGTCAGATTTCAAAAAAATCCGGGAAAACCCGTACTCTCCCATTTCCACTCCATTGAGATACATGCCGGCCCGCCCGGCTGCCGCCAAAGCGCCTGTCTCACCAACCAAAATGCCGCCATACGCCTTTATGCCGTTCGCCGCCAGCTTTCCCAGGGCTGCACTCCCGGCAAAGCCGCCATTCTTCGCCAAACGCACATTCCACCAGGAAGGACCGGTGCGGTCGAGAAGACGGCGGGCATCCGCCAAAGTGCATAATGATTCATCGGCCATTATGGGGGTTTGTCCCACTTTTTCCAAATAAGGGTAATCCGCCGTCCCCGCATCCTCCGCCCGCAGCGGTTCTTCGAGAAGATAAATCCTGAACTCGGCCAACTCCGCCAGACGCTTTTCAATGTCGTCCAGACGCCAGGCGGCATTCGCGTCCAGAATGATCCGGCTCCCGCCCACCGCCCGGCGCACCGCCCGGAGGCGCTCCCGGTTTGTCGCAGGATCGTTATCCACTTTGACCTTGAAAATCCGGTATCCGCACCAATAAAGCATTTTCGCCAGCCAGTAGGCTTTTCTTGGTCCCATGGCGGAAATCACCCCCACCAGCGGCAAGCATCTTTCCCAGCTTGGGAAAACCACCCCGCCCTCGTTCGCCCACGCCGCCAGCGCCGCCATGTCCACCGCCGCGTACGAGGCGTTACGCCTTGAGGCATCGGCTTGGAGGAAAGGGTCGGCGAACATTTCCAGCAGGTCCGTAACAGGCATCTTCCTGCCAGGCCGCATGGCGGCGAAAGCCGGCCACCAGCGGTTTTGAATATCCTCTGCCGCCGAGTCCAGGGTCTCGCCGGTGAGGTAGGCTCGCGGCAAGGCTTGGCCGTAACCCACTCCCCCTCCGCCGGTTTTGATTTCGACGATAAGTGTTTCGGCTGCATCCCTGCTGGCCAGATGGTGGCTGAAGGTGAAGCGGAACGGGAATGTCACCCGCCAAACATTTATCTCGGTTAAGCGCGAGTAAAGCGAAGAAATCATTGCGTCGTGTTCCGGAAAGTGGACAACTATTGACATCGAATAAACCGCCGTTCACTTTTCTTTGCAAGTCCAGAAAAAAAGACTAAAGAAATTTCAACCACTACCGAGTATACTATGGTCGCGAAGGAATAAATAGCCCTGGAACCCGAAGGGTTGCGCCGAAGATTATCGGGAATACCCAAGGGGCGGTAATAGTTTCCGAAATCCGCTGAGGTCTTTCCGTCAAGCGCACGGGGCAAATCCACCGATACGATATTAAACGATGCTAGGATATAACCATAAAACCGCATAATTTCGAAAAGGGGAAAGCCATGAACGAACACGAACAACGTCGCCAGGAGATTATGCGGGAATTGGCGGAGCGGTTTAAAAATTCTTCTGAAATCATGCGTATGATTGCCCGCCGTATCGGAGAAGCTGCCGAAGCGCATCACGCCAATCGTCGCCGCCTCGAGCGGGCCAGCATTCCCCTACGCAAATGCGTCGATGTAAAAAACGGCACCATGCCCTTCTCCTATCGCGAATTCGTCGAATTCAGCTCCGCCAGCGAGTTCGAACGCTTCCGCGACGCCGATCCGATAACCTCCGAGGAAATCGCCGCCGTGGATTGGGAGGAACTGTCCCGGGGGCTGTTTGCGGTGGAGAAGTGACTGGCGTGACCGGGAGGCCTGACAGAGTGGCCCGTTACTAAAAATAAATCGCCCCCGCGGAATCGGGGGCTTTTTATTTGGCGCGGCCATCAGGACAGCTATTTCCCTTCCATTTCCTCCCAAAGCTCCATCGCTCCCGCCACCATCCGCTCGCAAATCTTCTTCCCGTGTGTCTTAAGAATATCCCGGCAGAGGTAGGAACCGTGCCGCTTCTGAAATTCGTTCATGTAGGCCAGGGTTTTTTCGTTCGCCGTCTTCTTGCTGGCTTGATCATCGGCCGTTCGGGCGCCGTGTTTAAGACCCAGAAGCATGAGCGCCCCGGATACCGCCCCGCATACCTCGCCCTTGCGCATGCCTCCCCCGAATCCCGCTCCCAAAGCCAGAGCCGTGGACTGGTCGAGACCGAACTCCTTTGCTCCCGCCGCCACCACCGCTTGGCTGCAATTCGCCCCGGCTTGGTGGAACGCCACGGCCATGTCCGATAATTCGCTCATAATCCCCTTCCCTTTCCGCCGAACAGGCGTTCCTCAACCAGCAAACATAACATATGCCCCACCGCTATGTGGCATTCCTGAATGTGCGAGGTAACCGCCGAAGGGGCAAGAAAACACAGGTCCGAAAACTCCCGCAAACGTCCTCCGTCACCGCCGGAAAAGGCCAGGACCTGCATGCCCATCTCTTTCGCCGCGCGGGCGGCGGCGAGAATGTTTCCGCTTTGTCCGGAAGTCGAAAAGGTCCAGAATACGTCCCCCGCCCTTCCCAATGCCTCGACCTGTCGGGCGAAGACCGGTTCGGGGCCGAAGTCGTTCAGACAGGCGGTAAGGACGGAAGTGTCGACAGTGAGGGCGATGGCAGGGAGGGCTTTCCTGTTAGTGCGGAAGCGGACCACCAGTTCGCCGGCGAGATGCTGGCAGTCGGCGGCGGAGCCGCCGTTGCCGGCGAAAAGGACCTTTCCGCCCTGCTGAAAGGTGGTTAACAATAAAGCGGCGATTTCCTCAAAAAGAGGCGGATATTGCGGATCTTCGGCCAGGCGCCGCATGGTATCGCGAACTTCGCCGAGGTATTTTGCCGGCATGACGTCAGTGCTCCTTACGGTGGCTGTGGCTGGGGTAACCGAGTTTTTCCCGGTAATTCACGATGCTGCGGCGCTTGATGACAATGCCTTCCGAGGAGAGCCGCTCCATGATTTCGTTGTCCCGGAGCGGCCGGGATTTGTCCTCACCTTCGATCATGGCGCGAATTTTATCGAGCACCTCGACGTTCGAGGAAGCTTCGCCGTTTTCTCCGCTGCCGGAGGCGCGGGCGAAGAAGTGTTTGAGGGGTTTGATGCCGAGGGGGGTGTCGATGTATTTGTCGTTCACCGCCCGCGACACGGTGGAAATGTCGTAGCCGACTTTGTCGGCGATGTCCTTCATGAACAGCGGCGCCGGCGCGGCGGAACGTTCGGAAAGGTAATCCTCCTGGGCCTTGACGATTTCCGCCGCGACGGAAAGGATGGTTTTTTCCCTCTGGGCGACGGCTTTAACCAGCCATTGGGCGTTATTATATTTTTCCCGGAATTTCTTGCCGAGGCCGGTACGACGCATTTGTTCGCGAAACTGCTGGAAGGCTTCGGATTTTTCCGGATCCCGTTCGAGACGCTCGCGGACGATTTTACCGCGCCGGGAATTGTCGAATAGAGCTGTAAAAAAATCTGAGACCTGGGGCTGCAAGCCCGAAGTCAGGCGGACCGCGAAGCGCCCCTCGCCGTCCTCGTCGACGATCAGTTCCGGCCGGACCGCCACGGCGGGTTCGGAGGAGTAGCCCGCACCCGGACGCGGATTCAAGCCGCGAATCGTCTCCACCGCTTCTTTCACCTCCTCGAGATCCACTTTCAAATCCTTGGCGATTTTCGGCAGGCGGTTCGAGGCCAAGTCTTCGAGGTGTTCCCTGACGATATGAATGGCCAGGGCTACGTCTTTGGGCTGACGCTCGAGCTGCAAAAGGAGACATTCGCTGAGATTGCGGGCGCCGATGCCGTCGGGTTCGAGTTTATGCACCTCGGCGAGGGCGTCTTCCAGCTCTTCCGGCGTGGCCGGTAGTTCGCCGGCGGGGACCGTTTCGGAGAGCGGCACCCCCAACCAGCCGTTGTCGTCAAGCTTCTGGACAATGCCTGCTGCCAGGCGGCGGATACGGTCGGGCATGGGCGTTTCGGACAATTGCGTAAGCAGATGCTCGACCAGGGACGGCGGGCGGGCGACGGCATTCGCTATCGGGTCGTAAACATCCTCGTCGTCACCCGAAACGGAACGCGAGGGCGAACGGTCGTCGTATATGTCCGACCAGTCGTAATCAACTTCGTCGGCACTTTCGAGACCGGGCGGGATGTCGGAGTCGGAGTAGACGTCGGCGTCGGGATTGGCCTCTTCATTGACTTCACGAATCGTTTCGATGCCGCCGCCTTCCTCCTGTCCGATGTTGTCAGGGCGGGTATAATCCTCGTTCGTTTCGCCGGTAAGGTTTTCGATTTCCTCGATTTCCAGGGTGGGGTTTTCGAGCTGTTCCTGGCGAATACGCTGTTCGAGTTGCATGATCGGCATTTGCAGAAGTTCCATGGACTGGATCATCTGCGGGGAGAGGGTCATTTCCAGACGTTGCACAGCCTGCATGGAGAGGCCGGTGGAGAGTCCCGTGGACATGGGTCCTTCCTATTGGCAAAATAATTGCAGCTTATTTTGGGAATAGGGAAAGAATAGCAAAATATCTGCCAATGTCAATCGAGGAAAAAAGATCTTCCCCTCTCGCGAGATCCGATGCTCTGCGTGAGATCAGGAATTTGGCCCGGAATCAGGTGTTCAGATTTCCTTTTTTGTATCCGCCCAAATCCAGGGCGGCGAAGCGGTAGCCTTGACCAAGCAAATGCCGCTCGGCGTCCTGCCATAAATTGGCGGCGATAAATTTTTCCCGATCCGACTGGGACATTTCGACCAGCGCCACTTGGCCATGGCTGCGTACCCGCACACTCAGGAGCCCCCGGTAGCGGAAAAAAGCCTCGGAAGCGGCGATTCGCGCCAGGATCGCCGCGTCGATGCTTTCACCACACGGCACCCGCGAAGCCAGGCAGGCATTGGCGGGACGATCCCACCCGGGTACTCCGTAATCGCGAAGCGAGGCGTGGACTTCGTCCTTGGTGAAACCCGCTTCCCGTAGGGGGCTCAGCACACCGAGCTCCCGGGCTGCACGTTGTCCGGGCCGGTAGTCAGTCTCGTCGTCCAGGTTGGCGCCGTCGGCGAGAGTGGAAAAACCCATCGCCAGCGCCCGATCGAATAGGAGGCCGAACAAGGCTTTTTTGCAGAAATAGCAGCGTTCCGGACCGTTTGCGACAAACTCCGAAACGGTCAGCGGATCCCACGGTAGAATAATCTGCCGAACTCCCCATTCGCGGGCCAGGGTTCCAGCCATGACGAATTCGTCGGCGGTAAAATTGACCGCGTCAACGGTCAAGGCCAGGACATTCTCGGGAGATAGGGCGATACAGGCGGCCTTGACCAAAAATACCGAATCGACACCACCGGAATAGGCGACGGCGAGGCGCCCTTGTCTCTTGAGAAAATCGTAAAGGAAAGCCAGCTTTTTCTCTAAATTCGTGCTCAAAGTCATAATGCGGTACCTTTACTCATTCGTTCCCTTTTTACATCCGTGCCTTCGAATCGTAGGCACCTCAGAGTCGGTCACAAAATTACTGCAACATGTTTAGACAAGGAACGACATTCGCGGCAGCCATTTATGCAGGCAGTTCGAGCACAAATTACGGACGCGAACGTTGTGACGCTGTATATACTTATAGCAGTTATTCAGGAGCGATCCCTTATTCCCTATCAACATCCGCCGGAACGCCTCCGGGGACTTCGCTCCAACCCTCTTTTTCCGCGGTATTTTTGTTCACATAGTACAAGGTCGCCGGCAAACGTCCCAATTCGACCACGTATACCGTCACCCCGGCGGCAAGGAAACGCTGCATATACTGTTTTGCCACGAAATTCACCTTGTCCCGCGTTTCTTTGTTGTCAGGACCCTGGACCTCGATCACGGTCGTCGCCTCGCGGTTGGCCTTGCCGTCGGTCATATCAGCCCATTGTCCCCTTACGGTCCAGGAAGTCAAACCTTCTGGGAAGAAAGGGGTGACGACTTTCTGCAGGAATTCATCCATTTGCGCTTCACTGACCGGATTGTCGCCGGGGCCCCTACCTAAATGGACGAGGAAATGTACAATCCAGTCGCGGCGTTCCGAGAGGATTTCACCGGCGGAGGCAAGCGGAGAAAAGATGCTGCTGGCGATAAAGAAAGCGAATAGGATATTAACGACCGGTTTGTTCATAAAATTCCCCCTAATCACGAGTGCCGCCAAAAACCATCACGCGTCACGCTTCCGCATCTCCGCCAAAATACTCCAGCCAAGCCCTGACCTCCGAAGGCGACAAATGCCGGGTTTTTTCCCGCATCACCTCCGCCTCCTCACCTTTTGCCGCAGGTTTTGCCAATTTTCCTTTTCCCCCTTTCGCCGATCCCGTTCCGCCGCCTTTGCCGCCGGGACCGCGCTTGCCTTCCAAAACGGCGAGGAATTCGCCGACACCCATGCAGGAAGCGCCGTAACTGCGCATGTTCGCCTTCAGCTCCCGGTCGTTCGACACGGCGGTCACCAGACGGGCGTTATCCCCCAATTCCCCCAAATCGGCGAGGAGACGGTCATCGGCCTTTTTCCCCGGTCCGCAATAGCGTACCCGCAAACCGGCGAGACGTGTTTCATTACGGGCCAGGCCGCCATCCAGGTAAACCACCGTGGCGCCGCCTTTGCTGCCGAGATGGCGGGACAGGATACGCAGGGAGCGGTCGATGGCCTTGACGATATCGAAGCCGGAATCGGGGCGCAGTAAACCCTTGGTGGAGTCCCAATGGTAAAAGAAGTTGAACCCGTCCAGCCAAAACTCGCGGTTCATGGCGTTGTCCTTCATGGTCGCGAAATTAATCCATTTTTTTCCGGAAAATTCTCCTTAAGGGCGAAATTTACCGAAACCCCATAATAAATCGCATGTTAAATGAAAAACTCCATCCTGTCAACTTCGGGAAATTTTTGTTAGAAGTTGACGAAAGAGGGGAAGAAATGGAATATTGCGAGGGAGGCCTGAAAAGAAGTGACAGGATAGTCCGTAGCCGAGGGGATTGGCTTGGTGTCACATCGAAAAGTGGGGAAGCACATCTACAATTTATGGGGTGTTGGGGAAAAGCCAAATTTCATCGGCGCGGATATACCTTTTGGCTTGAGGGTACACGATGACAGGCATTGACGATTATGAGGAAATAGACACCCTCACTGAAGCTCCCGCCGCCAAGCGTGAGAGAATAGACGGCGCGGCGCTATTGCAGCGAATCGCCAGGGGCGATGAAAAAGCCTTGGAAGAGTTTTACGAAACTTATTTTTCCAGGCTGTATCGTTTTGTGTTTTACCGAGTGGGCCGGGATCACCACCACTCGGAAGAGGTGATTCACGACACGTTTATGGAAGCGGTGGAAAAGGCGGGGCAGTACAATCCTTCCAGAGGCTCCGTGGAGTCTTGGTTGATTACGCTTTCGCGTAACCGTATCCGCTCGACAAACGCTCTCATGACGCGTCCGCACGAATATGAAAAGTCCTGGTCGATGGTCGACGGCGAGCTGGAAAGCCTGTTTGCCGACATGGACCGCAACAATCTTCCCGAAGCTGCGTTGGAAAGCGAATATCTGCGTACTCTGGTTGGCGCCATCATGGGCACGATTCCGCAGGAATACTCGAAGCTTTTGGAGATGAAGTACATTCTGAACCTTTCGGTGCGTGATATTTCCAAAGCAGTTCACAAAACCGAAAAAGCGGTGGAAAGTCAATTGACCCGGGCCAGGAACGCGTTCCGCGAGACTTTCAAGTCGATGGCGACGGTTCCCGCGGCGGAGTTGGGTCTATAAATCAGCCTCATCTCTCCCGGTTGGCGGTCGCGGGTGGCCGTCCAACCGGGGTTTTTAAAGTTCATCGAAGTAACGGGGAATTTATTTAACAGGCATTTATGTGGTTGGCAGTTTTGGTACCCGCTCTCCTTTCCTTTACCATAAATTAATTATCTGGATGCGGTTTCTTGCGGAACCGGTCCAATTTTTTTCGGCATACGCTTGTCCGTGGCGAGGGATTATTACCTTTTTGCGGGCGCGGACAATCGGCAGGAGATGTAGAATGAGTGACATGGACGCCAAATGGGATAAGCAGTGGCATCAGTTGCTGACCCATTGCCACGGTGAGGAAGTCGAAGCCAGAAGCGATTTTAAAGTGAGCTTGCTTGCCGAAATGCGGCGGAAGATGTCCGACCGATCTTCAGTATCCACCGAAACCGTTTGCGTAGCCGGCGGCGGCGCCTTCCAGGAAATGCTTTCCTCCGCCACCGCGGACGCAACCGCCACCGCCTCAATTGTTTCCAGCGCCGTCATTGACGATAATTTGGCGCGCCTTCTGCAAACTTCCTATACGCCCTGCCATGCCGACAACGAATTTAAATCTTCCCTGCTCATAAAGTTGAAAAATAAACAGCGAGCCATGCGATCCGAAGCCGCCCTGAACCTCGAAGCGGTCGACTCCGTAACCGCCGCCAGCAGCGAAGACGCCACCTTCCACGCCATTCTCAGCCGTTCCTATGAAACTGTGAACTCCCGCCCCGAATTCCAAAACCGCCTTCTCGACAACCTTAAGGAACGCCAACGCCATTCCGTCAGCGTCCGCAATAAATCCCGCCGCCGCGCCTTCTACCTTTCCACCGCCTCCGGACTGGCCGCCGCGGCGATGGTGATGTTCGCGGTGTGGGTGTCGCCACCGAATATCAATGCTAATCCGCCGGCCTTGGCGCATGTCGAGGCTTTCGCGTCTCTGCCGGTCCCTCCCGCCGATCAGCAGCAGCTTGCCGCCAACACCGCGCAAAAATCCGACCTGCGCCTTACCGTCCCGGACGAAGGCATGCGGCGGATGGCAAGCGCCGAGTCCGGCGCGTCCTCCTCGATAATCCCGGCCGGTTACACCACCGGTTCCGTCCATTCCGGTAGCGCCTTAGCAGACGTGGTTCCCGCCTCGTATTCAGCAGTTCCGGCCGCATTCGCCGATTATCGGGTGACGGACGCGTTCAAGGGCGAGGTTTTGCCGAGGCGGGCTTATGCCTTGCAGAACATTGAAACAAATCTTAATGAAGCTGATTCCCAATGGTCGGCGATGACCAGCCCGGCCGAGATTCCCGTCGAGGCGGGGATGTCGTTCCGAAGCACGGGAACGAGCATGGGGCACATGCAGTTCGCCGACGGTTCCCTGTTGACCATGAGCCCGAATTCCCTAATCAAGGCGACGGTTGACGGTTTGATGGTGGTTCAAGGCTTTATGCTGCTGTCGGTTCCGGAGGTGGCGACGAATCGTTTTCGCCTGCACTTTGCGGAACGGGATTTGGCGGTCGAGCCGGGTACGGACTTGGCGGTAATGGTCGAGAATCCGGATCATTTTGCCGAAGGCGGGGCGCCGGCGCCGATGGTGATGGTGGTGGACCGGCCGGACTCCGGTCATGGCGGCCTGGCCCTTGCGCGGGGTAAGAATGGGGTTGGCCCGTTATTCGCGCAGCAGTTGTACCGGCTGGACCATTACGTTACCGCGGATTTGCCAAGCCGTACGCTATGCGATACCGAGAGCCAGGAGTTGAACCAGCTTTTCAAATGCGAGACGGTGCGCCAGGAGGGTTATCCCAAGGCCTCGTTCGCGGGTGGTTTTTCCGGGGATCGCGATACTGGATCCGGAACGACCGTGGTGTTGACGCCGGCGGGTTATCATAAGCGCGGTTCCGCCTGGGTATCGGACAATTACCGTGGCCAGGAGACGATCAAGCTGCATTATCTGTCGGACGCCTATTTCGGCTTTGCCAATGCGCGGCGGGATCTGGCGCGGGATTTGGCCCTTGGCGGGGAAGTGGTGATTGACGGCGGGGACGGCACTTTTTATGAGATTGTGAAATAGCCGCATAAGTTGGCGAAAAAATAGCGGTAAAAAGCTGGATTATAAGGCGCCGCGTTCACAAGAGGAACACGGCGCTTTTTGTTTCATCTTTTATTTTCCGGATTCCGTTTTTCGTGCTCGTAGGGCGGCAGCTTTAGCGTGAATAGATTCTAAGCTTTCACCCTCAAACAGGTTTTCCTGCCATTTGGTATAATCGAAACGTTCCCTTTGAATAAGCATGATGAAACGTTGGGCTTCCAACAGCCCCATTTTCTCAATTAAAATTTTCATACCCTCAACTCTAATCAAGGTATCATTTTTCATTTTTATATTCATCTTCCACTCTCCGTTCTCATAAAATAATCCAGTGGATTCAATAAAGTTATTCCTTCAATCCATTTCTTCAGAATGCCCTTGTCGGTGGTTAGAAAAAAAAGCAACAATTGTCCAAATATACTCGCGTTTTCATGACCGGCCCCTCCCCATTTTCTGTCATTATAACATATCGGATGTCGTTAGACAAGGAACCCTTCATGCGCATCCGAAAGCAGGGTCAATATACAACACGGTGGCGGAACAGCCGTTCCGCCACCGTACATCAGAGTCGATAACCTCCTTGTCCCCACCGCCCTTCAGAACGTCACCCCCACGTTCCCGGAAATCGTGTAATTCTTCCAGCCTTTCCTGAACTCGGCGTCATACCCCAAGCCGAATTCCCAGCTGTTGTAATTATACTTCGTCCCGACCCCGAGGTGATAGGCGTGGCGGCTGCGTTGCGGCATAGCCAGGGCTTCCACCGGCCCTACCCTGCCCTGTAGCCCGACGTAATTGATGTCCCCGGAAGCTTCGAGCGGTTGGAGATCGTAGGAATAGCCGAGCATGCCGGTAAAGGTGAGGAGCGACTTTTCGTCCTCGTAGGCGTCGTAGGCGACATTCACCTTCAGGGGCATGCTGGTGAGGCTGTTACGGATGCGGCCGACGTCGAGGGTGTTCCAGGACGCTTCGGCGCTGGTGAAATATTCGTCGTGACTGTTCGACCAGGAAGTGCGGTGGGTTACGCCGAGGGACGGGCTGATCGTCCAGTAGTCGCCGGCAAACAGGTCGTAGCCGATCTGTAACGAGGCATTGAAGATACCGCTGCGGTAGTCTCCCCCGACCCAGCCGCTATTGCCATCGGCATTGGGGAAAAGGTAGCGCTGGCTATTGATTTGATTGTCTGACCAGGCGTAGCCGAGGGTGCCGCTGATGAAGATTCCGCTGGGGTCGGTGTAGGTGCCGTAGGCGGTGAATTGGTATAGTTCCATCCGCGAGGTGTCGGCGAGGGCGGCGTGGTCGTCGAAGTCGCCGCCGGTATAGGCGAAAGTTCCCCCCACCGATAATAGCGGCCCGAAATCGTGCTCCGCCCCGATCATGAAGCCTTTTCCGTGCAGGCTGTAGCCGGCGTAGCCGTTGTAACTGTCGATATTGTCCCGGATATTGAAAAGTCCGGCCCAGATGCGGTTTGTGGGTGGCCCGACCACCAGTTCGCCGTCGCCGGGGCAATATGGAACGGAACATTCCGAACCGAGGCATTCGTCGCCGCAGGGGGTGTTGTATTGACCGACCAGCACTTTCATCCGTCGCATGGCGTTCATGCGTTCTTCCAGGTAGCTCTGAATGTGTCCGGAGAGGGCGATAGTGGCGTTGGAAACATTGGCGGCATTAGCCCCGTTATAATACATCAGGGCGTCGTAACGGAGGCCGGAGCCTTCGGGATTGGAGAGGTTGAGGAGGGTGTCGGCGTTGAATTGTCCGTCTCTCGAAAGGGAATAATAGACTGGATTAAGACGCACTTTCGAAGCGTCTACGAGGGCGTGGATAAAATCGGGCTTTATGATATTCGTTGCCTGGTTTTTCGGTTTCGTAAAGGGATTCCAGGACCTGATGAGATTTTTGGCGATTTGTTCATCCGAAAAATAGTCGAAGTTGCCGGCATACATGCCGTCGTCATCAAGGTAAATGTCGTAGTGATAGAGGTTGGTGTTGGTGGTGGACTTGAAGGAGCCGGCATCGATCACTCCCCCATCGGCGGTTATGATTCGCACCGGATCATCGGGATAACTGGCGACGTAATTCAGGAGATCGTTCGACAGGATGACCCTGGCGTCGCTATCCACCCACAGGGTGCCGGTGAGGGTGACCCCGTTGACGGTTTTGGTATTCCAGTCGTAACCGGCGGCGTAATTGAATTCACCGTCGCCGCGGCCAATGACAAAGTCTTCGATTTCGAGGTTGCCCATGATATCGAGACTTCCCTGGCGGGCGTCCAAATATGAGTTGTTGCCAATGGTAAGTGTGCCAAAATCCTGCGGTACGGGGGTAGGCGGCTTATCTACCGGAGGAACTTCTACCGGCGCAGGCACGTAGATTGTCTTGTATAGGGCATTATCCTTACCATACAACGTAATGCCGCCGCCCGCAAACCTGACGCTGTTGGCTAGAGACAAGGTGGCGTCATGCATACCGAGGAGACCGGTAAAGGTGGGTTGATTGGCGGTCGTCGCTTCCAGCGTTCCGTAGAGGTCGATGATGCCGTTACCGAATAGCAGGCTTTTAACGGCGGTGACGTGAGAATCGCTGCCGATGGTGGTTACGCCGCCGCTGATACTAAGCTTGTCCACCCATAAATCCCCATTGGAGACGTTAAAAAAACCGCCACGAATGGCGATGCTACCGGCGTCCTCCAGCGGAGGTACCTGGGTAGATCCCCAATCGGTGACTTTGACACCGCCGGTAATGCTCAGACGGCCGTTATTAAGGGTTATCGCCTTGCCGGTGCCGACGGTGACGACTTGGTCAAACATGGCGGAGGGATTGACAATGCTTACCACCGAGGAGGAACCATCGATCGACAGACCGCCTTTCAGAATTGCCCCGCTGCCGCCGATGGTAAGGCTGCCCCCGGAGACGATGGATTCCTCTTCCTCATCCGCGGCATAAAGAAAACCGCCCGGGCCGGTGATATTCATTGAGGAGCCTGCCCCGGTAAGCTTGAACGATTCCACATTGAGGCTGCCGTATACTTCGGCGCTGGCGTAGGCACCGGATAGATTGAGTTGCTCCGCAGAGACAGATGACATGCCCTCGATTCCCAGGTAGGAATTGAGGCCAAGGTTGAGATTCCCGGAAAAAGTTATATTGCTGGGAATAGTGAGGTAATGGTTCTCAATAGCTGGATCCGGGTAATTGTATTGGCTGGCAATCAGCATGGCGGTGTAATTGGTGCTACCGGTGAGGGTGCCGGAGGAGAATAGCAGGTTGCCCTGCTCCAGAAGCAACCCCGAATTCATCCCGGTGGCTTCAATGGTCAGCGTGGTAAGTTCGGTATTGCTGCCTTTTTCCACGGTAAGATAGGAATTGGTAATCTTCAAGGGAGCATTGGGGAACTTGAACCCCGTATCTGTGTTACCGGCGTCAGGAATATTTACCGGACCAAGCCCGACATATACATTTTCATCGGTTCCGCCCCAAACCGAAGCGTTTACCAGGATCAACCAAAGCAGGGTCAGTCCAATTATTCTTTTACCCATATGCCCTCTCCACAGAACGGCGTAGTCCATAAAAAACGGAAACGCCCGGGAAGCCGAAACAATTCGGTATCTTCTCTTAATATCGTCCTAATGGAGGTCGGTAATGACCCGGGTTTACGGAGATTCCGGTACGGGTGGAAAAGATGCGTGGAGAAAAGCAGTGCAATTCGACGTGGAAATCCTTACGCTTAATCGTTCTCCGCTATATCGTCGACGCCTATCAAAAAACCCTGGAAAACCCCAAACCAGGAAAATCGCCCCTTCTTCTCCCCTACCCCTTGGCAATCATACTTTATCACGGTAAAATGCCTTGGAGGGGGCCTCTTTCGATGCGGGAATTAATCGGTTCGGCTCCGGGTGTGATTCAGCGGGTTCTCGATTTCCCGTTGCTCTTGGTGGATATTGTGCGGATTCCGGAGGACAAACTCAAAGGCTCGCCGGTACTACAGGCACTACTGCTGGCTCTCCGTTCCGCCACGATCGGCAACTACGAAGAACGGCTGCCGAAAATAATGCGTATTCTAGCCGGTTCTGATAAAAACGTTTTACTCCGCTTTCGTATGGAGGCCATGGCGCATTACTCCCTTGACCGATGCGAATCAAAACGGAGTTTTGAAGTGATAACCTCCGCCTACGAACAAGCATTTGGCGCGAAAGGAGCTAAACTTATGGGTAAATCTTTGGCTGAACAATGGTTTGACGAAGGCATGGAAAAAGGTAAAACCGAAGGCGCCTTGAAAAACCTGCTGGACATTTTAACCGCCCGCTTCGGCGCCGTTCCAGTGTTGTTGAAACGACAGTTATCGAAAAATTCCGATATGGACGACTTGGAACGTTTGGTGGTATTGGCCGCGACATGTGAAAGCATGGACGAATTCAAACGCGCCGCCGATGAAATGAAAAGCGGCAACAAAAAATGACCATACCTAACCATACCAAAACCGCCCACGTCTCTCCGTGGGCGGTTTTGGTATGGTTACGGTCCGGAACCTATTCTGCGGACCTGTGTTCCTCCTACTATAAAAACATCCGCTTGCTCTGTTGAGTCACCTTGATTGCCGGCGCCGCGGTATGGCAGGCCGCTTCGACGATATTCACCCCGCAGGCGGCCGAACGGGCGAGAGCGTTCGCCACATCCAGGAAAACCACCCCGGATTTGATGTCGCAACGTCCGGCCTCGTGGCGGGATTCGTGGTTTTTTCGAAGTTCGGAGGCTTTTGCCTTGGCCGCTTTGCCGAGGGCTTGGCCGTCTTCCAGGAGCTTTTTCCGGAGGACCGCACCGCCCCCCGACATTTCGATGCCGTCCGCGTTGATGTTGACGGTTTTTTCCGCGAGTTCGAGGATTTCATTGACAATCCCCATCATATCGTTGATTTCACTGACCGCTTCCGGGGTAAGAACCAGGGAACGTTTGTTGACGCGTTTCGCCAGTTTGGAAAGGTGCTTTCCCTGATCCGCCACTTTTTCCGCTTCGTTCACAGTGCGAATCAGGTGGGGGAACATTTCTGACTGGTTCTCATTCAGGGTGGTGAGGGAAATTCCGGAGAGGTATTTGGTAATAGCCGCCTGGAGATCGTCAGTCTCCTTTTCGAGGTTCCGGGCTTCCTTGGCTTTCGTCGACCAGTCTCCAGAAGGATCGCTAATGAGAGCCTGGTAGCCTTCCACTTGCGCTTCGCGGGCTTTCCCCAACATGACACCGACTTCGGTCCAGACCTGCTGCAGGGCGAGAGACGGGGTTTTCAGGAGGTGGGGTTCAAGGAGCCGCCGAGGTTCCTCGCCTTCTATTTCCGAGGGACCGAGGCGAATCAGCCAGCGGCAGAGGCGGGCGAATTGGGGGATGAAGGAGATGAAAAGGGCGGTGCAGGAAACGTTAAAAAGGGTATGGGCGTTGGCGATGAAGCGGGGCAAATTTTCGTTCGCCTTAAAGACGTCCCCGGGGGTGAAAAGGTTGGCCAATTCCATGAAAATGGGTCGGCCGGGGTGGCCGGGCCAATTGATATAGTTAAGGGCAATCATGATGATGCAACCGATAACATTGAAGGACACATGGAAGGCGGCGGCACGTTTGGCGGTGGTGTTGGTGCCGATGGAGGCAAGGACGGCCGTTATGGTGGTGCCGATGTTGTCGCCCAGGAGAATGCCGAAGGCCGCGTAGGGGTCGATAAGGCCGGCGGCGGCAACGGTGATGAGGAGGCCGATGGTGGCGGCGGAGCTTTGCAGAATCAGGGTGACAATGAGGCCGCAGCCGACCGCTTTCAGGAATTGCCAGAGGGGAACGTAGCCGCTCGGGCCGGGGATGGCGTTCAGTCCCTTGAAGAGGGAGACGACCGATTCCGAATCGCGGAGGTCGCCGAGTTCCGCCGACATGATGTTCATGCCGAGGAAGAGGATGCCGAAGCCAATGATGATGCTGGCCCAGTTGCGGACGGTGGCGCGTTTGGCGAAGAAGAGAACCGCCACTCCGACGCAAATCGCCGGGAGGGCGAGAGTATTCAGTTTGAGGGAGATGATTTGCGCCGTCAGGGTGGTGCCGATGTTCGCGCCCATGATAACGCCGATGGCTTGTTCCAGGGCCATAAGCCCGGCGTTGACGAAGCCGACCACCATAACGGAACAGGCGGAGGAGCTTTGAATCAGCGCCGTCACCATCGCCCCCGCCCCAACTGCCATGTAGCGGTTGGTGGTGAGGAGATTAAGGAGATCCCGCAGCTTGTCACCGGCGACGAACTGGAGCGAATCCGACATCATGCGCATGCCAAAGAGGAACAGCGCCAGTCCCCCGAGCATGGAAATAGTCACCGACCAGATATCGATGGCAAAGAAGTGGGCCTTGAGCGGGGCCAATAGGGAAGTTTCGCCGGGAATTCCCCCGAGAATGCCTACGGCAACGTCCACCCGGCCCTGTTTTGACCCAAGTTTGATATCCGTGGCGGCAATGCCGTCCGCATCGGTGCGGCGGAGATTCCCGGAGAGGGAGGTCCCCTCGGGGCTGCTCATAAGAGTAAAGCGGACCAACCCCTCGCCTTCGGGCAGATATTCCCCAGGCGCTTTTTCGAAGCGTATCCGCAGGGGATGTTCGAGGGCTTTCCCGACCAAACCGTCCTGCCCTTGTCCCTCGATAGTGACTCCGCCCAAGACGATCAAGTTGACGGGGCGGATTTGCGGTGAATTAGGGAGCGCGATTTCTAGTCGATAAATGCCGGGTTTATCGCCAATTTGAAAGTGGGAGATGGCTTGTCCGGCGGCGTTGGTGGTAGCTTCGGGCGGAAGGAAGGCGGCGCCGGAGGCGCCTTCCGGAAGGCTGGTAAGTTTATACAGCACTTTTTCGTCGGCGAGGGGAATCTTGCTACCGTCGGCGTCGGTCCCAAAAACATTAACTCTTAGGTCGTGGCTGAGGGGTTTTCCGAGCGGTCCGGCAAGAACGGAAGAGGCGTCGAGGGTTATCCCGCTTACGGGTGGCGGATCTGTTTTTTCGCATCCGGGAAGGCATAGGGCCGAAACGATGCCCAGGGTGAGAATCAGGATAATGGGAAAAAACGGTAGGCACTTATGCGTTGCGGCCTTGAGGGGCTCCGGCATGGGTGCTCCTGTGCGGGGAAAGAGATAGGCGAGGTTATCGGCCTCCACTATATTATTTTTGACAAGATAGGCGGCATGATAGCCGAGGAAAGGTTTCGCGTCAATCAGGGTTTTTTATCGGAAGCAAAAGCTTTATGGCTTAAACGGATGGGGTTGGCCATTACCGCAAAATTTTTTGTCAAAATTATGATTAATAAAAAAAGCGCGGCAAAAAAAATCTCCCCAATACGGGGAAAAAGGGCACAACGTTATGTAACCCATTGATTTAAAAGCAATAAAATAAATGTCAAAAAAAATATTTATCCCCTCAAGTGTTTCCGGCGACCTCCGATAATAACGCTGAAGACCTTTTCTCGAATTCAAATAGGGAACCTGAGCAAGTGGTGAGAAAAATTACTAACTTTGTTACTGACATTATTTGATAAGTTTGACTTTACGACTAAAGAAAGGAGGCCGGTCATGTCCCCGACTATCGATCCCACGACCACCTCTCAGGCATTACCCCCCACTCCCCCGCTCCGGCGCACCGATGCGGGAAAAACCGTTGCCGAAGCCTATAATATTCCGGAAAGAAGGCGGCATAAAACCGAAAGCATCGACAGGGCAAATGGCAAAATTCCCGATGAATCCGTCTCTGCCAAATCCGACAACGCCTCCGCCGGCAAAGTCCAAAGCAATGCCGATTATCAGAAAAACGTCTATGGACGCCAATCGAAGACGCGGATTCTAAGCAGGGACGAAGCGGATATCAACTTCCAACTCACGCGCGAGGAGCGGGATGTTTTTATCAACGCCATATCTGGAAACGAGTCGGTGCAGGAAATGTCGGAAGAGGAACAAAAGTTGTTGCAAAAAACCGCGGAAAGGATTGAAAAAATCCTGGCAGCGGTCGACACCCGCACCGAGGAAGGCCGGGAACGCGCCGATATGGCAATCAAGGAATGGTATAGCCGTTTGGCGAACGGTAAATTCAAAGCGCCAACGGATTTGCTGCGCCTGATCCAGGCGGCGGCGTTGGGACAGGAAGATTTGACGAAAGTATAACAAAACGCCGCCTGGTTAAGGCGGCGTTTTGTTGATCTGGCTGGTTATCAGCTCTGCAACGCGGCATTTGCGGGTACAGCATTCGTAGTTGTCGCGTTGTAGAGCTAGTAATTGGCCAGAATTTCCGGTAATTTCCCTCCCCAACCTTTTTCGTACAAGCCATAACCAGCCAGCACCGCCGCGTCCAGTCTGGCGGCGGCCGTCGTTGTATCCCGGCCCGCCGCAGCCAAACCTTCGCATTCCCGGTAGGCCGTTTCAATGTCTGCCTGCACGGCGTGAGGGCAAGGCCAGGGAAACGGCAAGGCCGCCATTTCGTATAGGTTGATATTATTGTTGCCGCTCTCCAGACTAAACAGCCAATCCAACAACCGGGAATTCAACACCCCCGCGACAAAATACAGGCTGATCCCGGGCTTGGGCGCGTATACATTCAAACTGTTTCCCAAATAAACCCCAGGCCCCGCCAACGCCGCCACCAAACGCGGCCGGCTGTGTATATTGCGGATGCCCAATTGCACCACCCGTGTCCGGTTGGCCCGATCCCGACAGGCTTGCGCCCCCTTCCCTTTCATGGCTAAAAAAAGCGGCAAATCCAGATAACGCCATTTCTCCGCACCGCCATTGGGACATACATCCAGGACAAAAGACCGCAGGTGTTCGCCCCGAGCCAATAAGCAGTTCGTGGGCTCGTTCCGCATGCACTCCCGGTAAACCGTTTGGTCCACCTCCCCCACCCGCATCTCGGCGACATCTCCGACCCTCCCGGGACAATTCTTCCGTAGCCAATGCCAAACTTCTTCCCCGCCGCTGGAAAATACCGGCAAAGCAAGGCTTTCCCCCAGATCAGCAAACTGGATGCGGTATTCCCGCCCGGCGGTTTTCACATTGATTTTTTTTGCCTTCCCTTCGCCACGCGTCGCGGCGAAAATGCAAATCGACTGGGTCACTCCGTGAAAAAGCGCCTCGTGCTCGCCATAAAGTTTCCACTCGCATCCCGCCTCGGAAAAAAGCAGGCGTCGCCGCAAACCAGCCGCGCCGCCATCCCTGGCCAAGGATAACGGAACCACCATGGCCAAACGCCCTCCCGGTTGCAACAAACCGAGCCCCCGTTCGATAAAACAGCGGTAGAGGTTAATCTGCCCGGCGATTCCGTCACGATAATAACCGGAAAGGCGAAGCGCCTCGGCTAGGACTTTCCGTTCCGGATATTTGCGAAAATTAGTCAAGACTTCGTAAGGAGGATTCCCGAAAACCACGGAAAAACCGCCCTTTTCGGCACAGGCGGGAAATGTTTCCCGCCAGGATATAGCGGCCGCGCCAGTATCGGCAGAATAGAAGAGTTGCCGCGCGGGAGAATCGGCGAATCCTGGACCCAGTAATGCGTCCCCGTGCACGAAACGCCCGGTTTTTTGCTGAAAATCCCGACCCGGTTCAGACAAACGAAGCCATAACAGCGCGCGCGCCATAAACACCGCGCCTGGGTCGATATCCATTCCATGAAGATTATCGGCCGCCCAAGCCATTACCTGTTCTGAGGGAAAATCTCGCAGCAGCACGTCGACAAGGCGCAGAGGGAAAAAACCACAACCCAAGGCCGGATCGCACACCGTCCCCGCCAGTCGGTTGTCTTGCACAATTTTAGGCAAAAACAAAGCCAGGACTTCGTCAATGACCCAATCCGGCGTATAAAAACTACCCGCCAACTTTTTATTCTCCAAACCTTCGCCGCCGGCGGTGGAGCCTGCCGCCGGTGTTTTGCGGCGCTGGTCGACCAAACCAATACGCCAATAGGCTTCGCCAAGAGAACGCGGGGTAACGGCTGAATCATGCGGTTGAGACTTTGGCGGTTCAGCTTGGGAAAAAGTTGGAGCTAGCGGGAAAAGGTCGAATGCCAGCTTGGCAATACGCCGCTCCAGCCTGGTTTGGTCGCCAGCCATGAGCCCTTTCCGCACCGCTGCCGCCAGAAGTCCGGTCAACAGGCCGGCGTCAATCACGGCGGTCTCCTTCTTCCCTAACATTAAGCAATACCACCACTTCCGCGCTCACCGCCTCGCCTCGGCCAATACACCCCAGCCCTTCGGCGGTTTTGGCCTTGACATTCACCCGGCTAAGGTCAAGGGCGAGGATTTCCGCGATTTTTGCGCGAATTTCCGCTTTCCAGCGGCTCAAGCGGATAGGTTCGAGATTGACGACGCAATCGATATTCACCAACTCTGCGCCCCTCGCCTTGATTAATGCCAAGGTTTCTTCCACAAAAATTCGCGAATTCTCGCCCTTGGTGACCTTGCTTTCTGGAAAATACTCACCGATATCACCCAAACCCGCTCCACCCAGCATGGCATCCACAAGGGCATGTAGAAGCACGTCCCCATCGGAAATAGCCCGCACTCCGAACTGACAGGGGATGAATACTCCGCCCAAATGGAACCCGTTTCCACTGATGAAAGCATGCAAATCGGTGCCAAAACCAACCCGGATATTTCCCATTGGCTTTCCTTATATGTGGACTCCTAAAGACAATAGAGCGAAACCGTTCTTCGCCCAGGATAGTATAGCAAACGCACTTTTTTTTACCTGGTCAAATTGTTTTCAAAGCGGTTATTCGCATTGATTATTACTCGGATTCGAGTGACTGGTCTTAATTGAGGGACGTGGATTTTTTGTCCTTTATCCAGCCCTTGCAGTTGGTTTCAATAACGCAACCAGTCAATCGAAGCAGCAAAAATAAGACCGACAGGTAATTTTCAGCAGGTTTCTACGTATTGCAACGCGGAGCCGGAGGCAGGGAAAACTCAGATTTATTTAACGCAAATATGAACCGAAAAAGCGATTGTTTTGGCATATATATACGCCCAAGTTTCCATAAAAAACAATAAGGCAAAACAAATTACCCTTCGGCAAATATTTATGCGTCTATTATATAAACGGTTAAAAGTAATCTTAACCGTTTTTGGAAATAAATTAGCGGCGCCGAATTATGCAACGTATGCCATAGCTATGCTTAATATGGATAATGGATGCTTGAGATCGACAATTATTTGCATTGATTAGCGTTCTTTTTTTTAATGACACGCGGTATAAGGGAGGATATCAGACAATCAACTGTATCTCTCACTAGTGAAGATTACGCGTAGCCCGCCGCCGCTTCGAGCGGGGGATTGTTTTGACCTTCTTGCTGGCTTTTAGCCGGTGTAGGATTATTATGTTGCTTTCCGGGATATTGAAAACGCTAACGTTATCAGCCAAGCCAGCCCCAAATAGTAACCGGGACCCTGGTATTATTATAGGTTTGTCGGATTTTCTAAAAATTATGTGGACAAATTAGCATTTACTTATAACATGCAGATAATGAACAAAATTGATATTTCGTTTATTACTTAAATACCACACAACCCATGGCTACCAAAGCCCCTTTTTCTGAATGAACAGCAATAAAAAGTGGGCTGGGAAATTCTTTGGCGAAACCGGTAAAGTTTTTACGATGGGTTTGGAAGAACGAACAATTATGGTATTGACATGTTAAAGAAATAACCGGGTTTCTGGTGGCAAGGTAACAGGAAATATTTCTGACGCTCTATTTTGTTCATTAATTTGCCCACAAGGTTAGATACTACATGGCAGGTGTTTGGCGGTTAGCGTTAGAATCGAGAAGCGTGGATAAGGATTAAAAGCAGGCGATCTGGTAACGCATTCTTCCTTTTTCTTGATAGTTAACGTTTTATTGCCAGTGAACGCTTTTGTGTGTTCTCTGGAGTGAGTGGATGTCTACTACTGCTTGCCTTTCAGTTAATTTCGGGTAATTTAGTTCGATAGTGTTTGTTTTTGTTATTTAACGACAATAGCCATATGAATGCAGGAAGCTGAATCATGGGAAAAATTCCTAAAGACCTCAGAGAAGCAATAGCTCGGAATATACGTGACTGTCGAATGAAGAAGTTCCCTGGACGAGGCGGCGGGAAAAAATGCGCGGAAGAATTCGGCGTATCCCCCCAGCAGTGGTCCCCTTGGGAAAGGGGCATGCGAACCCCCGACGAATTGCGCCTATCGCAAATAGCCGATTTTTTTGGGGTTAGCGTCGAGTTTCTCCGACGTGACAACATCGCCAAAAAAGCCGAAGCCTTGACCGATCGCCCGGGTATTCACCTCTACCCCGATTACACTCTCCATTCGACCGCCCCGGCGTTGCGGGAGCCGGATGCCCCGCCCTACGGGCTTCCGTCCCTACGAAGAGACGACAACATGGTGCCATTAAGCAATTTATCGGAACTATCCTCCAGCGCCGGGAAACTTCTGGCCATGGTCTGCTCCACCACCAAGGGTGTGGTGGAAGGACGTTTCGATGTTGGCAAAACCATTATCGTCCTCAGACGGCTCGGCGATATTCTCGAGCACAAACTGCGGGAAGCTGACAATCAAACCGGCAATCTCCCTCCGCCCCAGTCTTTCTGACCGGGCAAGGCAGACAATTCCGCAGAATCGAGGTGGGAATGCCAACGCATTCCCACCTCTTTTTGCCAGTGATCTTTGGCTGGCTTTGGCTGCCCGCAGTTTGAGATTAGGATCGGGAAACGTCACTTGACTAATCCGCCGGCCGCCCTAAACTACAGTGCATCGGGCAAAATTGACGCCAGTTAATCTGGCGGGTCGTTTCGATAGTGGGAGTGTTGCCAATGAGCAAGATGTACACAGGGTCCGGTCGGGTTTTTCAGGAGGTATCGGCCCTGCCAATGGACGAGGAGGGTCTCCAGGACATCAAGCGGAGAGTCAAAGTGCAGCCGCATTTTCTGGGGGAACCTCTGGTGGTGGTGGCGGAGGCGTCGGATTTCCCCACCATTTGCGTCCCCGGCGACGAAACAATGATTGCCATCGACCCCATCGGCCGCGCTACGGCAGTGACTATCGCCATGGGTGTGGCGGACATACAACAGCAGGTGACGACTCTACAATTGGCCGCGCATCTTGCCACTCTTTCCACCAACGAAATCGGCCGTATCGCCCGCAATTTCATCGACCGGCCCGCCAACGAGCAGCTCCGCCGCTTGTGGGAGGACATGGATGTGGAAATGTCGGAGGATTCGGTGGAAATCGCCAGTTTGCTGGCAGCGGCTTATGAACGGGACGCCGAGGATTTCTTTTCCCTCATCAATAATTCGCAACGCATCATCATCGCGGCGGAGGGGTTTAGTTCGCGTCTCGTCGGGGTGATCAATTGGATGAACCGCCACGGTCTCAATGTGGTGGGTTTGCGCTACCGAAAATATATTGTCGGCGGCCAGGATGTGTTTTTTGCCGAACAGGTGGTGCCGAAGACCGATCCGGCTGTCGATTCCGGCGATCCGAAGCCGCCGGAACCGGTGGAACCGTGGCGGATCAAGGGGCGGTTATATCACGCCGAGCGCCTGAATCCGCGCTTGGTGGTGATGATGGATGAAATACTCCGTATGACCAAGGAGTCCACTTTCACGGTAAACTGGAACAATAAATACTATTTCTGGATTCGCGGGCCCAGGCGGAACCTGCGCATACGCACTTATAGCCGGGATCGCCTGGAAGTCGGTTTTTACAACGCGGCGCCGGCGGCGGTGGCGGAATTTTTTGAGCCTTACGGTTTGGGCGGTTTGGAAGTGGTGTCGATCGGCGGCTATTCCGACTCGCCGTTTGTGGCGCTGGGGCCGGACCTGCGCTTGGATGACCGTTGGAACGCCTTGTTGAACGATTGGCTGTCGGGAGCCAATCCGGGACGTACGCATGTGTCTTCACGTAAAAGCCATTCGTAAATTCTTTACTATTCCGGCCTAAGGGCCGAGGTTTGCTGTATACTAATATTAGGTGCGGGGCAATGTTGCATGAAAAAAGCACGCGGGAATTTACGCCACCCGGCGGCGGTTATACCGAAGAGCCTATGAGGTTCGATAAACGTAGTGGCGGCCATCGGCCCGCCGATGCCGGGGTTCCCACAGTCAAGAAAGGGATACAGCTATGGCTAATAAAGCAGCCGTTCTTCTGGCCAACGGTTTCGAGGAGATCGAGGCGGCGACGCCGATTGACGTGTTGCGCCGGGCGGGGGTGGAGGTAACGGTGGTGGGAGTGGGCAGCCTGCATATTCGCGGCGCCCACGACTTGACCTACACCGCCGATCTGCTGATTGACGAGGTTAACGAGGATTTCGATTTGGTGGTATTACCGGGTGGCATGCCGGGAGCGAGGAATTTGGGCGATTCCAAAGAAGCGCGCGCGCTTACGGAAAAAGCCTTAAAGGATGGAAAATTGGTGGCGGCGATTTGCGCGGCGCCGGTGTACACCTTGGGTGCATGGGGCATACTGGATCACCGCCGCGCCACATGTTACCCCAGCATGGAGGAAATGTTCCCCAGCACCACCAAGTTCATACTGGACCGGGTGGTGGTGGACGACAAGGTGACGACTAGTCGCGGACCCGGTACGGCGCTGGAATTTTCCTTGTCCCTGGTCTTACAATTGCTTGGTGCGGAGGTGGCCAAGAAAATCGCCGCCGACATGCTGGTGTTGCCGGGCGATGTAAATAGTTAAGGTTTTTCACAAAGCTGGAAAATTGACCTTGACAATTTTGTTATTCATGAAATAACATATAGTTGTACGTTATGGGGTAATAGCGTTGTCGGCCTTTTTTTCCTACCAGCTTTCGAGGAAGGGGAGTCTGTGACCAAGAACGACTTGGTATTGAAAATTGCCAAAGAGATGAACATGCACCAAACCGACATCAAGCGCATCGTCCAGATGACGTTTGACGGCATCATCGAAGTGCTGGCGTCGGAAGGCCGGTTGGAGTTACGCAATTTCGGCGTGTATGAGGTCAAGACTCGCAAGCCTCGCAAAGCCCGCAATCCCCGCACCGGGGAGGAAGTGATGGTGCCGTCGCGCAAATCGGTCACCTTCAAGGGCGGAAAGTTCATGACCGACCGGGTCAATGATTTGGTTGGCCCGCAGTCGAGCAAGGCGGACGATGATTTATAAACCGGGTGGTATGGCCGGTCGCCATTTTTATAGCAAGCGCTTTTGGGGCGCCCGCCAAGCATAAGGGCGCCCTGAATTTGCGGGTGTTGCAGCCGGGGAATGTGCTTGACAGGCTGCATTGCCGTCGCTATATTTTTTACTTTTATTGGAACGCCTTTATGAAAAGGCGTTTTTATATTGCAACGTTTCTGCTCCTTGTAACGCCGTTTTCGTGTAAAGGAAATCCCCATGGCCCGTTCCCGTTTTAAACCTAGCGCAATTCACCGCGGCAAGCACAAAGTCAGAAAAATGCGTAAGGGTTGCCTGCCCCTTCCCAAAGAATCCGCCCGCAAGTAATTTTTTTTTGCGGATAAGGCCCTCAAGGCAGCCTCCTCTCGATTTGGGAGGAGGCTGTTTTTGAGAGTATACCCCAGGTGGATGTATACCGGTTTCGGCTGGTATAAATGCTTAACCAGGAGCTACAGTTTATTATGTTCCCCCCCGTATTCTCCGACACCGGCATTCCCCTTCCCATCCGTCCCCGGGCTATCGCCTTCGATCTCGACGGCACCCTTCTCGACTATGACGGACACCTTTCGGAACCGGTGGCCCGGGCGGTCCGACAAATCGGCAATAGCGATATCCGCGTCTTTATCGCCACCGGACGCCTGCTCGCCGGGGCGGAAAAGTATTGGCGCGAACTCGAACTGAATACGCCCATCGTTTCGTGTAATGGCGCCAGCATCGGCTTCCCCGGTGAAGCGCCGATTTACGACAGGCATCTCGACGCCGAAGTGCGGGATATGATCCTGTATTTGGAAAAGCGCCACGACCTCTATATAAATTATTACCAGGACAATTCCGTCTACACCTTGAAGGACGGCCCCGAGCGGGACTTTTACTCCCGCCAATACGTCCTGGTGACCTTGGTGAACGACAAGGAGGAAATCCTCTCCCGCGCCCTTCCCACCAAATGCCTCTGCATCACCTCTGAAGCGGATCAGGCCCAAGTCATCCGGTTGTTGACAGAAACCTTGGGCGACCGCGCCGTCATCACCACCTCGAACAACCGTTTTATCGAGATCCTGCCCACCGGCGTCGACAAGGGTAGCGCCCTTCTGCAGCTTGCCGAATGGTCCGGCATTCCCGCCGAACAATTTATCGCGGTCGGGGACGGCATGAACGATTTGCCGATGCTGCAGAAAGCCGGCTTCGCCATCTCCTTCCGCACCGCCGACAGTCGCCTGGCCGAACACGTCGACATGTTGCTGCCCCCATTGTGGGAGGACGGCATAGAGATTCTCGCCAAATGCATCCTTGGCATGACCAATTCCGGCCGCTTCCTCACCGCCCGTTCCAGCCGGTTTTTCAAGAAATGACTCACATGGCCAAAAAGATCCGCCGCACAAGTAAAGATGACACCTCCCGGACAAGCCACTCCATCGAGTCATCGGCTTTCCCCTCCCCCTCTTCTCCCGACGAGGAAGACAAGGAACGGCGGTCCGCCAATCCCATTGGGCTCGATCTAGACGAAATCGCAGCGCCGCCTCCGGCTTCTTCGGCCGATACCGTCCCAGATAAAGCCATCCCCGATAAAAAGATTCCGGCCTGGCGGGCCGGGGTGGATTTCATCGTCATGCTGGCGGGTGCGGTGCTGGTGGCATTGCTTATCAAGGCCTATATTGTCGACGTTTACCTGATTCCTTCCGGCAGTATGGAAACCGCCCTGCACGGCCGTCCCGACGGCGGCGACCGTATCTTCTGTTCCAAACTCAGCTACCGTTTCCGCAAACCCGAACGCTGGGAAATTGCTGTTTTCGAATTCCCTTACGATAACCTCCGCCATAGCGACGAATACGGCGTGGCGGAACAATACAAGGGGCAGAATTTTGTCAAGCGCATCGTCGGCATGCCCGGGGAGGCACTGGTTATTGGCAAGGGGGACATTTGGGTACGTAAGGACGGCGAGCGCGATTACCGGCGGGTGGTGAAGCCGGATAAAGTGCAAAGAGGAATGTGGCTGAAGACTTATCATGAGGATTTCTCCGACCGAACCCTGCCGGAAATCGAACGTTTCTGGCGGATAATTGGGGACGAAGCGAGCTTGAAACGCGGCGGCCCGCTGGTGTTGGCGAAGGATGGCGAATGGGTGCGGATGGAATACCGCCCGCTGGTCGCGGCTGGGGAGCGGCGGGATACGCTTGTCGAAATGCCGGGGATTCCCGACCGTTATGTCCTGGAGCAACCGATCCAGTTCGGTTGTCAAAATAAACTGGCTGGCGGCGAATTGTGTGGTCAGGTTTTTGTTAAGGCGATTGAAACGCAGAACATCGAGGCGCGTTGTCCGAAGTGCGGGCACCTGGACGACGAAACAGAGGCGATATTTTACCAGCGGCGTTCCGGGTTGCCGGCGCTTGGCCGATATGGTGTGAATCCCCGCTATGCCCTGCAGGGCGAGGAAGTGGGTCCGAGGCAGACCGAATACCATATTGTTCCGGACTTGCGAATGGTGACGGAGGTGGTGTTTGCCTCGACCAGCGCCGAATTGCTGATAACGTTGCGTGAGGATACGCGTTTTGTCCAAGGGGTGGTGACCGGTGACGGCCGGGTTGAGATGCGGGTAAACGGCGCGGCGGCGGAGCCACTGCGGAAAGCTGTGGCGCCGATCCAGGTTGGGAAACGGCACCGCATCGAATTTTACGTCGCGGACGGCCAGGGCCGTTTGTTTATCGACTCGGAAGGTGAGGCACTCCTCGATGAATTGATCTGGGACGACAAGCGTCCGTATCCCCGGAGTTTGCCGAAAACGAGCGGCGTCGGTTTGTCGGCCGGCGGCGGAGAGGTGCGTATCGAAAATATCCAGATAGACCGTGACGTGTTTTACTATAGCGGTTGGGAACAGCAAGGTGGGGAACGCTTTGCGGCGATGAGTTCGAATGGTGAAGTGTTTATCGGCCCCGACGCCTTTTTGCCAATGGGCGACCATTGCGTTAGTTCGTACGATGCCCGCAGCTGGGGTCCGGTGAGCCTCGGTAACCTGCGCGGCCCCGCCTTGTACATCTGGTGGCCGCCGGAACGGATACGGAAGATACCGGCGCCGTAAGGTTACAGTAACCCTGGCCGGATTACGGGGACACGAAATTTATTTATATTTATCATCACACGGTAATACACATTGCATGGTCAGGATAATGGCAAAAACACATTGCTAGCGGAATAATTTTATAATCGCGGTTGATTCCACCTTTTGAAACTGCCTGTCACCTGTCAATAATACTG
>JAVBQR010000110.1:0-7713 GCA_031548865.1 Planctomycetota bacterium
GTTGCCAAGGGAGACGTTTATGGCGGCGTGGGGTATGCCCTTAGCTCTTTTGAAACCGCGCAGATTTCCGACACTATCGACATTTGTAAAGCGGTGCAGTCCTTCTCGACCCAAACCATCAAAGAATGCATATCCATAGTCGAACCAAAGTTGGTCGAGGCGGCGGTGGACATAATGCTGGCGGCGGACAAGATATTTTTTGTCGGGACCGGCACCTCCTATATCAGCGCCCTTTACGCATTCCTCCGCTTTGTGCGTATCGGTTTGAATTGTTCGCACGAAGCCGGGATGACCTTGGGCCGGTTGCGGGCGTCATTGTTGGGGGAGTCGGATGTATTGTTCGCCATTTCCTCTTCCGGGCGATCGCAGTCGGTGGTAGAATTGGCGCGTGTGGCCCGCGACAATGGGGTCAAGGTAATCGGGCTTAGCGACTTCGCGATATCCCCGCTGACCAAGCTATCCACAGTCAATCTGCACACCACGCCGCGAAGCGCTGCCAGTTCGTCCATAGCGGCCATAGATCATCCATTGATTGTGGGACAAATCGTCATTCTGGACATTCTATATTTACGTTGCTCAGCCAAACTCGGCGAACCTGCCCGCGAAGCATACCTCAAAACCAAACTTGAAGCAGACAAAGAAAAGAAATAGCCCTTTATACCTGTTTAAGCAGTGGATTTTTTCGTGATTCGAACGAGGGATGGTTCGATTTTCATAAAAAAGTTCATGACCAGCGTTCACTTGATAATCCCTTGGCTTTATTCCCCTTCCCTCTATGCATTGCCTTGACTATTCAGCGCTGGAGTATGCGTAGACTATCTGTTGCGCCGGAAACCGCACCCAATCCTGGGTGTGCAGCTTATGTTTCAAAGTCATTATAAATTTTTGAAATATAAAGCATTGGTTTTGTAATAACTGGACTTTTGCAAATTCGAACCTTGTGGGGGACTGGCGCTTCAGAAAGGAGAATCGACATGGTAATGGAGTACCAGGGTTTTGACGAATCTTTCTCCCTCAAGGGAAAAGTCGCGCTTATAACCGGTGCCGGTTCCGGACTCGGCCGGGCCACCGCGATGTTGTTCGGGAGAAAAGGGGCTACGCTCGCGCTCGTGGACATCAACATGGCGGGGATTGAGGAAACGGCGGCGAGGATGGCGGAATACCAGGGCCAGATCGCCTGTTTCCACTGTGATGTAGCGAAGGAGGAGTCGGTCAAGAAAATGGTGGCGGAGGTGGTGGGGAAATTCGGCCGCATCGACATCCTGATCAATTGCGCCGGCATCGGTCTGCTCAGCGACGCCGAAGACATCAGCATGGAAGATTGGGACAAAACCATGAACGTCAACCTGCGCGGCGCCTTCATGGTGGCGCAACAGGTCGGCCGCCAGATGATCCGGCAACAACGCGGCAAAATCGTCAACTTCGCTTCCCAAGGCGCCATCGTCGCACTCGACAACCATGTCGCCTACAACGCCTCCAAGGCGGGAATACTTGGGCTTACCCGGGTCCTGGCCTATGAATGGGCCAAATTTAATATTCAAGTCAATGCGGTCTCTCCCACCGTCATCGTTACCGACCTTACCGACCGCACTTGGGTGGGCGAGGTGCGCGAGAATTTTCTCCGCTCGATACCTGCCGGGCGCTTCGGGCATCCCGACGAAGTCGCCGCCGCGGTTCTCTACCTGGCGCACGACGCGTCGAACCTGGTTACCGGCACCAACCTGGTCATCGACGGCGGCTATACCATACAATAACAACAAGGAGCAAAAAGACATGCAAATACAAATAGAAAGAATTGCCAATATTCCCACCACCATGAAGGCGGTCGTCGCCTATGGACCGAACGATTACCGGCTGGAGACGGTGCCGGTGCCCGAGTGTGGGGCCGACGACGTGATTATCAAGGTCGAGGCGGTGGGGATCTGCGGTTCGGACGTCAAATGCTGGCACGGCAGTCCCTATATCTGGGGCGGTCCGGGACGGGGCAAATACATCCAGGATCCGGTTATCGCCGGCCACGAATTCTACGGCAAGGTAGTGGCGATTGGGCCGCTGGCCAAGGAAAAGCACGGCATCGGCATAGGGGATTACGTCGTTCCCGAACAGATTGTGCCCTGCGGTGTCTGCCGCTTCTGTCAAACCGGCATGTACCATATCTGCCAGCAACACGACATTTTCGGCTTCATCAAGGATAGGGCCGAAGGCGGCATGGCCGAATACGCCCGCCTTCCCATCAAATCCCGCATCCATAAGTTCCCGGCCGGGTTCGACCTTTCCGTCGCCGCCTATGTGGAACCGCTGGGCTGCGCCATTCACGCGGTCGAACAGGGCGATGTGCAGTTCGACGATGTGGTGGCGGTGGCGGGCATGGGGCCGCTGGGCCTGGGCATGCTGCAGGGTTGTGTACTGAAAAACGCCAAGGAGGTGGTGGCCATAGATCTTCAGGACAAACGCCTGGAGATGGCAAAGGAATTCGGCGCCACCCGCTGCATCAATCCGGCCAAGGAGGACGTCGAGGCGGTGATATCGGAGCTGACCGGCGGCTATGGCTGCGACGTCTATATCCATGCCAGCGGCCATCCGAAAGGCGTACTGCAGGGCTTGCGGATTATTCGCAAAGGCGGGCGCTATGTCGAGTACAGCGTGTTCACCGACGAAGTCTCGGCCGACTGGAGCATGATCGGGGACGGCAAGGAAATCCAGATCCGCGGCGGCCACCTCAGCCCCATGGGCTGCTATACCTCGGCCATTCGATTCCTGCATAGCGGCAAGATGAAGGCGGATAAAATGATTACCCACCGTCTGCCACTGGACAAGTGGCTGGACGGCTTCAAGCTGGTGGAAAAGGGGGCGGAGTCGATAAAGGTTCTGCTTATTCCCTAAATTTTGACGCATGTCGGCGCAAGGCATCAGGCGCGGGCTTCCGAGGATCGGAGCGTTCATTTCTTTTTTTTGCGGAGGGCATGAACGGCGGGGAGGGGTCCCCGTAATGGTTGGTGATGGCGTGTACCTGCGATAGGGTGTGTCTTTTGGGCTAAGGAGGAGATGTATGCGAAAATTGCTGTTGGTTCTGGGTATCGTCGGCCTGTGCATGGCCGGGGTAATGGCGGCGGAATATGACTGGAAGCAACAAAGCGGCAAAACCATCAAGATCATATTCGTCCAGCACACCTATGCCGAAGGCATGATGAAAAAGATTGACGAATTCGAAAAACTCACCGGCATAAAGGTGGATTATTCGATTATGCCAGAGGAAAACCTGTTCGACAAGCTGACCACCTCGCTTTCCAGCGGCAGCTCCGAACTTGACGTCCTCATGATCCCGCACTACAACATCTGGCAGTATGCCGGCTCGGGTTTCCTGGAACCGTTGGACAACTTCATGGCCAACCCGAAGGTATTCAACGCCGACTACTACAAGTTCGACGACTTTTTCCCGGCTCTGCGCGACCTGAACCGCTGGGACTGCGTCCCCGGCCACAAGGTCGGCACCGGCAACCAGTGGTTGATGCCGGTCGGCTTCGAGTACAACGGCTTCATGTACAACATGGAAGTCTTCAAGGAAAAGGGCGTCGTTCCCCCCAAGACCTTGGATGAAATGTATGAACTTTGCGTCAAGCTGAACAATTTCGCCGGCCCGGGCACCTACGCCATGGCTGTCCGCGGCGTGCGCCACTGGAATGCCATTGTCCAAGGCTTCATCACCACCTTCGTCAACTTCGGCGCCAAGGATTTCGATTTCGAAAACGGCAAGCTCGTCTCCAAGCACAACTCCCCCGAGTCCATCGCCGCCCACGAATACTGGCTCAAGTGCCTCTGGGCGGGCGGTCCCACCAACTACCTGACCCAGACCTGGGCGCAGAGCGGCGCCGACTTCGGCGCCCGCAAGGCCGCCTTCCTGAACGACGCCGACAACCTCGGCTATCCCACCAACTTCCCCGGCCGCACGCAGGAATCGGGCAAGCTCGCCTTCGCTCCCGTTCCCTCCCTCAAGGGCGACGGCAACTGGAAGTGCAACCTGATCAACTGGGGCCTCGGGGTCAGCGGCAAGTCGAAGAACAAGGACGCCGCCTGGCTGTTCGTGCAATACTTCACCGGCCCCGAATACCAGACCTGGTCTTCGACCGAATGGAGCTCCATCGACCCGCCGCGTCAATCCGTCTTCAACAACCCCAAATTCCAGGAAGTCATCGCCAGGAACGTCGGCTTCTCGGACGCCCTTGCGGTCAGCGTCCCGAAAGCCACCGCCCTGGAAACGCCGCACCCGATGTTCGGCGAACTCTACACCACCTGGCAGTCCTACATCCAGGACATGTATTCCAAGAAATACAGCGTCAAGGAAGGTCTGGATAAACTGAAAGTCGAATTGGACAATATGCTACGGGAATTCGACGCGGAAAACTAGGAGTCAACCTGCCTAGAAACCGCGCCTCGTCCTATCGGACGGCGCATAAAACGGATACATGGCCCGGGGCGGTTTGAAATCCCGCCCGCTCCGGGCATTTTATATTACCGAGAAGCGGGTTTAAGGCCGATAACATCCTGGGATGCGAATACTGGAGGGCATAATTTGCGTACCGACAACATCGACAGTTCCATTTACCAGCAAAAGCCCTTTTTGGTCCGGGCCAAACCGTATTTGATTATTCTTCCCGCCTTGCTCCTCACCATCGGCATTCTCTACCCCTTCCTCACCGCCATCTACTATTCGCTCACCAATCTCAATCTGCAGCGTCCCCACAACATGAAATTCGTCGGCCTCACCAATTGGCTGCGCATGCTCGGGGAACCGGCCTTTTGGCACGCGGTGCGGGTGACCTTGCAATACGCCGTCATCGCCACTTCCGTCGAAATCTTCCTCGGCCTGGTACTTGGCCTGGTGATTTGCCGCAGGGACAACTGGTTCACCCGTTCCCTTCGGGTCTCCCTGGTATTCCCTCTCATGATTGCGCCGGTGGTCGCGGTGATCATCTGGCAGCTCATGACTTCCAACTCCATCGGCGTCATCGAAAAACTGTTGAACATTTTCGGAATCTTCAGCTTCCCCTGGGCCTCCTCGGCCAAGACAGCCATGTTCACCGCCATCCTGATTGACATTTGGGTCTACACCCCCTTCATCCTGATCCTGGTCATCGCCGGCATCAATTCGCTGCCCAAATCCCCCTTCGAAGCCGCCAAGGTGGACGGGGCATCGGAGTGGTTCACCTTTAAAAATCTCACCCTGCCCATGCTGAAACCGTTCCTCTACATCGCGCTCATTTTCCGCCTCATGGCGGCGCTGCAGGAATATGCGATTATCTTCTCGCTCACCCGCGGCGGCCCGGGCGACACCATGATGAACCTGTCGGTTTCCGCTTACATCAGGGGCTTCACCCAATACCGGTTCGGACAAATGATCCCCTACGTCCTTTTCCTGTGGATCATCGTTTACATCATCAGCCAGATCCTCGTCCGCAAGTGGTTGCGCTCGCAGAAAGAGGCGAGTGGGCGCTGACGCCCGCCGGCACCGACGTCCAAGTGCGCCATTGGAAATTATTCGCCGCCCCTCTCCGGCCGAGGGCGGACCACGAAGGAGATTTTTTATGCGCGAGTCGCCGCTGGTAGCGTTTTTCCGCAACGGGGTGCTGATACTCTGGACCCTGTTCGCCCTGTTCCCGCTCCTGTGGATGGTGCTCCTGTCCTTCAAGTCGGACGCGGAAATGTTCAACACGACGTTCATTTTCACGCCGACCCTGGACAACTACAAATTCGTCCTCCTGCACACCAATTACTTCCGCTGCTTCACCGACAACCTGATTGTCTCCGGCGGTGCGGTGATTCTCTCCGTCCTCGTCGGCGTTCCCGCCGCCTATGCCCTGGCCCGCTTCCAGTTCCGCGGGAAGGAAGACCTGGCCTTCACCATCCTCTCCTTCAAATTCGCGCCCGAGATGCTGGTGGTCCTCCCCCTGCTCATCATCTACAACCGCATCGGCCTTTACGACACCTACATCGGCCTCATCTGGGTCTACCAGCTCATCACCATGCCCCTGCTGATTTGGGTGCTGCGCGGCTACTTCGAGGACATACCGGTGGAAATCGAACAGGCGGCACAGCTCGACGGCTATACCTGGTACCAGGTGTTCCTGAAGATTCTTCTCCCCCTTATCCGTCCCGGCTTGGTGGCGGCGGCGCTCCTGTCCTTCATCTTCGCCTGGAACAGCTTCACCTTCCCCCTGCTGCTTTCCGGCATCAAGATTATCCCGGTGACGGTGGAGGCGCTGCGTTACATCGGCACCGACACCGTGCGTTACGGCCAGATGGCGGTGGCGGCCACCGTGACGGCGCTTCCGGAAGTGATTCTGGCCCTGCTCATCCAGAAGCACCTGGTGCGTGGTTTATCCTTTGGCGCGGTCAAGGGATGATTTTGCGGGCTTTCATGCTGACTTCGAAAGGACAGAGAATGGCCATTCCCTCCACGCGCGACCTGGTTCTCAAGGCTTGGAAATCCGGGCTGGTGATTCCCGCCTATAACGTTCCCTACCTGCCCATGCTGGAGCCAATCGTCAATGCCCTTCGCGACTCCGGTTCGTTCGGCCTAATCCAGGTGGCTAGGCTGGAGATAACCAAATTCAAAGCGGAAAGCTACCGCAGCATCCGGGACGAATACGAAAAATACAAGGACGAGGCCTATACCCGCCTGCATCTGGATCACGTTCCGGTCATTGACGAAGACGATCTCCGGGTGGAGTACGAAAAAGATATCCGCGAATGCCTCGACCTGGGCTACGAATCGGTGATGGTTGACGGTTCCCGCTTGCCGCTTGCCGACAATATCGACGCCACCCGCCGGGTGGTTGCGGCGGCCAAGCCTTACGGCGCGGCGGTCGAGGGCGAACTTGGCGCAGTCATCGGCCACGAAGCCGGCCCCATGCCGCCTTACGAGGAATTGTTCACGAGCGGCAAAGGCTTCACCGATGCGGCGGAGGCGGCGGAGTTTGTCCGCGCGACCGGTCTCGACTGGTTGTCGGTGGCGATCGGCAACTTCCACGGAGCGGTCTCCCCCGGCAGGAAGGACGCCAAGAAAATCTCCGCGCGCCTCAACATCGACCACTTGAAAAAACTCAACGCCGCCGCCAATGTGCCGTTGGTCCTGCACGGCGGCAGCGGCATCCAGAAGGAATATCTCCGGGAAGCCTTCAAGGCAGGCATTGCCAAAATCAACATCGGCACCACCATCCGGCAGCCATATGAACAGGGCGCGGCAGAGTCGGTGGCCAAAGGGCGCGAGGCGGTCTACCGGGCGATGCTGGAGGTAATCCACAACGAGCTGGGCGTGGCGGGTACGGCAGCGAAGTTGCTGGGGTAGGGAGCTACCGCGCGGTCTCTTCCGCTCTACCATTTACGTAATAACATCGGCGCCCCGTATTCATGAATACGGGGCGCCGATTGATTGAGCCGGAGCGGCGGGCATGGTGTGAATTCTACTTCCCGCCGTTAAATTCGTGCACCGCAGCCACCATCGCCGCGATATTTGCCGGCGGCGTGCCGGCCTGGATGTTGTGAATCGCGCCAAAAACAAATCCGCCGCCGGGCGAATCGAGTAGGCGGGTTCCTCGCGGTTCCCGCCTCTCACACCACCGTACGTGCCTTTTATGGCATACGGCGGTTTCCAGTCAGGTGCTTAACTTGGCATAATGGTCGCTCAAGCTATAGAGTCCCAGTTCCCCAAACCAT
>JAVBQR010000072.1:0-9393 GCA_031548865.1 Planctomycetota bacterium
TATATATTAAATTAATTTGAACCGCCCACGACCTTTCTTTGTTGTTGCTCTGTGAACCTCTGTGTCCTCTGTGCCTCTGTGGTGAAAAAGAATTTTCACCATTTCACTTCGCGTTCGGTATACTTTGGTCTTTCGGGCAACAACAGGTAAATTTTCAGCGTCGCCTGGTTCAAATTGCGAAATGCAAACCTCGATGGGAATTTCACCAATATTTCCCGGGAATATGGAACTGAAGGAGGATACCTGCACGTCAGGACCGGGGTCAGAAACCGTCATACCATCACCCCTGGAGTATGGATATTGATGGTATAGGCTTTCTTGCCCGGTATACAGAGCTGCACCATATATTCGCCCATGGGAAGGTCGGTTTTTGTTACCGCTTCAGCAGCAGAATTGTAAGCGCCAAGCACCGCCTTATTGCGAATTGCCAGTGTTTTACCGTTATATTTTTTAACTAAATCGTCCTGATTGGCTATGAACCATTTAAAATCGGAGTCCATATCGTACATCGCAATCCCTCCTTATTTAATAATACTGTCCTTGCTACACTCAAGCAAGCCGGAAGCAAAAAACAAAGTTATCATCGATAAAGTAAACAGGCGGAAAGGATCTTCTCCTCTCCGCCCGTGACAGCTTGTTCCATCCCGTTCTCATTTCCGTGTCCAGGTCGACTCCCCGCCCCGGTCGTTGATTTCCACCCCCAGTTCCTTCAAACCGTCGCGGATGCGGTCGGAGGCGGCGAAATCCTTCTTGGCCCGGGCGTCGTTCCGAAGTTCGAGAAGCAGCTCGACACAACCGTCGACGCCGCCGGAGCCGGCGGTCTGCGGCCGTTCCAACGGCAAACCGAGAACCCCGAGCATCCCGTAAAACAGGTTCGCCGCCGCCTTCAATTCGCCAGCCGGAGTGGCCTTGTCCTTCAAAGCCGCGTTCAGCCGGCCGACCCCTTCGTAAAGCGCCGCCAAAGCCTGCGGCGTATTGAAATCGTCCTCCATCGCAGCCTTGAATTGTTCGACCACCTCCTCCATGCCGTTCGCGATCTTGCCGCTCTCGGGCGAAAGCGCTTTCGCCTGCTCGAGAACCCGGCGGAGCTCGTCCAGGCAATTGTAAATCCGGTCCAGGGCGTTCTCGGCGTGGGTGAGAAGTTCGGGTTTGTACAAGAGCGGCATCCGGTAATGCGTGCCCAGAATCCACAGCCGCAAAGCAGCCGGACTCGCCACCTTGAAGGCGTCGTGGAGCCAGAAAGCGTTCCCTTTGCTTTTCCCCATCTTTTCACCGGCGTCCTCACCGGGACCGTCCTTAGCGACGGTGATGAAGCCGTTATGCAGCCAATGCCGGACAAAACGCCTGCCGGTATAGGCTTCGGACTGGGCGAGTTCGTTTTCGTGGTGGGGGAAGGCGAGGTCGGCGCCGCCGCCATGGATGTCCAACTGGAAGTCGCAGAATTTGCCGCTCATGGCCGAACATTCGATATGCCAGCCCGGGCGCCCCGGTCCCCACGGCGAATCCCAGAACGGTTCGCCGGGCTTGGCGGTTTTCCACAAGGCGAAGTCCTGCGGATTACGTTTTTCCTCGTCCTGTTCGACCCGGTGTTCGGTATGTTCGTCGTCGGCGGTGCGGCCGGAGAGGCGCCCGTAGGCGGCGAATTTGCTGACATCGAACCACACCCCTTTAGGCGTGACATAAGCGGTGCCGTTTTCGACCAGGCCTTTGACCAGCTCGATCATTTCCGGGATATGCTCTGTGGCGCGGGGACGAATGCTGGGCGACAGGACGCCCAGTTTGGTCATGTCCTGTTCGTATTCGTCCTGGTAGCGTCGGGCGAGGTCCCGCCAGGAGATCCCCAATTCACGTGAACGATTGATAATTTTGTCGTCGATATCAGTGATGTTTGAAATAAACGTCACCAGTAGTCCGGAGTATTCCATGAATCGACGCATGGTGTCAAAGACCACGGCAGGACGGGCATGACCAATGTGACAGGAATCGTAGACGGTCGGACCGCAGACATACATGCGTATGCGCCCAGGTTCAATACTGGTTAGTGGCTCTTTGGCGCGTTTCTCTGTGGAATAGACATGGATGGGCATCAGATTTTTTCCTTGTTTTTCCGGTTCATGAAATGCTTTGGGTTATTCGTAGGCAGAGAATACTATAATAAATGGTGTATTTTTTGCCAATGATGAATGTTATAAGAGTGTGTTAATAATTTCGGAGTTGCCTTTTTGAATGTTTCCGATATAAATTGATTTGGTTGATTAATCATTGCCTTGCAAGGTGAATATTCGTAGGATAAAATGAAAAAGCGATCAACGCTGGGTGTAATCGATAATTCTGGTTTATGGCATTCCGAAATCGAAACATGTGCTGTATTTTCCTCCAGATAGCTGGCTGGTTTTTGGGAGGGCGGGCGTGCCCTGTACGTTACCGGACTTCTTGCCACGAGGATAGTATATGGGAAAAGTTCCCGTCGAATTGAGAAAAAACATAGCGGATAATATCCGCTCCTGCCGCTGCAACCTCTATCCAATGTGGGGCGGGGCGAAAAAATGCGCCAAGGACTTCGGCGTATCTCCCCAGCAATGGTCACAGTGGGAACGCGGCGCGCATATGCCGGACGAATTCCGGATGATGGAGTTGGCGACTTTTTTCGGCGTCGATACCGAATATCTGCGCCGTGACAACAAGGAAAAAGGCGCCGCCGCCATTCCCTTTGCCGACCGTTTGTTTCAATTCGCCAGCGTCGGCGCCGTTCGCATCGACAATGGAATCGAGATCCCCCTTCGGGTCGAGGTCGAGCGGCTCACCTATAATGGCAATTGCGAAATCAAAATGGAACGGATACTGTAGGTGGACCGGGCGATAAAATCGGCCGGCGGTTGCCTCGATTTTCCATAACTGTCCACTGTAAACGATCGGCGTATAAGTTCCAATATATTTTCCAATGGAAAACCAAAGTTGACAATATTCTTTCTTGCCTTATCCGCGGGAGAGAAAATTGTCAACTTTTTTTATTTTTTATGGTGGTGTTGGTGAGGCTTTTTGCGGAAGATCGGGTATTGCCGAAAAGCGGTTATAGATTATTCGCAATCTTGGGAGCGAAACATGACCTGGTACAAACGCATCGCGGCGGAACTACTGGCCCCGCTGGTTGACAAAACCCCTGACGAAGTCGAAGCGCAGCTGGTCCGCCCGCCGCAGGTGGAAATGGGCGACCTTGGCTTCCCCTGCTTCACCCTTGCCAAAACCATGAAGAAAGCCCCGCCCGCCATCGCTTCCGCCCTGGTCGGAAAATTGTCCTTTCCGGAAAACGGGGTTTTCACCGCCGCCCGGGCGGTGGGGCCGTACGTCAATTTCGACCTGAACAGCTCCTACCTCGCCGAGAAGACCGCCGGCGTCGCCATCGCCAATCCGGAGGCCTGGGGACGCTCGAACGAAGGCGGCGGCAGAACGGTGATTGTCGAATATTCCAGCCCGAATATCGCGAAGCCGCTCGGAGTCCACCACATCCGCTCGACCATGCTCGGGGCCGCCCTGGCCCGCGTTTACGAAGCGCGGGGCTGGAAGGTGGTGCCGATGAATTACCTCGGGGACTGGGGAATGACCTTCGGGCAATTGATGGTCGCCTACAAGGCGAACGAAAAGAAAAACCCCCATCAGGCGGTGGACGTGCATTCCCTCCTCCAGCTTTATTTGAAATACCACGCCGACGCCGAGGAGGACGAGAATCTCGCCGACGAAGCGCGGCAATGGTTCAAGAAACTCGAGGACGGCGATCCGGAAGCGCTCAGGCTCTGGCGGATATTCCGCGACGAAAGCATCGTCGCCTTGAAGAAGCTTTACGCGCGGATGAACGTGCATTTCCCTGACGACGCCTTCAAGGGCGAGGCGTTTTACCTGGACAAGATGGACGCGACCATCGAACGCCTCCGCGAGAAGTGCCTTCTGAAGGAGTCCGACGGCGCGCGGGTGGTCGATTTGGAAAAATTCGACATGCCGCCCTGCCTCATCCTCAAGAAGGACGGCGCGACCATTTACGCGACGCGGGATCTGGCCTCGGCGGAATATCGTCATCTGCATTACCGGTTCGACAAGGCGCTGTATGTGGTGGCGAACCAGCAGGAGCTGCATTTCCGGCAGATTTTCAAAGTCCTGGAGCTGATGGGTTACGCCTGGGCGAAGAATTGCGAACACGTCAAGTTCGGCATGCTCGCCTTCGGACCGGGGGTTTTCGGCGACAAGCAGGCGACCATGGCGACCCGCAAGGGCCGGGTGATTTTCCTGGAGGAAGTCCTGGACCGGGCGGTGGAGAAGGCGCGGGAGCTCATCGAGGAGAACGCCCGCTCGGAGGAGGTGAAGGCGAACGCCTCGCGGCTGGCGGAGCAGGTGGGCGTGGGGGCGGTGGTGTTTTCGGAATTCTGCCAGCGGCGGATGAAGGACGTGTCCTTCACCTGGGAGAAGGCGCTGAACCTGCATGGCGACTCCGGACCGTATTTGCAGTACACCCACGCGCGGCTGTCGTCGATGCTGCGCAAGTACGGAAAAAGTCTGCCGGCGCGGCCGCGCTGGGAACTCATGACCCATCCGGCGGCGAAAGGCTTGTTCATGAAATTGTCGGAATATCACGACGCGCTCCGGGCCTCCGAGGCGGAGAATGAGCCGAGTTTCCTGGCGACCTACCTGCTGGAATTGGCCGCCGAGTTCAATCGGCTGTATACCGACAAGGAAAACCACCGTTTCCTCGGCGACGACGACGACATCACCGCCGCGCGGATGGGGATGGTGGAGGCGTTGCGGCTTACCTTGGCGCACGGCTTGGGGATTCTCGGCCTGGCGGCGCCGGAGGCGATGTAGGAGGGGTGGCTTATACCAGGCGGAGCGGGCATATGCGCACGGTAAAAAGACCCGACATATTCGGCGGAATGGCGGCGGCGGCGTTCCTGGCGGCGCTCCTGTTCCCGGTGCTCAGCTTTGTGTTCCCGGCCCGGTGCGGCGAAAACCCCGCGGACGCCGCCGCCGCCGCTGCAGCTGGCGACGACGGCGCTGACTTCGACTCCGCTGGCGTCGGCGAGAACATTCCCCCCACCCTGCTTCCGCCGACTTCCTCGGAAGGCGGCTACGATGTCCTGCCTTTGCGTTACAAGGACATGTCCAAGTACGATCAAATCGCCCTCGAACCTTACCGGGACCGCTACGACCATATGCCTGTGGGGGAGAAGGCGAAGGTCTACGCCCAGGCCTTCGAGTTCATGCGTAACCGCCCCCCAAAGTTCGACCCGAAGGTGACGATGGAATTTTCCCGTTTCAAGACTGCCGCGAAATCCAAAAACGCCGTTGCCTCCAAGCAGTACATGTACAAGCCGCCGGTCCCCAAGAAGAAAATCAAGAAAAAACCGGAGGTTCCCGGCCAAACCCCCGATGCGCTCCTGGGTTCCCTCCCCGGCCCCTGGGAGCAGGCGCCCCAGCCGGCCCCGGAGTCGGACTCCGAGTCGGAGGAGGTGGCGGAGGAAGAACCCGAGGCGCAGCTGCCATCCTATCGGGATTACGCCGACGACAACCGCATGGAGAATTTGCGGCAGGGCTGGAACGCGAAGGATGTGCTGCGGGGGAGGAGGAATAGGTAATCCTACAACGCTACTTTTGCGGGAACCGCCTCCGCAAAAGTAGCGTGTATTGTACGTTTAGCCTTTGTACACCGTAATTGACGAGCTTGATCAGGCGCCAACGCCTAAGCGGGAACAGATGTTATCTCTTATAGGTGAATTTGCCATCGACATCCTGCCTGACTCTCCCGATGCGGACCGTCTTGCAGACATTTATATAGCCGAAGGTATAATTCCACAAAAGTACGTTATTGATGGAATGCACATTGCCATGGCAACCGTATATGACCTTGATTTCATTGCCAGTTACAATTTCAAGCATATTGTGAAACGAAAAACCGTCACCATGACCGAAGTGGTCAATTTGCGGGAAGGATACGGAAGAGTGGGTATCTTTTCACCGACGGAGGTAATAGAAAATGTGGAATAATGAGAAAGAAATAATGGACGGATTGCACAAAATACGCGAGAAAATTTATAAAGAAACAAAAGACATGACGCCCGAAGAGAGGGCGGAATTTATCAATAAACGCGTTGAAAAACAACTTGCCAAAATGGGCTTGACCTTCACGCGGTTAACTCGGCGTAAAACCGATCACGATAAGGTAGCTCTAAAATAGTATTTTAAGAGCCGCCGAAGACAATTGGATCACCGACCGGAAGGGGAATATGCGCATCCCCCTTTACCTCGCCGAAAACGCCTTGAACAAAACCTCCGCATCGACCTTCACCGGATGATTCCCCGCTTTTGCATAATCCACGCTGTCGACCAGCGCCCGCATTTTCGCGGCGTCGTCCACCCCCACTGCGGGAAAAGTGTTGGCAAGTCCGCAATTTCCCAGGAGATCCCGCCAGAAGGCGAAGGCGGTTTCGGCGCTGGTTTGCCCCATCAGGCGAATCAGGCGGTGCATGTTTTCGTAATGCCCGTCGGCCCCGAGAGGGCTTTGCACCGGCAGGGATTGGTCCAGGTTCAGGATAAAGAAATAAGGCAGGGTCAGGGCGACGGCGTGGCCGTGCGGCAGGCCGTAGCGTTTGGTCAGATGGTAACAGAGGGCGTGGGGGAGAGTGGTGCGGGTGAATTGAATCGCCTTCCCCGAAAGGTAGGCGCCCTGGGCCATATGATAACGGCTTGCCGGATCGGGATGCCGCACCGCTTTTTGCAGGTTCGGGAGAATATAGCGAATCGACGCCTCGGCGAAATCCCGCGCTTCCGGGCAGGTGCGAGCGCTCCAGTAGGCTTCGACGGATTGGGACAGGGCGTCCAGGCCGGTGGCGGCGGTTTGCTGCGGGGAAAGGGAGTAGCTCATGTCCGGGTCGACAACCGCCATGTCGGGGCGGAGGGAGTCGTGGCCGAGGGACTGTTTTTTCTCCCCCAGGTAGAATACGGCGTACTGGGTGGATTCGGAGCCGGAACCGGCGGTGGTGGCGACCGCGATCAGGGGCGGGCCCTCGCCGGAAGGTTCCATGGTTTCCGGTTGCATGGGGTCGTACGGTTTTTTCGTAAAGACCACGGCCTTGATCATTTTGGCGACGTCGATCGGGGAGCCGCCGCCGATGGCGAGGATCAGGTCGGGTTTGAAAGCCTTGCAGACTTCGACTCCGGCGAGGATTTCCTTGAAGTCGGGGTTTACCGAAAAGTCGCTGAAAAGGCGGGTGTTCCGCTTGCGGAAGAATTCACGTCCGTTTTCGCCGTTAAAACGCTTCCAGGCGCTTTCCGACGCCACCACCAGTACCGAGGCATAGCCGCCGCCTTCCAGAACGCCCAGCGCTTCGTTTAAGGCGCCAAAACCGATATGGTCTTGCATCGCAACCTCCTTGCGGGGAAAAAGCCGGGAAAATACCGGTTTTTTCTTACCGGAAAAGTTGAAAAAGGTATTGTTACTATAAGGTATTCTGGGTATAATATGTATTCAATACCGTGAATCCCCATGGTATAGGATAGTAGGGATTTTAGCAAGGACAGTTTACCAGCCTCCCAAAGCGCCGCCTCACCAGCGACCCGCCGGCTCATGCCGGACGGCCGTTTTTTTTGCTATGACGTTTTTTATCGGCAGTTATTGCCACGCATCCTTGGAGAACCACCCATATGGCAGACTCGGACGCCACCTCCACCTCGCAACATGACAATTACACCGGCAGTTCCATCAAAGTGCTTGAAGGCCTCGACGCGGTAAGAAAACGCCCCGCCATGTATATCGGCGGCACCGGCCAGGACGGCCTGCACCACCTGGTCTGGGAAGTGGTCGACAATTCCATCGACGAAGCCATGGCCGGCCATTGCGACCGCATCCTGGCGACCATCAACGCCGACGGTTCCCTGACCATCCTGGACAACGGCCGGGGCATTCCGGTCGATTGGCACAAAGAACAAAACATGTCCGCCCTCACCGTGGTCATGACCGTCCTGCACGCCGGCGGCAAATTCGACCACGATTCCTATAAAGTGTCGGCCGGCCTCCATGGCGTGGGCGTCAGTTGCGTGAACGCGCTGTCGACCTGGCTGGAGGTCGAGGTTTTCCGCGACGGCAAGATCCACTTCCAGCGCTTTGAACGCGGCCACCCGGTCACGGAAGTCGAGGAGCGCGGCAAAACCAAAAGCCGCGGCACCAAGGTCACCTTCATGCCGGACGAGACCGTTTTCAAGGAAACGCTCGAGTTCAAATACGAAACCATCTCGAAACGCCTGCAGGAACTCGCCTTCCTCAATAAAGGCCTGACCATTGAAATCGTCGACAACCGGGTCGAGGACAAGCGCGACAGCTATTTCTACCGCTCCGGCATCAAGGGCTATGTCGAGAGCATGAACGAAAACAAGGCGGTGATCAACCCCGAAGTCATTTACTTCGAACACCGCGACGACGATAAGAATCTCGAACTCGAAGTGGCGATGCAGTACAACGACGGCTATTCGGAAAATGTCTACTCCTTCGTGAACAACATCAATACCGTCAACGGCGGCACCCACCTCTCCGGCTTCCGCTCCGCCCTGACCCGAACCCTCAACAAGTGGGCCGAGGCGAACGGCCTCATCAAGGAGAAGGACGATTCCATCGTCGGCGACGACACCCGCGAAGGCTTGGCGGCGGTCCTGTCCCTGCGCATCCCCGATCCCCAGTTCGAAGGACAGACCAAGGGGAAGCTCGGGAACTCGGAGGTCGAAGGTGCGGTGGCGGCGATTGTCAACCAGTACCTCGGCATGTTCCTGGAAGAAAAACCCGGCATCGCCAAGCGGATCATCCAGCGCTGCCTCGACGCGGCGGCGGCCCGGAAGGCGGCCCGGAAAGCCCGCGATCTCGCCCGCCGGAAAACCGCCATGGGCGGCCTGGATCTCCCCGACAAGCTGATCGACTGCTCCTCGAAGGACCGCGAGTCCACCGAACTCTACCTGGTCGAAGGCGATTCGGCCGGCGGCTCCGCCGTCATGGGCCGGGACGCGCGCATCCAGGCGATCCTGCCCCTCCGCGGTAAAATCCTGAACGTCGAAAAGCACCGCATCGACAAGGTCCTGTCGTCGCAGGAAGTGACCAACATCATCACCGCCCTCGGGACCGGCAGCGGCGCCGAGGACTTCAACAGCGAAAAATGCCGCTACGGCAAAATCATCATCATGTCCGACGCGGACGTCGACGGCTCGCACATCCGCACCCTGATTCTCACCTTCTTCTTCCGGCACATGCCGGGGATTATCGAAAACGGCCGGCTCTATTTCGCCTGCCCGCCGCTCTACCGGGTGGAGAAGGGGAAGCACAAGCAGTACGTCCTCACCGAAGAGGAAATGCAGGGGGCGCTCCTC
>JAVBQR010000075.1:0-28987 GCA_031548865.1 Planctomycetota bacterium
GGCCCCGCACCCTGGGGTATGCGTGGCCTTGTTGTATTGCCGGCGGGGCGGCACCCAAATTGTCGTTGGGGGAGCCGCCCCGCGTCAGGCACCTTGCCGTAGACTGCCTAAAATTCCTCGAATCCGGCGTTTTCCAGCGGAATCAATTCCGACGGACTCACCGTCGCCATCTTGGTCGAGCCGCCGCCGTTGCCGCCGCTTGCGGAACTCGGACGCACGGTCGGGCCGGTCAGTTGCCGGTGCGGCGCCGCCTTGGGCTTCGGGCCCGCCCATTGACTCGCCGTCACCCGCGCCGCCGCCGGAGTAGCTCCCGCATGCGGTACCGCTGCCGCTTGCTTCCCCGACACCAGGCTGACCAACTCGCTGATCGAATCGCCCAGATTTGTGGCTTGCGCACTCAATTCTTCCGACGCCGAAGCCGTCTCCTCCGAGTTCGCCGCGTTTTGCTGCGTAACCTTGTCCATCTGCGCCACGGCGGTGTTCACCTGGTCGACCCCCTGGGCGTGTTCGTTGGTGGCGGCGGCGATCTGGTTGATCAGGTCGCCGACCTTCTGCGAGCCTTCGGCGATGCCGGAGAAGCTGTTGGTGAGGCGGGAGGCGATTTCACTGCCGTTTTTCACGCTCTCCACCGTGCCGGTGATGAGTTCGGTGGTGTCCTTGGCCGCTTGCGCCGAGCGCTGCGACAAATTGCGGACCTCGTCCGCCACCACCGCGAAGCCCTTGCCGGCTTCGCCGGCCCGCGCCGCCTCGACCGCCGCGTTCAGGGCCAGAAGATTGGTTTGGAAGGCGATGTCCTCAATCGTCTTGACGATCCGGCTGACCTTCTCCGACTTGTCGTTGATGTCGTCCATGGCGGAGGTCATCCGGCCCATGGCCTGCACGCCCTCGGTGACGATCTTGTTGTTGCTGATGGTCGTTTCATTGGTTTTCTGGGCGTTATCGGCGTTTTGCCGGGTCATGGAAGCCATTTCCTCCAGGGCGGAGGAGGTTTCCTCCAGGGAGGCGGCCTGGGTGGTGGAACCTTCGGCGAGACTGTGCGAGGCGGAGGCGATTTGCTCGGCAGCCGCATTTATTTGCTGGGAACCCGACTTCAAGGTTTCGATGATGCGGTTGATGGGGCTGGTGATGTTGCGGATAAGCACGGTGGAAATGACCATGCCGAGAATCAGCGCGACAACGCCCACGATGACGATGGCGGCGGTGAACCAGGTGACCACGCGCTCGATTTGGCTCATGCCGGTACGGATGGTGTCCATGGTGTTGTCGAGGGTTTCGTTCACCACCTGGGTGGTTTCCGAAGCCAGATTGTTCATTTCCTGGTAAATTTTGGTGGTGTCGGTGGCGAGTTTCTCCAGCTTCTGGGCCAGGTCCAGGGATTTATTGGTGGCGGTGGCGTAATGCTCGAAGCTGGCCTGGATTTGCGCATAGGCGTCCCGGGTCTTTTCGTCGAAGACGTTTTGGGGGACATTGTACGACTTTATTATATCCACGCCGTCGGTGAGGTGTTTCAAAGAGGCGTTGTAGGCGGCTTTTTCAGCGTCGCCGTACAAACCCACGCCTTGCCAGAAATTGAGGCGGGCGTTGGCGAGGCTTTCGTCAAGACGGTTCAGGATTTCCAACCTGCTCAATTGGCGTTTCGATTCCGACACGTTGGCCCTGTTACGCAATTGGTCTTCCAGGTTGCTTTCGATTTGATTGTAGGCGAGTTGGTGGGCGTTGTGCAGTAGATCTTCCGCATTGGCGGCGGTGAGGAGATTCTCGTCACGAAGTTTGACCGATTCGATGACGGCATTGCGGAGTTCATTGGTGGTTTTGTGCATATTCTGGAGCAGTCCGCTGATTAAGGGGATGTTTTTCCTGGTGCTGGGCAGCATGTCCGGTGCGGCGCCGGCGAGGATGTCCAGGATAACTTGCAGTTCCTTGTTGCTGGCCGCGAAGGCTTGCTCACCGGATTGGAAGTCTTTTTCGAATTGATTGTAAATGTAGGAGTAATAACTGTTGCCGGATTCGACCACATCGTTGGAAAGACGGCTCAGGGACAAATTGACCGGAAGGACAAAATTGTCGGCGTATTCCACCATGGAACTGGTTTTGTCGACATTCGAGTTGGTGATGCGGAAAGCGACGATTCCTAAAATGCCAATAACCATGGCGAGGATAATCATGGCGATGAAGCCAAGGTATAGTTTCCCCTTTAGACTCATCTCTATCTCCTTATGGAAAAACCTTAGTTAAAAGGCCCGAACTTGGGAATTAAGATATGTAAACGATTTGGTTAATGAATGTTGGTTTAACCAAAGATAATAGCAAATCGAGGTTGGACAAAAGTCTTTTCTCCGCGATGATTGCCGCTAGTAGTTAATCATGCCCACGTCGCTATAGTTAATTTTATACTATATTCAGCATTTTGCCAGCGTTTTGTTTGGTATTTCGCGAGAATTTATCACTGCGCTGGTTGGTGAAGTAGGTTCACGGTTGAAAAACGCGTGAAAATCGGTCTATTTATTGACTTGTTGCGCTTAAAATAAAAGCCAGGGTTTGCCGGTATTTTAACAAAAATTCGCCTTCGGAAGCGAAACACCAGCCCAAGCATCTGCTCTGCACATTTCCCCCCGGCAAAATAAGATGCCACGCCAATCCTAGACGGAAAAGTAGCGATTATGGGGTTGACCTAGGGGATTTGGCTGTTAAATTTATATACTGGCTTGGTGGCAAGATCCTCTCCCTTAAGCTTGGTTAAATCGAGACAGGCAATAAAAGGGAGGGTTGCTTTAACCGGTGCAATCGGGCAAGCGTTAGAATATACAAAACAGAGGAAGTCAAGGAAGTCCTGGATACACGAGAGCGTCCTCGGGGAAGAGCGGGAATTGAAGAGGGGCGGTTGCGGAAGATGGCTAGAGACGAAGATTCAGAAATATACCCGGTCCTGAAAACCGATCGCCGGATTTTTCCGCACATTCCACGTGAAGGAATGAGCCGGAGGCTGCAGGGGGAACGTTATCTCGGTGTGTTTGACGTGGAGGTCTTCAGGCAACCCACCGATGCGGAAGCGCTCTTTGCCGCCGACGCCGTGGATTTGTCCAATTCCGGCGTACTGCTGGTCGTCCCCGCCAGCGTCACGCCCCCGGAAATCGGCAGTGAACTTTTCCTCCGCTTCGCCATACCCCCGGGAAACCTGCCGGAAGGCTACGAATCCCGTGTCTCCGTCGCGGCTACCGCCGCCCGTTACGATCCCGCCACCCGCCAGCTCGGGCTCCAGTTCCTGGAAACGCTCGACAGCCACCTCGAACGCCGCCGCTGGCGCTGGTTCGAATGGGCGGGTATGCTCACCATTCTGCTCACCCTCGTCGGTATCGCCTATCTCCGGGTCGACTCCATCTTCTATTTCGTCTTCGATGTGCCGGTTTTCTTTTACGGAATCTGCGCCAGCATTTTCCTCGTCTCCCGCTTCGCCTTCGCCATGTTCTACCGATCCGTGCCTGTGGATCCCGGCTACACCCCTTCGGTCAGTATCATCATCCCCTGTTTCAACGAGGAAAAATTCATCACCCGCACCATCCGCTGCGCCCTGGACCAGGACTATCCCCCCGACAAACTCCAGGTCATCCTCGTCGACGACGGCTCCACCGACCGGTCGGTGGAACGGGCCTGCTTATTCAAGGAGAAAGTCAAGGACCTGATCGAGGACGAACGCTTCGTCATCATTGTCCACGAGGCTAATTCCGGCAAACGCGAAGTCATGGCCACCGGCACCCGCACCTCGAAAGCGGAGCTCCTGGTCTTCGTCGACTCCGACTCCTTCCTCGAACCCGACGCCATCCGCCAGCTTGTCCAGCCCCTCAAGGATCCCCGGATTGGCGCTGTCTGCGGGCGTTGCGACGTCGAGAACAAGTGGACCAACTACCTCACCAAAATGCAGACCACCCGCTATTACATCGCCTTCCGCATCTTCAAGGCCGCCGAATCCGTCTTCCATTCCGTAACCTGCCTCTCCGGGCCAATCAGCTGCTACCGCCGCGAAGTCGTCGTGAAGCACCTCCCCGCCTGGCTGGGGCAGACCTTCCTGGGCAGGCGCGCCACTTTTGGCGACGACCGCAGCCTCACCAATTTCATGCTCCCCGATTATTGGATAACCTACCAGCACACCGCCGCCTGCTCCACCATCGTCCCCTCCTCGATGCGGCAGTTCATCAAGCAGCAGATGCGCTGGAAGCGTTCCTGGCTCAGGGAAAGCCTGCGCGCCGCCGGCTTCATGTGGAAGAGGGAACCGTTCATGGCCCTTTCCTTCTACGCCGGGCTGATCATGCCCCTTCTCGCCCCCTTCGTCGTCCTGCGCGCCTTCGTCTTCATTCCGATAGTCTACGGTTACTTCCCCTTCGTTTTCATCATCGGCTTCATCATGATGGCCATGCTGGTGAGCGCCACCTACCTCATCCTCAAGCGAAGTTACATGTGGGTCTACGGCGGGCTCTTCTGCCTGTTTTACCTCACCGTCCTCCTGTGGCAGATGCTCCCCGCCACCCTGACCTTCTGGAAATCCGAATGGGGGACCCGCGCCACCAGCCACGACATCAAACCTGTCAAAGCCAAGAAAATCGTCGTTGCGGCGAACGTGGCGGGAAATCGGAACCCCTCGGCCGACAACCCCGAAAACTGCGAGCACGGCTTTGAAAACGTCGAGTCGAACATCGAGCGCCAGATATAGAATGAACTGCATATGAAGAAAGAATTCCGCGTCGGCTGGAAGCGTACCCTCTCCGCCATCCTCCAGTTCCTGGTCATCCTCCTCGTATCCGGCTGGATGTTCCATATCCTCGCCGTCCGCGGCCACCCAACCCCGCAACACAAGGACACCTGGACCCGCCGCGACGGCTTCGTCGCCGTCTCCTTCTCCGCCGTCGGGCGCGACGGAGCTTCTCCCCACCTGCCGCGGCAACTCCTGCAAAAACACCTCGAAGCGCTTCACCAGGCCGGTTACGAGGCAATCACCACCCGGGACCTCCTCGACTACTACTACCGCGGCGAACCCCTCCCCGACAAACCCGTCTACCTGATGTTCGAGGGGGGGAGGAAAGACGGAGCCATCTACGGCCAGGAGATATTGTCAAAAACCGGCATGCGCGCCACCATGTTCGTCTACCCCAAAAAAATGGACGAATGGAACAAAACCTTTCTCTCCCGCTCGCAAATCGCCTCGCTCGCGGCGAACGAATTCTGGGAAGTCGGCGCCATGGCGAACTGCCTGTACCTCCCCGGCACCGAAAACCGCGAACGCCCCGATTACTTCCTCGCCGGATATCTCCACGACCAGAACGGGGCGATTAGCGAAACGCCGGCGGAATTCGCCCTCCGCGCCGATAAGGACTACTCCGCCTCCCGGAGCATTCTCGGAACCGTGACCGGCAAGGAAATCCCCGCCTACATCTTCTCCCCGGCGAATTCGCTTGGAAACACCCAGCCCGACGAAATGGATTACCTCAACAACCAGCTGCTGGAAAAATACTTCCGCCTGGTCTTCACCGCCGAAGGCCTCCCTTACAACAGCCATGCCGCCAATCCGCGCCAGCTCACCCGCCTGGTCGTCCCCGGGGATCTGAAAACCGAAGAACTCCTCGCCATTCTCGGCTCCGGCCTGGCGAGTGAAGGCCCCTACGCCTTTATTGGCAACGCCGCTTCCGACCGGCGCTGGCGGGCCATCTCCGGCAAAATCGAATATCTCCCCGACGGCATAGCCTTCCGTCCCGATACCGAACAGTTCGCCTTCGCCTGGTTAATGGGCTCCGAGGATTGGGGGGATGTCGACCTCAAGGTCGCCGTTCCCAACCGTCCGAACGACGAAATCAACCTCTACCTCCGCTTCAAAAGCCGCCAGTCCTTCCTCCGCCTCCATATCTCCGACGGCACCATCATGGCGCAGGAGCGTACGCCGGGGGTCGGCATCACCACCCTGGCCTCCTTTCGGGTACCCGACGACCGGGATCTCCTCGACCTGCGCCTCACCGCCAAGAAAAACCGCCTCTGGGTCGGGATGGACGGCGACCTCCTCACCGAAAGCCCCTTGCCTTTCGCCGGTGGTTTGGCAAACGGCCGCGTGGCGATCGAGGCGCGGGAGTCCGACACCGACACCGCGCCGTTGTGCTTGCGCAAGCCGGTGATTAGTCCGCTTTCCTCCGTACTCCGTTTGGCGAGTCCGGACGAGCCGGTTTCCCTCTCCTGGCCCGATGCGGCCGATCCTGCCGGCCTGCTGGTCCAGCTCCCGCCGCCGGCACCCACTGCCGCCAGTGACCGGGCGAAAACCGCCCATAAGCGCCGTATCGCCTCGTATCTGCTGCGGAGTTTGGGGCAGGGGATGGAGACCTACGCGCTGTTGCCGCCAGGGACCTGGGATACGGCGCCGGCATTGGCGGTTACGGAGGATGTGGCGCCGCTGCTGCGCGGGCGTCTGTGGACGGGAATTGTTTTCACCCACGCGGCGCCGGCCGAAGCCGGTCCCGGCGCGTCCGAGTATCTGCGTAATCTTTCCACGGCGATGGAGGGGGCGAGGCGGAGCGGCCTGACGGTCCTGCTGGCACTGAGCCCGGCTGACGCGGCGGATCTCGCCGAGCTGCATGTCCTGCCGCCGGCGGATGGGGTGTTATTGCGGGGGGATGGGAAATTGCCGGAAAACGTTTTACGGGTATTGCAGCGGAATTACCGGCAGGTATTGTATTGGCGGGATGATTTAAGCGGCTACGCCGAACGGTGAAGCGCCGGAGAGGCTCTTAGTTCTACAACGCTAGATTTGCGGGAACCGCCCCGCAAATCTAGCATGAATAACCAGTTGCGGTGACCTTCGTTCTTTATCGCCAGCGTCGGAATTATTGTCTAACCCTATACTCATGCTATTTTTACGGAAGTGGTTCCCGTAAAAGTAGCGTTGTTGGATTAGTTCGCTATGTAGGGTTATCGCCGAAATCAGCGGTTGGCGCTCAAGCGCCCGTTCGCCTCGAAAAGCAGGTTTTTGTAGAAGCGTTCCAGTTGTTCCAGGTTTTCCTCGGCCAGGGTTTGTTTTTCCCCGATTATCAGCCAGTCCGTGTAAAGGTTGCCCTGGTAGGCAGCGAGGCGGGCGGCGCTGGCATTGTTGAGGTAGAGGCCGCTTTGCCGGCCGGATTCCCGTATTTTTTCGAACAGTTCCGCCACGGCGGCGAAATCCGTATTCGGGCTTGGGTAAACCACCATGCCGTTCCAGATGCGGTCCGCCAGTATTTCCGGAAGCTGGGCGAGGGGCTTACGCAAATCCTTCAGGTCGAGCGACCCTTCGGGGAGAAGCCCGAAGACGGCCAAGCCGGTGTTGGCGGCGGCGAGAAGCGCGGTCGCAAGCGGGGCGGCGGAGGGTTCCCTGCTCCCGGCGATGACGGCCAGGACGGCGGTGGCGTCGCTGTCGGAGCGCAAATCGGCTACGGGAAGGGATTTATCCTCCGAGACGATGGTCCAGGAATCGTCGATGCGGTTGACAGTGAATTTGTCGTATTGGGCGACTTCCGGTTCGGAGGAAGTGTTTTCGCAGGCCATGGCGATTTTCCCGTCGGCGACGGAGGCGGAAATCGGCAACGGCAGTTCGACGAGGGAATCTTCTCCCGCGAAGACGCCGAGGCGTTCGCCTTTGAGGACCAACCGGAGGGGCCGCAGGGCGACCTCTTCCGGAGCGATTTCCCTCAGCGTGAACAGGCCCAGGTTGGGGACGCGTTCTTGAATGAGTATGGCCGAACCGTTGTGGGTTATCCTCACGAAGGAATGCGGGGGGCGGTGGCGGAGGTAGAGACTGCGGGTGCCACCGATGAAATTGCCCGGAAAATTCACGGTGGCGGCGATATCCTTCCAACCTTCCGAAATCCGGAGCCAGGCGAAGGAGTCGGAATTAGGTTTGGCGGTGAGGGTGTAATGTCCCTCTTCGTGGGTCAGGTCGCCCTTGTCGACATTCCAGGCGCTGGTGGCGTAAGGGTTTTTTGCTTCCTCGATGAGGCGGCGGAGGCTCTCCAGGGTGGCAGGTTTCAGGCCGGGGACTTTGGCTTTGGCAATTTCGTCCAGGTAGGTTTCCGCTTCCTGCAGATGGTTGCCGGAATAGGCGCCAAGGACTTTCCGGATCTGGCCGAGAGTATCCCCGGATTTGTTCCAGGCGGATAGGAACAGGGAGAGGTATTCCGGAAAATCCCTGCGCCGCATGAAAACGGTGAGGGCGTCGGCGAATAGGCCGGGGTTCATTCCCCGCAGTTGCGTAGCCACGCGGCGGATACGTTCAGAAGGGTCGACCTCGTTCCATTCCATGGCGTTTTTGAGGAGGAGGACATTCGCTTCGATGTCGTTGGCGTCCCGCAGCAGGCAGACCTGGAGTGCTTCCTCGGCAGGGGCGTTTTGTTTCAGGGCGATATGGGCGATGGCTTTCAGGCGCCAGAGGGGAATGTAGGTGGGATCGATTTCCAGGCCTTTTTGGATGTTTTCCAGGGCGGCGGCGTATTCCTGGCGGGGAATCATGTGGCCGGCCTGTTCGGCGAGGCGGGCGATGGACAGTATGGGCGGCGGGGCGATGTTCCCGGCCGCGCGAGGCGGTTCGGCAGCTTGAACGGCGATGCGAAAAACGAGGTTGGGGGCTATGGCGAAGGTGGCGATGCCGATTAGGTGGGCGATAAATAGCGGCTGGGCGCTGAAGGGTTTTTTCCGCATTGGCACGGTTTCCTCGAACACCTGCTACTTATGTGGGTACCACATCCGCAAAAGTAGCAGGAATATAGGTTTATATCTTATAGACCGTGTGTGCGGGCACACGTGGCATTGGACCATTGACACCGCAACCGGTTATACATGCTAGATTTGCGGAGCGGTTCCCGCAAATCCGGCGTTGTAGAATCAAGCCTGCTTCCAGCCGTGGCGTTTGGCGTTTTCTTCGCAATCGCCTCTGGCGTTGTAGCTTTCGGAGGAGGCGCCGATGATGTTGCCGTTGTCGGCGGTGTGGCGCCAGCGCCATTTTTTCGCGTTATCCTGATATATTTCCCATTTGCCGGCGGTATTGAATTTGCCGTTCATGCCGTAATGTTCGGCATTTTCCTGGCAGTGTTTTTTCTCGGTATAGCCCTGGGTCGAAGCTCCGACGATATTGCCGTTGCTGGCGGTGAGGCGCCAGCGCCACTGCTTGGTGTTGTCTTCGTAGATTTCCCATTTGTCTGCGGCCATGCTCGTTTCCTTTCGAAAGGCGGGATAGCGTGATTGACGTTTTGGCAAATAAACAGTGTTTAGAATTGTGGTGCGCTTTACCAGTCTGCCTGGAAAAGGGTGGCTTGTCAAGATGAATATCCCATGCCAGCCTTCAATATCCCTCATTAGTCAACCACCCGCGATCGTCGACCCCGACTCGCGTCTTTTGCCGCGGATTCCCGGTACGCACAATGGTGTCGGCCACGTCGTTACGCGTCTGGCGCCATTCATCCTGCGCATAGGGGTCCTCGCCCGCATAGGCTTGGACTTCAGGTTCGGCATATTCGCGGATGTAGTGGTCAGCCGTGCGCGCCGCTTGCCGCCGCGCCTGGTTTTCCGCAAACGCCCCCAGACATCCCGTGCAGCACAAGAGGAGCAAGCCTGCCGCCACCACCCCCAACGTGAAATAGAATGGACGCATGCTTACTCCCCCCTTATCTTTGCAATCATCCCGGGATAGAAATGGTTTACGATGGGAACCCGCCGGTCGTGGGTGAAGGCCCTCGGACTCAGCTTCGGCCCCGGCGCCCCTTGCCGCCGTTTGTATTCGGACAGCCGCAGCATCCGGTGTACCTTGGCCACCATCTCGGGATCGTACCCCATCCCGGCAATCGCTTCCACCGGCAGGCGTTTTTCCACGAATTCCCGCAAAATACCGTCCAGGAGCGGATATGGCGGCAGTGAGTCGGAGTCAAGCTGCCCGTCCGACAATTCCGCCGACGGCGGCCGTTCGATGATTTCCGTGGGAATCACCAGTCCTTCCGGCCCCTTCAGTCCAGCCGGACGGTGTTTATTGCGCCATTTCGCCAGTTTAAAGACATTGGTCTTGAAAACGTCCTTCAACGGACAGAATCCGCCGCACATGTCGCCGTACAGGGTCGCGTACCCCACCGCGATTTCCGACTTGTTCCCCGTCGACAACAATAGCCAGCCGCGTTCGTTCGATATGGTCATGAGGAGGTACCCCCGCGCCCGGGCCTGCAGGTTTTCGCGGGTCAGTTTTTTTAGCCCCTCCGGCTGGAAATCGCGCAAGGATTCCATCGCCGCCGTCACCACCGGCTGTATCGGCACCGTGTCCAGGGTAAACCCCCAGATCTTCGCCATCGCCGCGGCGGAATTATTCGACAAGTCGGAGGTGAACTGTCCGGGCAAACGCAGGCAATGCACGCGCTCGCTTCCCAGGGCGTCCCCTGCCACCGCCGCCACCACCGCCGAGTCGAGCCCGCCCGAGAGACCAAGTAAAACATCGGTGAACCCGCTTTTCCTGACGTAATCCCCCAAAGCCAACACCATGCCTCGCCAGCCTTCCTCAAGGGGATCGGGGAATACCTCGCCCTCCAAAGGCGGATTGTCCGCGCCGAGATCGCAGTCCAGGACCTTTTCCTCCCATTGGGGAAGCTGGACAAAACGTCGCCCCGAGTGATCGAGACCGAAGGACCCGCCGTCAAAAACCACCTCGTCCTGGCCGCCCACCAAATTCACGAACAGGAAGGGAAGTCCGCTTTCCGCCACCCGGTTCGCCGCGATATTCCTAACTCGGCGTTCAAGTACCGCGGGATGGAAGGGATCGGCGTGCAGGCAGATTATCACCTCCGCGCCCAGGTTCACCAGTTCTTCACTTCCTTCCCTGCCTTCCGCGTCCTCTCCCAACAATACCCCCACGTTTACCCCGTGAATCTTTATGGGCAGGTGGCGGATGGGACCGGGGCTGAAGGTGCGGGATTGATCCAGAACGCTCCCTTGCGGGAGGTTGCGTTTGTTGGCGAGGCCCGGACATTTGCCGTCCTGCAGGAATACGGCTGCGTTCAACAGTCCTTCCGGACAAATATAGGGGGTGCCGACCAGTATGGCGCAGTGGTGGTTTTCGGTGGCCCGGCGGATTTTTTCCAAGGCCGCGTCGCAGGCTTCCTGAAGATCGGGAGTGGCGGCGAGATCTTCCAGTGGACAACCGGTGAGGGCGAGTTCGGGCGTGACGAAGAGATCTTGGCCGCGACGATCCGCTTCGTAAAACAGGGCAAGGATTTTCTCGCAGTTAGCCAGGATGTCGCCGACGGTGGGGTTGATTTGCGCGATGGTGACTTTTAGCTTGGGATGGGGTTTATGGTCCACTGCGTGGTCTGACATGCGGTTGCCTTTCATTATTATTCGTAAGCCGTCGCGATGCAATTACGCCATATTTCGTTAGACCGGTATAACGGGACTTTATGCAAAATCACCGTTCAAACCGCCGAATGGCGATTTTGAAAACTCAAAAACCCCGGGAATTCAGGCAAAAATGCTTTTTACCAAATGGCGATAGGCGGTTTTATCGCCACTTTGCGAAAGTTCAGGTATAACATTCTCATAACCACTCTGAAAGCAAAAAAAACGCTCAGCCGTAAATCACCCAGCCCAGCACTCCCGCCCCCAGGAGCAGCGGAATCGGATGCACCCGCAAAAACACCGTCAACAAAAAGGCCGCCGCGAAAATTGCAACCGATATCCCGTCCACGAAATTCGCCCGGTTCACCAGTACCAAAGCCGCCGCCAGCACCAAGCCCACCACGGCAGGCCTTAATAGCCGCATCACTCCTTGCAAACGCAGGTTGTTGTGGAGGGACAAAAAGAAACGGCACGCTAGCAGCATCAATACAAGCGGTGGCAAACACACCGCCGCCGTCGCCACCGCCGAGCCGAAAATCCCCTCGGTCGTAAAACCCACGTAAGTCGCAGTGTTCAAAGCGACCGGCCCCGGCGTCATTTGCGAAATCGCGATTATGTCGGCAAACTCGTTCGAGGTCATCCAGCGGTTGACACCGACAACTTCGTGGCCAATCAGCGGCAGCATCGCGTAGCCACCGCCGAAGCCGAACAGGCCGATGCGGAAAAAGGAGAGGAACAAGGGGATAAAATGGTTAGGCATTTTTCTCCGCCACCGGTAACATCGCGCCGACCAGCGCCAAGGCCAAAACCACCCAGGCCGGCGACACCCGCCCCAGCCATACCGCCAGCGCCGCCGCCAGCGCCAAACCGCCCGACCACCAGGTCAGGCGGGCTTTACGCCCCAAACTCCACACCGACCCGGCAATCAGTGCCACCACCGCCGGGCGTATCCCCTTGAAAACCGCCGCCACCGTGGCATTGTCCTTGATGCCAACGAAAAAGGCGGCAATGGCGACCATACAGATAAAGGACGGCGCGACCGTTCCCAAAACCCCGACCAGGGCGCCGGTGAACCCTCGGGTCTTGTAGCCGACAAAAACGCCGGTATTCACGGCGATGGGGCCGGGAAGCGATTGGGCGATGGCGAGGACGTTGAGGAATTCGTCGGAGGCGAGCCATTTCTTGTTGTCGACGACCTCCCGTTCGATCAGCGGCAGCATGGCGTAGCCGCCGCCGATGGTGAACAGGCCGATTCGGAAAAAGACCAGGAACAAGTCGAAGTAAAAACGCATAAGGCAAAAAGTCCTTGGCGGTAGTGGTATGATTCCTAGTTATTTTTTGGAAACGGCTTTAATCTCCGTTGCGGCGCGTTTGAATTCGGCGAGGCTCTCGCAAGTGGCGGCTAAAACCGCCAAGCGCTGCAGATCCTCCAGATCGGTCATTCTCTCAATCCGCTTTTCCAGGGAGGCCGGAATTTCGCCAAAACGCGAGGCAAGGATCTTCACGGCAATTATTTCCGTGCCTTTTTCCATGCCTTTTTCCATGCCCTCCGCCCGGCCTTGATCCAATAGTTGTTCCAATAATGTCTTAGCCATTTTGCTTCCATCCTTAACACCAAAAGCCCGTTCGTAGGCCGCATTCACCACTTGGTAGCCTGTCCGGGTTTGACAACGGTTCATGGCATAATAAGTCATAGCGTCCATGCGATCCCTGAGTAGCGGGTCATTCCCTGACGCCGCCAGATTCTCCATGATCATGGGAAAACGCTGTTCGAAGTCGTCTTGGGCGTTGGCGCCCAACGCCGCCAGGAGGGCCTGCAGAACCAACGACCCTCTCAACCGGGTCGGATCCATTCTCGAAGCGTCGACTAGGATCAACGGGTAGTCCAGTATAAATTTATTGACTCCCTCCGGTACGCCAATCAATTCCCTCATGGTGAGGGGACCCCTCCAAGGCATTTTACCGTGATAAAGGACGATTGCCAAGGGATAGGGGAGGAGACGGGGCGATTTCCCCTTGTTTCCTTTGGAGAGGAAGTTATGGTATGCGTCGAAAATGTATTGGAGGATGCGCAGCGGGATGTAGGGGTGCGAAGCGGATTGGTGTTCGAGAAATATGAATGCTTCCAGGGGTAGCCGGCTGCCCCTGAATTCGCAGCGGTAGCGCAGGTCGCTGAGGCGTTCGGTCAGCTTGCCGGTTACCGCCACGGTCGGCTCGCGGTGGAGCTTCGCCAAATTCAAGCGGGATACCAGCGCCGGGTCCCCGTAGTTTAACAAAAAATCCGCGAAAAGATTGGCTTCGCCAAGGTAGAGTTTGACCAAGTGGTCATGGGAATGGGGGGAAGCGGGTTGCGGTTTATTGGATCGCGGTTTAGCCATGCGGCCGGTCATCCTCTCGGGTTAGGGGAAAAAGCCAAAGTGCCGCAGGCAAAAGCAACCTCATTTATGGGTCATGGAAAACGTTCCGTCCCAGCCAGCCGGCGGAGGCAGGGCCTTGTAGATGGCCAGCCGATCCAGATACATCTTGTAAATCGGCGCCGGGCGGATAAACACCAGTTCCTTGAGGAGCGACTCCGCGGTCGCGAACTCCCGCTCCTGGTACAATTCGAAAACCCGCGCGAAAGCAGCCAACTCCTCCATGCGCTCCTCGGATGCGGGACCTGTCCCCAGGAGTTCGTAAATCAGGACGGCGGTTTCCTTGCCGCTCACCCTTACCTTGTCCGTCACCCGGGTTATGAACTCGTTCCCCAGTTCCTTCCGAGTGTTTTCGGTAATGAGGATGCTTGAGGAATAAGTCTTGTTGAGGCTCTCCAGCCGGCTGGCGATGTTGACGTTGTCGCCCATGACCGTGTAATTCTTCCGCTGTTCCGAACCCATGTAACCGGAGAACATCGCCCCGGTGTTGATGCCGCAGCCGATACTCACCCGGGGGAGGCCCCGCGCTGTCCAGTCCGGCTGCAATTCCTCCAATTTCGCCAGCATGTCCAGGGAGGCCCGCGCCGCGTCCCGGGCGTGGTGCGGATTGTCGGCCGGCGCGTTCCAGAAGGCCATCAGGCCGTCGCCGATGAATTTGTCGACCGTACCCATGTTGCTCATGACAATGTCGGACATGGGGGTGAAATATTCGTTGAGGAAACGCGCCAAATCCTGCGACGACATCTTTTCGGCGATACTGGTGAAGCCGCGGATGTCCGTGAACATCACCGTAACGTGCCGGTGTTCGCCCTGTAACGAGGACAGCCGGTCCGGGTGCGTCTCCAGGTAGCCGAGAATCGAGGGGCTGACATTGAGCTGGAAGGCTTTTCGGATAAAGCGCCGTTCCCGCCCCACCACAAAATAGTTGGAAATCAGGAGCACGCCGAGAACCGCCAGGGTCGACAAAATCGGCAGGGTCACCCCCACATCGAGACCCTGCTTGAAGAAGAAGAAATAAGTCCCCAGCGTCATCGCCAAAATGGACAGGGCGGCGGTCAACATTCCGCCCAGGATCTCCCCGAAGAGAATCGCCATCGTCACCCCAAGCCCGCACGCCAAAATCGCCACCTGCTGCCAGGCGAAATCGTGACGGTACCCGGAATCCATGAAGTCGCCCTTCAGCATCGCCGACAGCATCGAAGCGTGAAGCTCCGGGATGGACGCTTCGTTGTCCGGGAGGCCGGTGGAGACGATGTAGCCGTTCCCCGCAACGGAGCTGCCGATTACCACCACCTTGTCGGTGAACTTACCGTCGTGTTTGCCTGCCAGCACTTCCCAGGCCGGGAGGACGGTGAAATCATCCCGGTGGCTGCGGAAGCCGACTTCCATTTCCGCCAGTTCGTTGAGGGGAATGGTAAGGATGTCGACCTGGTCGTGTAAAATGGACACCGACTCCACGACATATCGGTTGCCGTTGGAATAGCCGTCGCGGTATTCGGGAATATATACCCGGTCGCCACGCAGGTTGATACGGTAGCCGTTCCCGCCCAAGCTGACCCGCACCACCTCCAGGGCAAAGGAGGGCATCACCTGGCGCGGTCTGCCCGAAAGCACCGAGAAGGCGGTATCTCGGACATGGGCAAAAAGGGGAATACTCCTGACCCCGCCGGAAAGGCTGGGGAAGACGTTCATGAAGCCTTCGCCGTTCGGCTGGGGTTGGGTGTCGCGGAGGGTGCTGACGTTGGTGATGACGTAGCGGGAGGATTTCAAGAGCACGTCCTCGACCTGCGCCGGTTTGCCGTCGGGGAGAAAGGCCTGGGGGAAATGATTGCTCTTGACCGACTGCGGTTTGGTTGCTGGTTCGGCGCTGTCGAGGAGGACCATCCCCAGGACGGTGGGGTAGTCGGTTATTCGTTGGGCGAGAAAATAGTCGCTGTCCCGACGGCCTTGGGTGGGGTCGCCGGGGGACGGTGATTCTTCGCCATCGAGTTCGTATTCGGTGTCGGCGGGGAGGAAGCGCCGGCTTGGTTCGGGGAAGATGAGGTCGAGGCCGATGACTTTCGCGTCGGAACTTTTGTCCATCAAACGGGCGATGTCGGTGCGGAACCAGGGCCAGGAACCGTGCCTGATGATGCTTTCCTCGTCGATGTCGACCAGAACGATTTTATTTTTTGTGGAAGGGAAATGGCCGTCGCCGCGGACGGCGAACATGATGTCCTGGGATACGTTGTCGAGGCGGTTCACCAGGCTGGCGGCGATGTGCACGGCGGCGCGGACGGGATGGCGGGATATGGCTTCCTCGGGCGACTGGTAGCGGTGCAGGAGTTGATTGCCGACGACCTGCGCCGGGAGGCGGCGGTCGTAAATCAGGAAATTGAATAACGCCGCCAGCAGGGTGATAATCACACCCAGGGTGAGGGAAGGCAGCACCTTGCGAAAGTTGAAAATTTGGGGATTCAAGGAACTTTTCCGCAATAAAACTGCTTAACGAAGAGGGGGCAGCAAAAACTGCCCCCCCAATTTTGTGCAATTAAAATTATAACTTTTTTCGCCTACTTTGTCGAGGCGTTGGAAGTGGAGGATTGCGACTTGGCGGAGGCAAGCCTTTGTGAACTCCGCTTGTCGAGCTGGGCTTTTTCGCGCTTCCGCTTCCAGTGAGCGAACTCGACCAGGATCGGGCTGGCGATGAAGATCGACGAGAAGGTGCCGACGACAATCCCGATTAGCAAAGTGAACGAAAAACCGCGCATGACGTCGCCGCCCCAGATGAGGAGGGCGATGACGACCATGAGGGTGGTCAGGCTGGTGATCATGGTGCGGGACAGCGTTTCGTTGATGGCGGCGTTGATCGTTTCGTCGGTGGGGTGCTCGGAGTCGCCGATGTGTTCGCGGATACGGTCCAGGACCACGATGGTGTCGTTGAGGGAGTAGCCCATCACGGTGAGGATCGCCGCCATGACCGTTAGGTCGATTTGTCCGTTAAGGATGCCGAAATGGTCCACCACCGCCAGGGCGCCCAGGACAAACAGGGTGTCGTGCACCAGCGAAAGCAGGGTGCCTAGGCCGAAGCCGACCCGGAATTGGAAGCGGAGCCAAATGTAAATGAAGATGCCGACCATGGAGAAGATAATCGCCATTGCGGCGTTCGCCTCCAACGATTTCGCGACCGTTCGGCCGACCGAAGTGAAGCGCGGGAAGGGGTCGGTGAAGTCGATGTTCTTGCCGCGGCGGAGTTCCTGCAGGGCGGAACGGATGACGCCGGCCATGGCCATGTCGTCGCGGGTCACGCCGGCGGCGTCGACGGCGGGAACGGACATGACGATGTTGAATTCCTTCTGGGGAACGTCGGCCTGGGCCATGGTGTCGGTGATGTGTCCGTCGACGACCACCGGCTTGGCGTCGGCGGGGCCGACGAAGACCGGCATGATGTCCGGCTGATCCACGAACAGCTTGGAGAGTTCGGCCGGGGTTTTCGGTTGCTGGAGGGAGAGTTTGACGTTGAAGGCCTTGGCGTTCTGGAGAACCACGTCCTGGTTCCGGCCCAGGACTGCGAAACCCTCGGGAACGAGATTGAAGGCGGTCTTGAGGGAGTCGCGGAAATTATCGGCGGTGAACTTGGGGATGCCGGCGCGCTTGGCTTCTTCGAGGGCGTCGGCGTCGAGTTCGACCAGTTTGGTGCGGACGACAAACTCGGAATAGCGGCCTTCCGCGTCCGGCGAGCCGTAGGACTGCATGGTGTCGCGGGCGTCGGGGAAGTCCTTGAGGCCTTGGTCGGCGGCTTTGCGGGCCTCGGCCATGGTCATGGGGGCGCCGGGGACGACGTTGGCGAGTACGCCGCCGGTGAAGTCCTGGCCGAGGTTGCGTTCGCCGCGGTACAGGAAGAGGATGAACATGAGGGCGATGACGGAGAAGGAGACCAGGAGGACCGGGCGGCGGATGCCGACGAAGTCGAACTTGCTGCCGTGGAAGAAGCGCTGCATTTTCAGTTCACTGATGTACTTGTACTCAATGAGGAAGTCGATGATCCAGCGGGTGATGATAATGGAGCAGAACATGCTGGCGATGAGGCCGAAGATGAGGGTGAGGGCGAAGCCTTTGACCTGTTCCGTGCCAAAGTGGTGCAGGATGAGGGCGGTCAGGATGGTGGTGAGGTTCGAGTCGACGATGGTGGTGAAGGCGCGTTCGTAACCGATGGCAACGGCCCGCTGGAGCGGGTTCCCCCTTTCCCTTTCTTCGCGGATGCGCTCGAAGATGAGGACGTTCGCGTCCACGGCCATGCCGATCGTAAGGACCAGGCCGGCGAAACCGGAGAGGGTCATGGTGGCGCCGAAGGCGGATAGGACGGCCATGATGATGAGGATGTTCAGTATGAGGACGATGTCGGTGACGGCGCCGGCGACGCGGTAGTACCAGAGGGCGAAAAGGAGGACGGCGGCGGCGCCGATTAACATAGCCTTGATGCCGGAGCGGATGGAATCCTCCCCGAGGGTGGCGCCGACGGTGTTGTCATATTCCTTTTCGATTTTCACCTTGAGGGAGCCGGACTTGAGGACGACGTCCAGCTGTTGCGCCGCGTGCTGGTCGAAGTTGCCGGAGATTTCGGCGCTGCCGCCGGCGATGCGGGACTGGATGACCGGGGCGGACTGGAGCTGGCCGTCGAGGACGATACCCATGCGTTTCCCGATATTCCGGGCGGTTATGCGTTCGAATTCGGCGGCGCCGGCGGCGTCGAAGCCAAGGGAGATGCGCCAGGCGGCGCGGGCGGGGTCGGGTTCGGCGCGGGCGGAGGCAATGGAGTCGCCGCGCATTTCCACGCGTTTCGCGACCAGTTGGAAGTCGCGGGGGGTGACGACGCCTTGGGCGTTCCTGTCGTCCGGTTCCTTCAGCCAGTCGAAGAGCATGCGGCCGTCGGTGGTGCAGGTGCCGTCTTCGCCAACCAGGTCGGCGGGGACGGATTCGAGGGTGTCTTCGTGGATATTGTATTTTTCGCCGGTGAGGCCCATTTGCCGCAGGCGGGTGACCAGGCGGCCCCAGTTTTCGTCGTTTTCGGAAACGACCATGCGGAATTCGAGGTTGCCCTGTTTTTGAATGACGTCGAGGGCGTCCTGGGCTTGCGATTGGTCCATGCCGGGGAGTTGAACCAGGATTTTGTCGTCGCCTTCGCGGGTCACCGGGATTTCGGCGAGGCCGGAGTTGTTCAGGCGGCGGCGAACGACGTCGACGGCGTTGGAGAGGTCGTGGTCGATTTGCGCGCGTTCCGAATCGAGCTTGGTTTGCAGTTCCTTCCGCTGTTTTTCGAGTTCCTGGTGGGCGGCGGTGTTTCCCGCCGCCGCTTCCTGGTCGGACAACGTTTTCAGGCGGTCCATTTCGGATTGGATGCGGTGTACGCGGGCGGGGTCGAGACGGAGGGCGAGGCGGATTTCCGTGCCGCCGCGGAGGTCGAGGCCCAGATTGAACGGCAGTCTCTCGGGCCAGCGGCGGGGGTCGGCCTGGACGTCGGAATAGAGCTTTTCGGTGTTAGCCAGGCTCCGTTTCAGGCCCGCGAGGTTCGGGTCGTAAGGCGTGTATTTTTCGGTGTTGTCGATTTGTTTTTGCAGGGTGATGATGCGTTTCTGCAAGGGGGTGTTCATCAATTCGAGTATGCAGAGGACGGCGATGGCGACGGCGACCAGCAGTTTCGAGATGGTCACCTTGTTTTTCATCATGAGGATGGCGCAGCCGATTACCATCAAGGCCGCGACGACGATTTGCGCGTAGAAGTAGTTGAACATGCCTTAGAACCCCCGAGTAGCGACCAAATGGACATTGTATATGGAAAAAATCGGAAAAAATTCGCTTCAGCTTTTCTTGCCGTCCGCGTCCGGCGTATCCGCTTCCTCGCCCGGCCGCGGCATGATTTTAAAAATCGCCGCCCGGTCGAAAGTCATGGTGTAATCGGATTTGTTGTCCGGCTTCAGGGTCACCGTATTGTCGGTGAAGGCCACCACGGTCCCGTGCATGCGGCCGATGGTGATGAGCTGATCGCCTTTCTGCAGGGTATTGCGGCGTTCCGCCTCTTTCTTTTCGGCCGCTTTTTGTTGGCGGCGTTTTTTGCTGCCGAAGAGCAGGTAAATCCACAGTGCCGCAACCGCCCAGAGAATCCAGTTGTCAAAAATACTTGGCGCCTTCGCCTCGGTGGCCTGGCCTTCGAGCACCGGGGTCTGGGATTCGGAGGAATGGGTGTCTTGGCCGGTGGTGGTGGTTTGTCCCTGGGTGATGGTCGGCGCGGCCGGGGCGGCGGTTGCCGGAGCGGTAGTTGTTTCAGCCATTGTTGAGAATCCTCTCACTGCTTTATGCAATTGAAAGAAGAGAACTATATATATAACGAAATCAATAATATGAGAGAAGCGCGCCATCCGGTGAGGGCGCGCGGTAAAGTCCGCTATAATACACCCTCACCCGTCTCTACGCAAGGAGAAACGGAATAATTGCGTCGCTGGTCGGGTATTCCGGTCATTTATTGTAAAATTTCAAGGAATTTCCTTCCCTCGGCGTGTACGCGGATATAGGCCTGGTTGTGACAAAGCTTCGGTTGAAGCAAAAAGCCTTGCCTGGCGGTTCTGGGTGGCCGTTTTCGCCCGGCATTGACAGGTCCGAAGTCTTGGTTATAGTTTTGCCTGCATTATGGAATTGGCAATCAAACACAACGCCGCGCGATTTTTTCAAAAAATCCACCGCAGTGGCGGGTAACCTAACCGAGGGGAGGCGAGTGGTCATGGAAAATCGAACCGCATGGGGAGTCGCCTTGGGTGGCGGCGGCAGTAGGGCCTTTGTGCATCTGGGCGTTCTGGCAAGGTTGGAAGAGGAAGGCCTGAGCCCCGGTTTTATCAGCGGTTCCAGTATGGGCGCAGTCTTGGGTGCGTTGTATGCGAAAGATCCTTCCGCCCGGCATTCCATTCCGAAAATCCTCGACTATTTCCGCAAATCCTCCCTGTTCGGCAGGTTGATTAAACAGGACAAAGGCGATAATCTCCATAAGCGTCCCGGTTTTTTCGGCAACATGGCCCGGAAAATGGCCACCGCCTCGGTGGCGAACGCCATTTCCTTCCGCCGGGGTTTACGATCCTTCAATCCAGTGAACGCGGCGATTGACCAGCATTTCGGCAAACCGGGTCTCCGCTTCGAGGACCTGGAGCTTCCCTTCGCCGCGAACGCCCTGAACTTGTCCGAAGGGAAAATTGTCGAATGCTGTCGCGGACCGCTGGCGCCCGCCTTGAAGGCCGGCGTGGCGGTCGGCCTGGTGTTCGCCCCGCACGATTGGGACGGCCGCCAGTACGCCGACGCCGCGCCGATTTGCCCGGTGCCGGTGGGGATGTGCCGACGGCTGGGTGCGGCGAAAGTGTTGGCGGTGGACATATGCGCCCCGTTGGACCGGCCCATGGCTTGCCATACCGGTTTCGACGTGGTGCGGCGGATCATGTCGATGCAGTCCGAATGCCTGAACGAGCAGGAAATCGCCGGCGCCGACGTAGTCCTCAAAATCGACGCTTCCGACGTTTTCTGGGCCGATTTCAGCAAGATTGACCTGCTGTTCGAAAGGGGGCGGGAGGCGTGCGGCAAAGTGGTCGGGAAAATGAAATAATTTTTTTACCGGGATTTGCGGAAGAATTAATTGCCTTTTTATCGTTTATAAGCGACAATATATTATGTTCGAAATACACCATTATATTGACAGGAACGGCCGGGATCAATTTGCTCAATGGCGGGCGAATCTGCGGGATATCAAGGCTCGAATCGCCATAGGCCGGCGTATTATGCGAATGGAATACGGCAATCTTGGGGATCATAAACCGCTCAGAGAAGGTGTTTGGGAGTTGCGTATTGACGTTGGGCCGGGTTATAGGGTGTACTACGCCATGGAAGGCAAAGCGGTTATTCTGCTCTTATGTGGTGGAGACAAACGGAAGCAGAATGCGGATGTGGAAAAGGCATGTGAATTTTGGCGCGATTGGCAGTGTCGAAGTAAATAAAGGAGGGCGACCATGAAAGATAGACCTCATGACGAGGCAATGGCGGAAGAATTCCGCGCTGACCCGGCCTATGCCGTGGCGTTGCTCGACGACATACTTGAAGACGGCGCGCAGGCTGAATTGATGATTGTGCTTAGACAGCTGGCATTGGCGCATGGCGGCGTCTACGAGGTGGCGAAAGAGGCCAACCTGAATCCTACCCAGCTTTACCGGACCTTATCGCCCGAGGGCAATCCGTCGCTAAGCAGTTTGCTGGCCATCTTGAAGGCGTTGGGGCTGCGGCTATCGGTGACTCCGCTTGCGACTCCAGCCGCGACTCCGGCCGTTGTGACCGATTGATTTGCCGATAGCCGGTATTCAACAAAGGAACGTTATGCCCTACATCGGCCGCGGCGGCGAGAAAATGGCCTGGGCGCTGGAGTGGTCGGGCCTTAAACCCGAAGGCTGGGTCTGCTGCGATCTCGGCTCGAACGTCGGCGGTTTCGTCGACGCCCTGCTGCAAGCCGGCGCGGCGCGGGTTTATTCCGTCGACACCAGTTACGGCACCCTCGACTGGAAGCTCCGGAACGACCCCCGGGTGGTGGTGCGTGAACGCACCAACGCCCTGCACGTCGAACTCCCCGAAAAAGTCCGCCTGGTCACTTCCGACGTCGGCTGGACCAGGCAGGAAAAGGTCCTCCCCAAAGCCTTGTCCCTGGTCGATTCGGGCGGTTTTGTCCTGAGCTTGGTCAAGCCGCAGTACGAAGCCCTGCCCAATGAGATGCAAAGGGGGAAGGGGAAAGTCCTGCCCGGCGCCCTGGAGCGGATTACCCGTGACGTCCGCGCCGCCGCCGAACGTTTCGGTTTTCCGGTGCGCGGGCCGGAACTCACCCCGTTTCTCGGCGGAAAGGGCGGAAACCCGGAGTATTTCCTGGTTATCGGACCTGTGGGCTAGATTATCGGACCTGCCGGCGGGGGGTGAGCGCCGCTTGCCCGGAGACGGTTTTCCCTTTCGCTAATTTTTTTAATAACAATAAAATTTTTCCTAAAGTCGCGGCGGATCGGGCCGCTAATATAAGGGTTGAAAGAAAACGGGAAGCAAAAAAAACCGCAAAAACCCTGAGAAAACGCATACTTTCGAGAGGAGGGAGACAGCCCCCAGAGTTGAACCATCGACCTGTTCATTTCCGCCTTGGGCGGGAAACCGGCAAGCCGCGCCGGGCATGGAAGCGAAGCGGAGGGTAGGGCGAAACGGATTTCGCTTTCATGGATGACCATTCAAGGAAGAGTCAAGCCTTGGCTGACAGGTCGCTGTTCGTTCTCCCTCCCATTTATATTCGTGAAAACCTCCGGACGCGTCCGGAGGTTTTCGCACATTTTTCCGGTCGTTTTTACGTTTTTTTGGTGACGCTTTTATACCTGCGTCACTGCCGCTGCTCCCCGTCCTTCTTGAACAATTCGAGGGAAATTGCCTCCCGTAAATGCGTCCGGCTTTCCGTCGACTCGATCCGAATCGCGTCCGCCACCGCGTTGAAGGCCGGCACGTAGTGGCCGGAGCGGAACAAACCCTCAGCCAGCAATTCCAGCGCCACGGCGTTGTTCCGCTGGCTCAAATTCACCGCCGCCTGCGCCGCTACCACCGCTTTTTCGGCGTCCTGCAAATGATCCGGCAGCTCCTCCAGGTACATCCGCGCAATCCCCAAACGCAAATCCAAGGACTGCGGGATCGCCGCCGCCGCCCGCTCGAGCGCGTTTTCGGCCAAAGCGGACGCGCCGGATTCGAAATGAATCCGCGCCTCGTCCAGGTAGGGCCTGAACCAGTCCGGGGACAAACGTTCCGCCCAGTGCATGAATTCCACGCCTTTTTCGAAATGCCCCAGGTTCGCGTGCCGGCGCCCGAGCCGCCGGAACTGGTTCGCGCATTCGCGGCTGGACGGGGCAATCGTGGCCGCCGCCCGCAGGAGGGTCGCCGCCGTGTCCAGGTCGTCCCCGGTTTGAATCAGCGGCTCCGCCTTTTCCAGCAGGAACGCCACCTGCCCGCCGCCACCGAGTTCGGGACCGAACCGCTCGTACAGGCGGGTCATCGCCCCGTCCTCGAACATGATGTTGAACTTTCGCGCCGCTTCGGTCAACATCCCCCGGCGCAGGTAAACGAAGAGGGCTTCAAGCCGGGCCAAATCGCCGTACTCGCCCGCCGCTTCGCCCCCGGCCGAATAAGCCACTGCCGTGGCCCGGTCGAGGCGTTCCAGCGCCTGGCCGCTGTCGAGCTGGTTCGACGCCAGCACTAGGCCGACCACATAGTCGATTTCACCGGGCCGCGCCCGGCCGGCCAAACCCATGTGCTCGTTCAATTCCTGGCAAGCCTTTTCGATTCCCGCCGGTGTACGTTCGTTTTTCTTCAGGGTCAGCCATAGCGAACGCGCATAGCCCCGGAGCGCCCGCAGGCGGGTCTGGGGATCCGTCGCTTCGGAGAGGACACTCATGTAAAGTCGGTACGCCAGTTCCGAGCGCCCGCGCGCCGCCATCCCGTTCGCCTGTTCGATGAGGCTCGCCGCCAGGTTCCGGCTCATGCCCCGCAAGTCCACCGCCAGATCGAGGAACTCCAGCCCGCCGTCCTTGACGTCCAGGGTCATCCGCCCGGGGTCCTTGTTGAACACCGGCGGCGGATCGTCCGACTCCAGCACCGTCATCCCGTCCAGATAGGCACGGATGCGATCGTCGGAACGTTCCAGCACCAATTCGCAGGTTGAACTCGGCTTCAATTGGAAAGCCGGGTTTTCGCCGACAATCGCCCCCGAACGGTAGATGGACGCCCCGGGGTGACCGGGCGATCCCATCCGCAGGGTGGTCGTGCCGATATGCGGCAGATAATCCTTGTCGACGTCGAGGGAAAGTATCAGTTCGCCGACCTTCGCGCCCTCGCCTTCGGCCGGGGTCATGAAGCGGATGGCAATCCTGACCTCGCGGGGAAAGGAAAACGGCAAACCCAAATCCGTCTCCCCCTCGTAAGGGGTTTCGGGGCCGGCGCCCCGGCTCTCGGGGTCGAACAGCAGGAGGCGCGGCGGATCCGCCAGCAGTTTCACCCGCGGCCGCACCTGGAGGTTCCTGGTGTTCGCCGGGTTTAACCAAGGAATACCCTGTCGCCGCGAAGCCTCGATGTCCGATTCCCACGGGAAATAGTAGTCGAACTTAAAGTTGTACTCCGTCCGCCAATCCCGCCGGACCTGGCGGTCCGCCTCGGCCTTTTCCTGGGCAATCCGCTCCGAACGCTCGCGCTCCTCGGAAAGCTGGATTTCGGTGTTTTCCTTTTCCTTCGCCAAAACCCGGAAGTGGGTTATGCCAATCCACACCGCCAGGGACAACCCCAATACCATCGCCCCCAGCAGGTTCATGAGGGGCCGCCGGGTGATGAAACGTTTGCAGCGGTAGCCCAAAGTCACCGGCCGCGCCGCGATGACTTCGCCCTTGAGGAAGCTCTGGCAGTCGTCGGCGAAGGCTTTCGCCGTGCTGTAGCGTCGGCGCTGCTCCTTTTCCAGGCATTTGAGGATAATCGTTTCGACGTCGCGGTGGACCTTCGGGTTGATGGCCCGCGGGGGAGTCGGGTCGTGGTTGATGACCCGGCGCATCAGTTCGAATTGGGTGAAGCCGGTGAAGGGGGGGCGTCCGGTGACCATTTCGTAAAGGACCGCGCCCATCGAGTAGACGTCGGAACGTTCGGAAATCTGGTCGATTTTGCCGGCGGCCTGTTCCGGCGGGGCGTAGGGAATCGTCCCCATGATCGCGCCGGCCATGGTCATACGGTCGTTCTGGTTCGAGCATTGCTCGACGGCAAGGCCGAAATCGGTGATCATCGGCCGGCCGTCGGGGGCGAGGATGATGTTGGCAGGTGTCAAATCCCGGTGGATGATGCCGCGCCCGTGCGCGTAGGAGATGGCCCGGGAGACGGTGGCGATGATGTTCACCGCTTCGCGGACGTTCAGGGGGCCTTTTTCCAGCAATTGGTCGAGGGGTTTCCCGTCGATGTAGTCCATGGTGAAATAGGGCTGGCCCTGATGGATGGAAAATTCGTGGATGGGAACGATGTTGGGGTGGCTGAGTCCGGCGGCGGCTTTGGCTTCCCGGAGAAGCCTTTGCCGTTCCTCTTCCGAAGCGTTGTCGCCGGAACGGAGGACCTTCAGGGCGACGACCCGGCGGAGGACCCGCTGGCGGGCGAGGTAGACGACGCCCATGCCGCCCCGGGCGATTTCGTCGACGATGTCGTAGGAGCCGAAGCGACGCGAGGCGCTGGTGGGGATGTCGCCGGAGTCTTCGTCCAGCAGGCTCTTGATTTTGCCTTTGCCCTTGCCGTTTTCAATTTCCTGGCCGTGGATGGGGGGGGATATGGCGACCGTGTCGTCGGCGGCGAGATCCGGGTGGAAGCGGCGTCCGCAGGCTGAGCAATAGATATACCCGTCCACCACGCCGGGATGGAATTTGTGCCCGCAGAGTACGCATTGAACCAGATCGCCGTCGTCGTTCACTTGCTCATGGATTCCATGCTGGCATTCCTTATGTCCCCTCTGTTTTCCCGCTAATCCTGCGGCCCCATCTCCGATGGGAGCAGGGGCTTGGTAAGCTGTTCCTTGTCGAACTCGGTGCCATCGTGCCATCTCACGTCGGAGCGATCGTAAATTTCGCTGATCCATTGCCGCAGGCTTTTGTTCCGAGTCCTTTCCTTGAGAATGAATTCGATGATGCGGCTGGCTTCCTGCCAGGTCATTTCCTTACCTCCCTGGACGTCCTCGCAATACAGGAGGTGCACGCCGTCATCGGAAATGGCCATGCGCGTTTCCCCGGGTTTGTTCAGCTTGCGGATTTCCTCGGCCATGACCGGCGGGAATATCGGCGAGCCGTCGGGGTTTTGGTTTTGGAACGCTTTAGGAATCCATTTTTCCGTGCTTTCGCCGGTGAGGAGGCCGCCGAATTTGGCAAAAATGTCTTCACTCTTTTCCTTGGCCAGCTTGGCAAAGGCTTCGGTACGTTTGGTAACCGGCTGGACTGCTTCGATTTGCGCCAGCATTTCCTCGCCCTGGGCCTTGAAGAAGGACTGCGGACGCTTGCCGTCCAGGGCCAGGAAAATGGTGCGGACGACTATGAAGGAATTCGGCTTGAACTCTTCCCGGTTTTTCAGGTAGAAATCCTTGATTTCCTTCGGCGACGGATCCCGGAGAGGCGTTCCCGACGCCATCATGATGTCTTCGAAAATGTCGTCCGCCGTCAGGAGCCGCCGGATGACCGGGGTGACCTCCTCCTGTTTCAGGCCCTGCCGCTGGATGAGGTATTTCATGTTGCCGCGAAACTTGAGGCCGAGCTTGTGGGCTTCCGATTGAATCATGAGGCTACGGACCAAGTCCCGCACCGCCGCGTCCTGGAGTTTTTCCAACACCTCCTCGTCCCGCGGCATGACCCCGTTGTATTCCCGCTTCACCAAATAATGCACCGCCTCCACCACTTGTTCCTGGGTAATGGTCTGACCGTTCACCTTGACAAAAATGGCGTGGGCGAGCTGGGCGTTTTGGCCGGCCCATGCCGTGGGCCAGAAAATTTGCCCCAACAGCAGCGCGGCCCAAACCGCGGCGAACGGGATTAGGTAAGGTGCGATTCTTCTGGACATTCGCGATTCCTCGAAGAAAACGAAAAAGAGTAAGTTAAACTGTCACCGGCCCGGGGAAATCCTCCGCCGGACGGGGCGAATTCCGAAGGAAATTGACAAAACAAGTTTATTAACCGAGTGAAGGATATGCAAGGATTATTCGAAAAACTAACGCTGGGCAGCCATTATTCCAATTCAGCCGAGTAGATTAGATTTCGTTGTTGCCTTGTTCGCGCAAAAAAGATCGGCAAGCTTACTTTTTCTTTTCTGAAGGTCCGTAACCTATGAACTGCCGCCTTCACCCTTGCCGGTTTTCCCGAATAAATGGCTGAAAAGGAACTCGCGAATTTCCGGCAGGGGTATCACCACCCCCAGAATGTAGAAGGTCGCGCTGGCGAGGAGACAGGAAGCGCCAACCCGGACCAGCATGTGCAGGAAGCGGGGGTCGTAGGGAATGCTGTTCCGGTACATCCAGGACAGTACGCCCAGGGCGGCGGCGGCAAATAGCATGCGGCCGACGGTGCCGAGCAGTTTGTCGAATTCGGCGGATCGCACTTCGCGGGGCGTTGTCGCCGCCAGCCGCCGCCTCAGGGCCAGGGCGAGAATCGTCGTGTCGACGATGGCGGTGAGGCAGGTGGCGAGGGCGAGGCCGGCTTCGCCTAGTTTGATGCCGCCGGGGAAGGAGGCGTCGCTGAGATTCCAGTAATGGTAATAGCTGCCGGAATAGAGACGGTAAAGATCGGGGCAGTGGATGAGGGTCAGGTTTAGCACCAGGTTGAGGAGGACCATGGCGGCGGCGACCTTCACCGGGAAGGAGTAGTCTCCCTTGGCGTAAAAGGCGCGCACGAAAATTTGCCGCAGCGAGTAAAATGCCAGGCCGCAGGCGTAGAGGATGAGGCAAAGCGAGGTGCGGTAGACGGCGGCGTTGTTGAAATCCAGGTCTGGCCGCTGGCAGGTGAGGCGGATTATCGGGTCGGCGAGGGCGATCAGTACCGCCGCCGAGGGTAGTATGAGAAATAGGGACATCCGCACCGCCCGAATCAGCCGCTGGTAGAACAGGGCGCCGTCGCCGGAATCGGCGCTGGCGGCGAGGGAGGGGAAGGCTACGGTGGCGATGGCGACGCCGAATACCCCGAGGGGAAGCTGCACGAAGCGAAAGGCGATTTCCAGGTAGGTTACGGCACCTGGGGATTTGAGGGAGAGCCCGCCGGCGATCAGGCTGTCGACGAAAGCATTGATTTGCACCAGGCCGAGTCCCACCGCGACCGGCAGGAAGGCCTTGAGCGCTTCCTTGATTCCGGGGTGATTGAACGACAGGGCCGGTCGGACGATGACACCGTTCGCGGCCAGGGCGGGCAGCTGCAGGATGACCTCGATAAACCCGGCGGCGAGGACGAATATGGCGATGGCGTAGGTGGAAGGTTCGGCTACGAGATTGCGGAGGTCGCCGCGGCACTGGATCCAGTAGACGTAGGCGAAGCCGGCCAGGAAGCCGAGGTTGAGGATGATGGACATGGCCGCCGGCAGGGCGAAGCGGCGGAGGGCGTTAAGCATGCCTCCCAGCAGCGCGGCCAGGCAAATCA
>JAVBQR010000146.1:0-22339 GCA_031548865.1 Planctomycetota bacterium
CCCGGCGGATCCTTCCCGAGGCCCAAAGGGCGATTTTTTTGGGGTAAGATGGTCAGTCAAACCCCGGCGTGCTCTAGGATGGCCTAACTACCCGCCTTCTTCTCCTCCGCGACCCGTTAAATCGCACTGGCACGCCTTAAGAAATTCCCTCTGGGCCCCGCATGACCGGGATTTCCATTCGGGCACCGCGAGCTTCGGCCGAAGCTTCATTACAAAATTCGTTATAGCTCTGTTCACGCGCCGCAATGTTTTTTTCTTATTTTTTTTCCGCCAACTTCGTCAGCACCGCCTGCACATCTTGCCAGGTAAGGCGGTCCGCTTCGGTGCGGTCGCCATCATGCCGGCGCTGGCGAAGCAAATAGGACGGGTGGTATATCGAAAGCAGGGGCAAGCCGCGGTATTCGTACCAGCGGCCGCGTAGGCGCGAGGCGTCCGGCGGCAAATTCAGTAAAGTCCGCGTCGCCACGCTGCCCACCGCCACCAGGATCCTGGGGGAAATGACTTCAATCTGCCTGTCGAGATAAACCCGGCAGGCCGCCGTTTCCTCCGGCTTCGGGTCCCGGTTGCCGGGCGGACGGCATTTCACCACGTTGGTGATGTAAACCTCCGGCCGCAATATTTTCATGCCCTTCTCGATGATATCGGTCAAGAGCCGGCCGGAGCGGCCCACAAACGGGCGCCCTTCCAAATCCTCGTCCCGCCCCGGTCCTTCGCCGATAAACATAACTTCGGCGGCAAGATCGCCCTCCCCCCACGCCACCCGGGTACGCCGCCGGCACAGGACGCATTTTTCGCAGGACAGGCACTCCCGGCGCAGATCGGCGAGGAGCGCCTCGCGGTCGGGCCGGGGCGGCGGCTCCCGATAGGGAACGAGCGACACATAACCCGGGGGCAGGGTAAGGTCCTGCCGGGGAGCCGGGCGGACGGCCGCCGTCCCGGCAGGCGGTTCCGCCGCTTTTTCCTTCACGTCGCCAGCGCCAGCCGGCGGTTTAACTTCCGTATTTTTCGCAGGCCAGGCTGCCGCTTTCGCGACTTTCACCTCCCGCGTATCGGCTTCGGCCGCCGCCGCCTTAACCGCGCTGCTCCGGACCGGATTCTGCTCCGTCTTTTGCGCCGTCTTTTGCGCCGGCGTAGCGGTGCGGAGCCGCCCGATCAGCTGCTCCACGCCTTCCGGCAGGGACAGGTATTCCACGCCCAGGCTTTTCTCCATTTCCAGGCGGGCAAGGAGGCGGTGCAGCGTGTATCCGGGCATAACTTCGTTTACTCCCTATTTTTCGTAAAACTTTCCTTCAAGCCCATGCCCTCGGCACGGCGGCAGTTCTCCGTCATCCGCCCCAGCACTTTGCGGAGAACCGCCAGTTCCTCGTCGCTGACGCCGTTCCCGAGGACTTCGCCGAGCGTCTCGAACACCTCGCGGCAGCGGCCCAGGGTCTTTTTCCCCTTGGGGGTGAGGGACAAGGTCAGGCAGCGGGCGTCGCGGAGGTCGCGTTGGCGTTCGATCAGGCCTTTCTCGGCCATGGTGGTGAGGAGGACGGTCACCGTGGCGCTGCGGATTTCCAGGGATTTTTCCACCGCTTTCTGATTGCAGCCGGGATTGAAATGGATGTAGGACAGGACGACCGCCTGCTGGAAGGTGCCGCCGACCTGCTGGAAAAGCTGGTTGGCGAATTCGTAAATGGCGTGGTTGGTGCGGTGGAGGATCGCCTCCAGCCGCTCCCGCATGTGGGCGGGGGAGCTTGGCGTTGGTTTCGGCATGGGCGGTTCCCGACTTCAACCTCCGGTTACAAGGAGGTAGCAGGTATAGGCGGCGAAGAACGCCAGGAGGCACGCGCCTTCGGGGCGGACCAGATTGCCTTTGCCGTTCCTGCCCCAACTGAAGATGTACAGGAGGAGCGTCCCCGCCGCCACCACCGGAAGATCGCGGTGGAGAAAGTTGTGGTCGGCCGTAAGCGGGTGGATGAGGCCGGCCAGGCCCGGGACCACCAGCGAATTGAAAGTGTTCGAACCGATGACGTTCCCGATGGCGAGGTCGTCCTGACCTTTCCGGGCGGCGATGACCGAGGAGGCGAGTTCGGGGAGGCCGGTGCCGATGGAGACAATGGTGAGGCCGATGATCAGGTCGGAGACGCCGAAGTGTTTGGCCACTTCCACCGCTCCCCACACCAGCAGTTCCGAGCTGGCGATCATTACCGCAAGCCCGCCGAGGATGTAAAAAACGGCTTTGGAGGGCGGGGTGATTTTCGCTTCTTTCTCTTCGGATTGGGCTTCGGCTTCCCGGACAATTTCCTGGGCGACGGGATCCTGCGCGGCGGCCTCCTGCTTCGCGTTGCGAATGGACAGGTAGACCGAACCGGCGAAGGCCAGGAGGCAGATTATCGCCTCCAACCGGGTCAAATCCCCGTCCTTGAGCAGGAAAATCGCCAGGGCGGTGACAACGATGAGAATGGGGATTTCGCGGCTGATGACGATACGGGTGACGTTGATGGGGTTAATCAGGGTGCAAACCCCGAGGATCAGGCCGATGTTGACGATGTTCGACCCGAAGGCGTTTCCGAGGGCAATGCCCGAGGTTCCCCGGTAGGCCGCCGTGGCGGAGACGATGAGTTCGGGCATGGAGGTTCCCATGCCGATGACGATAATGCCGATCAGGAGGGGCGGTACGTTGAAGTGTTTGGCGAGGGCGCTGGCGCCGTCGACGAAAAAGTTTGCCGCCAGGACCAGAAGGACGATGCCGGCGAGGATGGCGAGGAGGGCGAGGGGCATGGTTTTCTCCCTTTCACTTCGTCGCCCACGGCCGCAAGGTCGGATTCACGAACGCCTTCCCGTGCACGTCCTTATAGGTTACCACATGCACCAGCTTCCCCGCCGCGCAGCCCGCCACCGTCTCCACGATGTATGCCGCCAGATTCGCGTCCGCACTTGGCATATGGCAGACGTAGATTCCCACCTGGTGCGCATATTCCGGGTTGACCCGGGAAAAATCGGTGGAACGGAGCACTATCAGCTTCACCCCCGCCGCTGCCAAGGCAGCCAAAGTGGCAGGGTCGGCCGCATCCGTATCGCCCAAACACACCACCTGCGTGTCGGAAAGGAATCCGGCTTTGTCGGCGCTCAAGGCCGCTTCGGTAAAACGAAACTCCAGATCCGGCGGAGGGTTCGCTTCGCCAAGCGCCTTCTCGAGCTCCGGAGTGGCGCTAAACACGGTGGTATGCATGTTATTCCTTTCCGAAAAGGTAAGCTCCACCCCGCTTGGTTTGCGGGAACCGCTCCACAAACCAGGCGGGGTGGGATTAGCCATATGATGCGGTCCATCCCGGCATGCGAAACAGGGTTGCAAAACGCCACACCAACCGGTTTGTCAATCCCGTACTTCAATGCCGTTCCACCGCTTATGTCCTTAAGAAGGTAGTGGAATCGGCCGCGTTTGTCGACAAAAATCGAATCCGGCGGAAAGGAATCGGAAAAAAAGCGTTCCCTGGAAGCGATTCCCGGCTATACTTGTTCCTCCCCAAAATGCGGTCATAGTGATGGTCATTATATATACCGGTTTATCCTTTAACGCCGGAGCTGCGGAGCGGTTCCCGCGGCATCGGCGTTATAGGAACAAATTCCGGAGGAAAACGCAAGGCGGCACCAACATGAGTAAATACATTTTCATCACCGGCGGCGTGGTCAGTTCGCTCGGAAAAGGCGTCGTCTCCGCCTCCCTGGGGCTCCTGCTCAGGGCGCGCGGGGTCTCGGTCACCTTCCTGAAATTCGACCCCTATCTGAACCGCGACGCCGGAACCATGAATCCGAACCAGCACGGCGAAGTCTTCGTCACCAGGGACGGCGCGGAAACCGACCTCGATCTCGGCCATTACGAACGTTTCGCCGACGTCATCCTCTCCCGCAAGAATAACGTCACCACCGGGCAAATCTACGGCGCCGTCATGGAACGGGAACGCCGTGGCCTGTACGACGGCGCCACCGTCCAGGTCATCCCCCACGTCACCGGCGCCATCCGGGAGGCGATCCTGGAAGTGGCGGCGGACGCTCCGGAGGTCGTGCTGGTCGAACTGGGCGGCACCATCGGCGACATCGAGGGCATGCCCTACATCGAGGCCATCCGCCAGTTCATCCTCGAAAATGGCAAGGAAAACTGCGTCCTCATTCACTTGGTGCTTCTCCCCGAAACGCTGGCCGAAGGCCACGATCTCAAGACCAAACCGGCCCAGCATTCCGCGCAAAAATTGCGGGAATGCGGCCTGCACATGGACTTCCTCCTTTGCCGCAGCTCCCGCAGCATTTCCGCCGAGGCCCGCGGCAAACTCGCCCTCCACACCAATCTCCGCCCCGAACGGGTGGTGGAAGTTCCCGATGTCGAGGTGATTTACGAAGTGCCGGAAAAATTGCACCGGCAACACCTCGACCGCCTACTCTGTGAACGTTTGGGGCTCCGGCACCACGAGGCCGACCTGTCGCCCTGGCGGGAATTCTCCCGCTCGGCGCGGGCGGAGCGGGCGGCGCGAACGGTGAAAATCGCCCTGATCGTGAAATACAGCGGTTCCGCCGATTGTTATAAATCGCTCTCCGAAGCCCTGCTGCATGCGGCTGCGGCCCGGGGCGCCCGGCTCGAGGTCGAGTGGGTCGACGCCGAAAACTTGGACGACGCCACCGCCCCGGCGCGGCTCGCCGGCTGCGGGGGAATCATCGTTCCGGGCGGATTCGGTTACCGCGGGGCGCCAGGGAAAATCGCCGCCATCCGCCACGCCCGGGAAAGCGCCACCCCTTTCCTCGGCCTCTGTTACGGCCTGCAATGCGCGGTGATCGAATTCGCCCGGAACGTCTGCGGCCACCCCGACGCCACCAGCGCCGAATGGGACGACAACGCCGCCGGCTCCGATTCCGGCTCCCGCTGGGTGACGCTCCTGGACCACCAAGGCCGGGCCACCCCCCGGGGCGGCACCCTGCGCCTGGGCGCGCAGCCGTGCCTGTTGGCGCCGGGGTCGCTGGCGCGCGCCATTTACGGCCGGGACATGATCGAAGAGCGGCACCGGCACCGTTACGAGGTCAATCCCGATAAGGTGCGGCTCCTGGAAAACCACGGCCTGCGCATTTCCGGAAGAAATCCGGAAAACGGTCTGGTGGAAATGATCGAATTGGCGAATGGCGCGGGGACGATAATGGAAACGGGCCTGAAAACTAAAACCGGAACGGCGGGACAGTTTTTTATCGCCACCCAGGCCCACCCCGAATTCCGCAGCCGGCCGCTCCGCCCGCATCCGCTGTTTTTGGCCTTGGTGGACGCGGCGCTGAAATAGCCGCTAGCGCTTGGCATTCAATCCGATTCATGGTAAGATGGCGGATTACACTATCATGCAAAACCACCATTCAAATCGCCGAATGACGGTTTTGAAAAATGGAAAACCCCTGAATCTCAGGGAGAAACTGAACTTTTGCAAAGCCGCAATGTATTACGCCCGGCCGGCATCCGCATGGCGTTTTCGTGACTAATTTCAAAATTGTCAAAGGAGATGGTGGTGTTCCAGACCGTCGCGGTTCTCGATTATGGTTCGCAATACACCGGGCTTATCGTTCGTCGCCTCAGGGAGCAACGCGTGCACTCGCGCCTCTACGCCGGCACCATTCGGGTGAAGGAACTGCAAGGGCAAAACCTCGCCGCCATCGTCCTCTCCGGCGGTCCCAAAAGCGTCTATGACCAGGATGCGCCCCAATGCGATCCGGCCATATTCCGGATGGGCGTGCCGATTCTCGGCATCTGTTACGGCGCGCAACTGATGGCCCGCACCCTCGGCGGCGAAGTCGGGCCGTCCGGCATCCGCGAATACGGGCGCGCCACCGCTTCCGTCATCGGGAAAAATCCGCTCCTGAACGGCCTCCCGAAAAATTTCGACGTCTGGATGAGCCACGGCGACCGGGTCGTCGAACTGCCGCCGGACGCCGTCGACTTCCTCGCCACCGCCGACTGCCCGCACGCCGGCTTTTACCTGCCGGAGAAGAATTTCTACGGCATCCAGGTCCACCCCGAAGTCCACCACACGCCTCTCGGCGGCGAGATTCTCGAGAATTTCCTCTATAACATCTGCGGCTGCCAGGGCGACTGGGTGATGGCGAATTTCTCCGAGTCGGCGATTCGCGAGGCGCGGGAAAAGGTCGGGGACGCGAACGCCGTCATGGGGATTTCCGGCGGGGTCGACTCCACCGTCACCGCCGTCCTTCTTTCGGAAGCGCTCGGCGACAAATTGACCTGTATTTTTGTCGACAACGGCCTACTCCGTAAGGGCGAATTCGAACGGGTCATGTCCCGTTACGGGAACCGCTTCAAGATTATCGGCGTGAAAGCCGGCCAGCGTTTTCTCGCCGCCCTGAAAGGCGTGACCGATCCGGAACAGAAACGGAAAACCATCGGCCGGGTCTTCATAGAAATTTTCCAGGAAGAGGCGAAGAAACTGCCGGGCGTCAGTTTTCTCGGCCAAGGCACCCTTTACCCCGACGTCATCGAATCCTCCGGCGCCTACGGTTCCGGCTCGGCGGCGGTGATTAAGAGCCACCATAATGTCGGCGGGCTCCCCGAGAAAATGGGCCTGAAGCTGATTGAACCGCTCCGCGAACTCTTCAAGGACGAGGTCCGGGAACTCGGGGTCACCCTGAAGATTCCCGAGGACGAGCTCCGGCGCCATCCCTTCCCGGGGCCGGGCCTGGCGGTGCGGATTATCGGCGAAGTCACCGCCGAACGCGTGGCGATGCTGCAGGAAATCGACGCGATTGTCCTCGAGGAAATCCACTCGGCCGGCTGGTACCGGAAATTGTGGCAGGCCTTCGCCGTTTTGCTGCCGCAGGCTTCCGTGGGGGTCATGGGGGATCAGCGCACCTACGAGGCGGTCACCGCGCTGCGGCTGGTCGAGTCTGAGGACGGCATGACCGCCGATTGGGCGGAGATTCCCTACGGCATCATCCGGCGGATCTCGCGGCGGATTACCAACGAAGTCAAGGGTGTCAACCGGGTGGTCTACGACGTCTCCTCGAAGCCGCCGGCAACCATCGAATGGGAGTGAATATGGCCGGACAGTCGGGAGACGGCAGTAACATTCACAAAACGGCGATTAAGAGGCTGCCGCCCTGGCTCAAGAAGGCGATCCCGAGCCAAAGCGAAGAGGCGGAGGTCGAGGCCTGCCTCGGCGAACTCCGGGTCGACACGGTTTGCCGTGGGGCGCGTTGCCCGAACCGTCTCGATTGTAAAAGCCGCAGGCGCGCCGCCTTCCTGCTGCTTGGGCCGCGTTGCACCCGTTCCTGCCGCTTCTGCGCGATGGAGGACGGCAGCCCGGCGCCAGTGGACCCGGAAGAACCGGCCCGGGTGGCGGAAGCGGTGAAACGCCTCGGACTCAAGCACGCCGTCGTCACTTCGGTGACCCGCGACGATCTCCCCGACGGCGGGGCGGAGCATTTTGCGGAAACGGTCCGGGCGGCGCGGAGGTTGTGCCCGGACGCGACGGTGGAAATCCTGGTCCCGGATTTCTGGGGGGACGAAGAGGCCTGGGCAGTGGCGGTGGATTCGGGCCCGGATGTTTTCAACCACAACCTGGAAACGGTGGAACGGCTCTACGCGGAGGTCCGCCCCAAGGCGGATTTCGACCAGAGTTTGGCGCTTCTCGACTTCGCGAAGGAGCGTAATCCGGATATGGCCACGAAAAGCGGCCTCATGGTTGGTCTCGGTGAAGAGCTGGACGAGATCCTGGAGACGGCGGAAATCCTCCGTGAAGTGGGCGTCGACATCATCACGGTCGGACAGTACCTCAAGCCGCATTCGCCGCGCACCCTTGAGGTGCGGCGGTTTGTTCCGCCGGAGGAATTTGCGGAACTGGAGAAGGAGCTGCTGGAGCTGGGGTTCAAGTCGGTCGCTTGCGCGCCGTTCGTGCGTTCCAGCTACAATGCGGAAGAGGATTTTCTGCGGACCAGATAGTTTTTCAGGAAAACCGGCATGGCTTGGAGTCTGGCGGATATATTGGGGCAGGAGGAAACGCTCGCCCGCCTGGACCGCGAAGCGGTCACCGGCCGCATGGCCCACGCCTACCTTATCGAAGGCCCGGCCGGAACTGGAAAACTCACCCTGGCCAGGGGAATGGCGGGGCGGATGTTTTGCCAAAATTTACGGCCCAGCGGCGCGGCATGCGGTACCTGCCGGCCCTGCCACATGCTTGCCGGAGGAAACCATCCGGATTATCTCGAACTCCCCCGCACCCAGGCGGAACTCCGCCTCGGGCGTTTCGTGGAGCGCCCCTCCACGCCGGGAAGCGCCGACGTTATCGATCACCCCCCGCTCCTGCCTTTTCTCAGGTTGAAACCGAGCGAAGGCGGCTGGCGGGTCGCGGTCGTGCCTGATGCGGAACGCATGCGCACCGAGAGCGCTAACGCGTTCCTGAAGACTTTGGAGGAACCTCCGGGGGAAACGCTTATTATCCTGACCACCTCGGCGCGGGACCGTCTTCCGGCAACCATCTGCAGCCGTTGCCGGCGGCTGGGGATGATCCCGCTGGACGCTTCGACCCTGGCGGGTGAACTGGAACGCCGCGGCGCCGCGTCCCCGGGCGAAGCCGGGGAACTTGCAGAGACGGCGGAGGGATCCTTGGGGACGGCGCTGGGTTTATCGGGTGGGGAGACACTCGAATTGTGGCGGTGGCTGGAAGGGGAGGCTTTTGTCCGGCCGGGTGCGGAGGCGGCCTTGCGGTTGTCGGCGGCCTGGTCGGCTTTTGACGCCGGCCCTCCCGGCCCCGGTGAAACGGAGAGTGCCGGTAAGCGGCGCAATGCCCTTAAGGCCCTCGATTTGACGGCGCTGGCTTTGCGGCGCAGATTGCGGCGGGGCGGTATTGCGGCGGAAGGGGTGGCGGGGGCGTTGGCGGTTTTATGGACGGGAGCGGAGCGGATTGTCCGCAATGTGCGTCCGGATTTGGTATTGATGGCGGCGGCATTTGAAGTTATGGCGATAATGAAGGCACGGGCGTGAAGGTGGCTTTTTTCGAAAAGTTCACCGGAAAGGATGAAAGAAAATGGGAATGAACATTCTGGAGATATTCGGCATCAAGAAGCGCGATGTCATCAGCCTGGCCATCGACGAGGCGATTGCCTTGATGGGCGAGGAGGAATACGACGAGGCGATTTCGGTGATTGAAACCAAATGCCTGCGGCGGAATCCCCAGGACAAGCGTTCCCTTTTGCATCTCGGGGTTTGTTATATGTTGAAAAAGGATTACGACCAGGCGGAGAAGATCCTCAAGCCTTTGGCAGGCCCGGGGAAAATGGATTCGGAAAAGGCGGCGGCCTCGATTGCCCTGGAGAAAATCGCCAAGAACCGCCGGGAAGAACAGACCCATGGCTGAGGAGGATCGGGCGCCGCCGGCGCGCGGGAAGGAAGTCGTTCCCGGCCGGGAAGAAGTCCCGGAGGAACTCCGTAGCCGCCGCGACGCGATGCTGGAACGCGACTTGCTGGACCGGGGCATCAGCGATCCGGAGGTTATGCGGGCGATGGCCCGGGTGCGGCGGGATCGTTTTTTGCCGGCCGATTTGCGGATCCATTCTTTCGACGATACGCCGCTCCGGATCGGCTGCGGACAAACGATATCGCAACCGTACATTGTGGCCTACATGACCGAGGCGCTGGAAGTCGAGGCGGGGATGAAGGTATTGGAAATCGGCACCGGTAGCGGTTATCAGGCGGCGGTCTTGGCGGAGATGGGGGCGGAAGTTTTCAGCATCGAACGGTTCGAGGATTTGTCCTATGCTGCCGAGGCGGTACTGGATGAACTGGGTTATGGCGAGAACGTCACCCTGCGGGTTGACGACGGAACGCTGGGTTGGCCGGAGGAGGCGCCCTTTCCAAGGATAATCGTCACGGCGGCGGGGCCGAGGGTTCCCGAAGCTTTGGCTGGACAATTGGCCGAGGGCGGGCGGATGGTTATTCCGGTAGGCGAAGTCAGGGGGGAGCAGCATTTGTTACTGGTGACCAAGGAGGAGGGGAAGTTGCTGGAGCGGGAACTCCTCGAGGTGCGCTTTGTGCCGCTGATGGGGCGGGAGGGGTATTAAGTGACGAATCCATATTTGTCTCCCCTTAACGATTACGTTTTCAAACGCTTGCTGGGCGATCGGGAACATATTGATCTGTTGTCTGCGTTTCTCCAATCGATCCTCGACCTGCCGTTCGAGGATTACCAGGGATTGGAAATAGTTGAAACTAAGATGCGCGGCAAATACCCACGCGATAAAGAGGGCATCCTTGATATCAAAATCCGTACCCGTACCGGCAAAGCCATTGACATTGAGGTTCAAGTCGATTTCCAAGCCTGGGTGTGGGAGCGTTTTCTTTTTTACACAGCCGGCATGATTATGGATCAGATTGGCAGGGGCGATGGCTATGACAAAATAAAACGGGTAATCACCATCGTGATCGCCGATAATCATATCACCAAAAAGGGGACGAAACGTTACCATCACCGTTATACTCTCTATGACCCCGACGCCGATCCCGAGAATCGCGAATATCCCCGCCTTTTTGAGATTCACCTCCTGGAAATACCGAAGTTGCCTAAGACTTCCGATGGCAGTAAAATATGGGAGTGGCTGCGTTTCTTTTCCGCCCGCAAGGAAAGGGAGTTCAAAATGATAACCAAACGCGATCCTATGTTGAAAAAAGCCTGGGGCAGGTTGAAGGAGCTCAGCGCCGACGAAAACGAACGTCTATTGGCGGATGCCAGGGAAAAGGAACGTCGCGACCGTAATATTATGCGTATCGATGGCTTGACCAAAGGCATGGCTGAAGGCTTGGCTAAAGGCATAAAGAAGGGAAGAAGGGAAGGGTTGAAGGAAGGTATCGAGAAGGGTATCGAGAAGGGTATCGAGAAAGGTATCGAGAAAGGCATCGAAAAAGGCATCGAAAAGGGCCGTAAAGAAGGCATTGAGGAGATAGCCTTGAAGGCGGTGCGGCAAGGCATTTCGCTGGATGTCGTATCTGGCATAACCGGTTTGTCCCCGGCGCAAATCAAGAAACTGGCAAAAGCCTGAGTCGGAAAGATTACGCATGAAATCGTACACCAAGGAAATCACCCTCAACGTCCCCTCCCGTCGGGCGATCGTTTCCCTGCAGCGGCAGGTGGCGGAAATGGTCAAGGATTCCGGCGTAAAAGAGGGCCTATGCTTGGTCAACGCCATGCACATCACCGCCTCGGTGTTTATCAATGACGACGAAGCCGGCCTCCACCACGACTACGAAGTATGGCTGGAAAAACTCGCCCCGCACGAACCCGTGCGCCAATACCGCCACAACGGTTCGGAGGATAACGCCGACGCCCACATGAAAAGGCAGATTATGGGTCGGGAAGTGGTGGTGGCGGTTACGGACGGCAGGCTGCACCTCGGCCCATGGGAGCACATTTTTTATTACGAATTCGACGGTCGGCGCCCAAAACGGGTTTTGGTGAAAATTATTGGTGAATAGGGTCGCCCGGGTTTTTTCCTTGACCGGAACCCCCTTTGGGGTTTAACCTTAAAACAAGTCGGTTCCAATCCCCACCCATGACCATCCCCAAGCCTGCGGAGGAAAACAATGGCTTTGAACGCTACGCTCGATCTCGATGAAAACCTGGTCAACGTCCTTATCAAGTGCACCAAGGACGGCCTGATGATGGCCGGGCTTAAACCTTCCGCCATCGGTCTCGCCAAGCTTCTCCAGTCGCGCGGCAACGTCTCCTCCATCATCGGCTTCGTCGGTCCCATGAGCGGTTCGATGATCATCAACACTTCCGACGCCTGCGCGCGTTTCATGGCCGGGCGGATGCTTGGGGAAACGCTCCCCACCCTCGACAACCAAACCCTCGACGGCCTGTGCGAAATCGCCAACATAATCGCGGGTCAGGCCAAGGCGGCCCTGTCGACCACCGAATACCGCTTTGATCGCATCAGCGTTCCCTCGGTAATCGTCGGCAACAGCTATTCGATCTCGCATTATCGCGGCATGACCTCGGTCTCGGTCGAGTTCGAACTGCCGGAAATGCCGATTACCCCGAACGAGCGCGGTACTTTCACGGTCAACATTTCGATGATGAAAATTTAGCGGTCCCGCGACCGGGCGTTTTCGACCTTACGGGCGGGATTGGTATGATAGACACGGCGGTATTTGACCAGGGCGCTCGGCAAGGGCGCCCTTTGGTTTAGGGTGATGAAGCAAGGCCTGACAGGATTAAGGCATGGCTGAGAAGAAGAGCGCCAGCAAGCGGCAATTGGCCGTGGCTCTACGCTATAACGAAGACAAGGATGCGGCGCCGCGGGTTCTGGCGAAGGGGGCGGGGAATGTCGCCCAGAAGATTCTAGACCTCGCGAAGGAACACAAAATACCGGTGCGTGAAGATCCGGATTTGGTGGAGGCACTGGCCAAATTGGATATCGGCTCGTTCATCCCTTCGGAATTGTATCCGGCGGTGGCGGAGGTTTTGGCGTATGTTTACCGGCAGAACCAGCGGCGCTATTGAGTTTTTGGGCTTTCGAAAAAATAGCTGTAATACTTCCCCCTCATAATAGACTAACTTTGTATATTAACCGGTTTCGCAAAGGCGCATGGTTTCTTTTCCCCATAGGAGGCGACAATGGACATTCTTCGCGACATCGCCGGCATGTTCGGCACTACACAGCTCACCCCCGGCGCCCAAGGCAGCCCTTCGACCGACATCAAGGGGGCGGAAGGCCTGAATAAATTGCTTGGTCCCGCGGCGCTTGGCGGTATTGCCGGCGTATTATTGGGTGGAAAAGGGATAGGCGGTTTGATAAAAGGCGCCTTGGTTGGCGGCGGCGGGGCGTATTTGTGGGATCAGTACAAAAAGCGTTTTCGTGAGGACAATTCCGGCAATCCCCAATTCCAGACCGGCACCATTTCCCCGGGTGGAGAGCGTGCGGAAAGGGCGATAAAAGCCATGATTTTCGCCGCTCGCGCCGACGGGACCATTGACCAGCAGGAACGCGACAACATCATGCAAAAGCTGAATGCCATGAATCTGGGCCGGGAAGGGCAACAGGTGGTGCAGGCGGCGATGAGCGCCAATGTGGATCCGAACACGGTGGCGCGGGGAGTGATGGACGAGGAAGAGGCGCTGCAGCTTTTCACCCTGACTTGCAGCATCGTCAATTCTGACAACTTCATGGAGAAACAGTATCTTGACGGCTTGGCCGAGGCGCTGCACATCCCGGCCGATGTTAAATCGGACATCGAGTCGAAAGTACATGCTTCCTAAAGCGGTTAATTGAGAAGGCGGCGAGTTTCTCGCTTGGGAGTTATTTATTAATTTTCCAGGCCGGGAAAAAAAACGATAGAGCGTGAATGAAGGGCGTCCGATAATGTCGGACGCCTGTTTTATTGGTTATATCGCCATAACATATTGGCCGCAGGATAGTTAACGCCAAAATTGCTTGTTTCGGAGAAATCAGTGATTGTAAACATTTTTTGCGATTTTCGCTGAAAAAATCAACGCGATTCGGAAATTATTATAGGAACCAATTTTTGTAACGAATGATTTTACAATGAATAAAACATACGATTGAAGTTAGGTCAATGTTATTCGCGAAATTAACACTTGCAAAGAATAAATTTCCGTGTATAGTGATTTTGTAACGAAAATTGTTAACGAAAAAAGTCTCGTTAACAGATTCCCAAACAACGATGGTAGCTTCGGACGATGCGCTTGGCGGTGGTTGATGCACCGGTTGTAACCAGACGCTTCGCGAAGGATTTCAAGCCGCGGTCGCCAAACCGCCTGATGAACGAGGATCCGAGTAACCGCCTAGCGGCTCTATTCGACTAACATGGGCAAACCAGGGCATCAGGATACCTGGCCCATCGATCCCGGTAAAACCCGAGCTTTGCGCCTCAACCCCGCAATCGAGCCGGGGAGAAGGTGTTCTGCAATTCTGTCGTCCGTTCCGCCGCTCACTCCTCCCCCCCGACCGGCCGGAACCCTGTCACACGTATGCCGCGGAATGTTCCGCCACACGCATACGCATAGGAGATACTCTCATGAGTCGCCACCTTGTCCGCTTCCTCGCCCCGGCGCTCCTAACTCCACTTTTCCTCATCACTATCGCTCCCGCCGCCGATACCGCCGACTCCAAGTCCGCATCGCCCGACGTTCCCAGCGCCGGAACCGCTCGCGGCGGCGACGATTTCGCAAGGCGTCTCGATAACACCCTTATGCGGATAGAACAACTGAACCAGGATATTTGGAACGAGCTTGACGAAGAATACGCCCTCATCATCGCCGAACGGGACGGAAACGCAGCGAACATCGCCACGCAAATCGAGAAGGCAAAAGACGCCCATGCCAAAGCCTTTGCCGATATCGAACGGCAACAGGCCGAATTGGAGAAACGCCGGCAATCCCCAGACGCCTCCCCCGGCGACGCCAATGACGTGGAGGAACAGAAAAAAATCGACCAAAACACCGCCGCCGCCAACCTGGCCTTCGATTTCAGCCTCGCCAACCTGCAGCAACTCTATCAACTCAACAGCCGCCGCTTCGACGATCTCATGAAGATCCACGGCCAAAGGGACATCCTGGAAGACCGGCGCATGCTGGAGGAGAAGAACCTCGCCGCCCTGGAAATATCCCTGCGTAACGACGCCGCGAACCCCAACCTTTCCCCCGCGCAAAGGGAGATGTACACCTACTTCCAAAACGCCCTCGCCAACGCCCAGCAGGAAGCCGAAGCCCGCTACCGCGCCGACTCCGCCGCCCTGGACGAATACCGGGATCTGGTCGTCAAGCGCCTCGGCTTCCTGAAGAAAAATCTTTCCCAGCAGACCGAGGTGATGGCAAGGCTTTCCCAGCCCGGCCTCACCACCCCCGAACGCGACAGATACCTGAAGGACATCGCCCGAATCGCCTTCAACAAGGACGTGGAGGAAAAAATCTACCAGAACGACGTACGCTTCCTGGAGGAGAAGATCGCCTACGAACGCGACCGCACCCACGAACTCGCCAGCCTCGCCACCCAACGCCACGATCTCGACGCCACCTTCGCCGACCTGAAGACCCAGGCTTGGCTGGAAATGTCGGAGATACAAAAGCGACTCGATGGTCCGGGTTTGACCTCCGAGGACCGGGCAAACTTGAAGTCCCGCCTGGAGTCGCTCGACAACACGGTGGAGGAGCATGAGAAGGATTACCGGGACGCGGTCCGCAACCTCACCGCCCGCCGGGACATCGTGAAGAAGGGGCTCCAGGAACGTCTGGCCTATATCCGCGAACGCAACCAGCTCCGCCAGGAGATGTACGCCGAACCCGTCACCAGCACCTCGCACCAGAAATTCCGCAACCGCATCGTCGACCTGCAAAACCGCCACATCGCCGAGGAGACCGCCAACCGCAAGCAATTGGCCGAACTCGCCCAGGTGGTCCCCCCCACTTTCGCCTTCTCGCCCTGGAAAAGGGGCGACATGGACATTCGTCTCTACCGCTTGCAGGGACGGATGGACGCGGTCCGCACCCTGCTGAAGAGGAATCTGGATCGCGATGTCGACGAACTCAATAACAAAGCCCGGGAAGTCAACCTGCGGATGAGCGGCATCGACCTGGCGGACCAGCAAAGGAAACCCCTGGAAACACAATTGGCCGGCCTCAACAAGCAAATCATCGACCGGAACAACGATTACCGCCAGACCCTGAAACGCGTCGGTGAGGCGGAAACCGCGGCGGAGGAGAAGATCATGGACCGCGGGCAGTACATCGAGCAGCGCAGCGAACTCATGAAGGACCTCGCCCTGTCCGGCATTGCCGGCCCCGAGGCGGAGAAGGAAATCCGCAAGCTGCAAAGCCTCGATTCCGAATGGCGCAAGCGCGAAGGCCAGTATCGCCTGGGTGGACAGCCCTTCTCAGGCATCTTCATGGTGGAAAATTTCGAAATGGCCTTACCGGACGACGTCGATGCGAACAACCCGGTCCAGGCTCCCACCGGCGCGGCGGAACCCGCCGTCCAGATCCCGGTGAAATTGTCCGGAGCCTTCGTCCCGGTGCCGCCGAAGGCCGGCGCGGTGGCGACCCGGGTCGTCGCGAATTCCGGCGCCCCGGTCCTCGGTGAGGAACTAGGCCTCGCCAAACCGCGCTGAGCGGCCGGCCCGACCCCGACCAAATATAGACAGCGCGCACTTATCAAGGCAATGCATTCACGGCAAGCAAGACGACAACCGAGACAGAGGAAACCCACGAGAGAACAATAGAGTCAGTCGCCTTTCCCCTCTCTCTCATGCCCGTTCCGCCGCCAAACGGTTCATATGCGGCGGATGCCCGAGCGGGAAAATCCCGTAAACCGCCCGGGCGCGGCAATAAACCAAGGCATCGGCTTGCCGATTAAATATACCGGAAACAGCGTGGGGAGGTAAACCGCCACCTTCACGCTACCCGGATCGGTCACCGTGGTCTTACCCTAGATCTAACGCAATTCTCTTCCTCCGAAGGCGCCCCGCCAGTGGCGGGCACGGGTCCACCCGGCGGGGCGTCTTCACTCTTCGGACTGTTCCGAAATGTTCGCCCAACGCGAACCGACCAGGCGCATTCCCGCCGATTTCGCCGCCCCGGCAATCGAATCTCCATCCGGGAAAAGCGCCCTTAATTTATCGACCCACCATATCCCAACAACCTTGCGGATAGGGTCTGGCAAAGGGGGACGCCCGCCTCGTAGTAAATGTAACAAAAAACCAATCCAACAATCACACCCAATCTCCCACACACTACGTCCCCCACCGCCCGCCGCCCCCTTCAATGGTGGCGGCTTTTTTTTTGTCCCGAAACAAGCCGGCACCCTTGAATAATCCGGGATGGCGTAGACAATGAACTTTCTACAACGGCCGCGGAATCTTTACAGTGGAAAGGAAAACGCAAATGGCGTCTGCTTACGGAAACGGCGGAAAACGGGTGCTCCTCACCAATCTGGAATTGGTACCCGGACGGAAGGTCCTGCGGCATTTGGGGCTGGTCCAGGGGAGTTCGGTGCGGGCGAAGCATGTCGGGAGGGACGTGATGGCCTCCCTGAAAAATCTGGTCGGCGGCGAATTGAAGGGTTATACCGAGCTCCTGCGCGAGAGCCGGGACGAGGCGATTGGCCGCATGGTCCAGGAGGCGGAGAGTATCGGCGCCAACGCGGTTCTGAACATCCGTTTGGGAACGGCCTCCATCACCGCCGGCGCGGCGGAGGTCATGGCGTACGGAACCGCCGTGGTGCTGGACGAGGAACCGGTCAATGTGGAAACGTCGACCGTTTCGGTCGGGAATTTCTGAAGGGACTGCCATGGACAAGCCTATCTTCGATCTCATTTTGTCGGTGGGGCTGTTGTTGCTGCTGATTGCGGTGGGGTACATTTGCGGATCCTTGGTGGAGCGGCGGCATTTCCAGTCGCTCCGGCGGCGGGAGGCGGAATTGGCCGATATCCTGGTGTTTGCCTTGCGTTTTCCTCCGCCGGCCATGGACAGTTGCCGGAGCGTTCTGGTTTGCGGCAGTGTCGTCGTGGGCATGGATTATTTCAAAAAAACCCTGGCCGGCTTGAAAAATCTGATCGGCGGCAGCCTGGGCGCGTACGAGAGCGTGGTGGAGCGGGCCAGGCGGGAGGCGGTCGTCCGCATGAAGGCGGAGGCGAAGGAGCAGAACGCCAACTGCGTTTTCAATGTCAGGTTTTCCACCGCCAACATTTTATCCGGGGACCGTTCGAACAAGGGTTCGGGCTGCGTGGAGGTAATCGCTTATGGAACCGCGCTCATCCCCGATTGATCCTGGCGACCGGGACCACCGGGACCACCGGGACGATCGGGTCAGCCAGGACGGGGCCGGCGGCGGCGGGCCGACTTACGAGAATCGCCGACCGGCCGAGGGGATAAGTAGCCCTACCGAACACGCGCTGTGGAGTTTTTTCAAGACGGCGTTCCTGGTGATCCTGGGTTTGGCGGCCCTCTTGTTTCTCATCAATGTCGCGGCGACCCATCTGACGCCGCTGATTCCGTTCCGTTGGGAAAAGGCGTTGGTGGGGCAGAAGTTTCTCCAGATCCGCCACGACCCGGCCGGCGAAGCGAAGGAGGAGGCGCTGCGGGCGCTCGCGGCGCGGCTGGCGCCGGCATTGGCTATGCCGGAGGGAATGGAGGTGAAGGTCTTTTATTACCCGGGGTCGACGGTGAACGCCTTCGCGACATTTGGCGGGAACATCATTTTCTTTCAGGGAATGCTCGATTTGCTGGACAGCGAGGACGAGGTGGCGATGGTGTTGGCGCATGAGATGTCCCATATCAAGCATCGCGACGCGGCGAAAGGCCTGGTGCAGGCTTTGTGGCTCCTGGTGTTGTCGCTCGGCTTGCAGGGAGGGGAGGGCCTGGTCGGGAACGTGACCGACCTGGGAGTGGCGGGCTATTCGCGGGCGCAGGAGGAGGCGGCGGATTTGCAGGCGGTGCGGGCTTTGGGGAAACTGTACGGAAACATCTCCGGGGCGACCGGTTTTTTCCGGGTGTTGGCGGAAAAATTGGAGTACCGGGAAATAAAGGATTCCGATCCAAACGCGCTGCCGGCGATAATGTCGTCGCATCCCGATACTTTGACCCGCCTAAAAAAGGCCGAGGCCGAAGCGAAACGGCTGGGTATTCCCGTGGTTGGGGTGCCGACGCCGCTGCCGCCGGCTTTGCGGGGACTTTGACTCCACAGCATATTACGCCCCGCTGGCGAAGAGGCGGTCGGTCATGTGGGTGGCGGCGCCGACCACGCTGTGATCGTCCGAAAGGGTCGAGTATTCGACAATGGTGCGTTTGTCGATGCCGTGCATGCTTTGGCCGGCGATGCGTTCGTGCAGGGTCTCGAGGAAATAGTTGCCCAACCGGCTGTAATCGCCAAACAGGACGATGCGGCCCGGGTCGCAGATATGCACAATATTGTTGACCGCCACGGCGAAGTGTCCCGCCGTTTCGTCGAGAAGGTGCCGGGCGAGGGGGTCGCCCCGATCGGCGATTTCGCCGATTTCCCGGAAACTCGCCGGTTCCTTATCGGGGGCGAAGAGGTCCGAATCGGGGAAAAGCGGCCGCCGTTCTTCGGCCAAACGCATGATCCGGGTCGGGGCCACCAAGGCTTCCAGACAGCCGACCCCGCCGCATACGCAACTTACGCCGCTCGTTGGTGCGACGATTAAATGGCCAATCTCACCCGCGAAACCGGTCGCGCCCTGGCAAACCTGTTTATGGTGCACAAGTCCTCCGGAGACGTAATTTCCGGAATTGCCGATCAGGAAAAAGCGATCCCGGCTGCCATTTTTGGCGTAGTGCATTTCGCCGTGCGCGAGGTGCCGCCACCAACTGTCCATGTGGACGGGAATGTTGCCGGGGAGTTCGACGCCGATTTTGTCGCGAAGGGGTATGTTGTGTCCCCAGTCGGGGTTGTAGTAGGAAGTGAGGAGGACACCGTTTTCGAGATCGATGGCGCCGTTGGCGCCGACCACGGCGGCGAGGCAATTCTCGACCGGCAGTTCCTTTTCGGCAGACTGTTCGCGGAAGGCTTGGCCGATGAGGTGCAGGAGATCGTCCAGGGAAACGTTGTCCAAGGGATAGCTTTTCTTGCCGACCACCATTTCGCCTTTGAGGTTGACGATGGAAGTGGAGAGATAGCTGCCGCCCAGGCGGACGGCGTAGATGAAGCGGGAATGGGCATTGAAGGAAAAGAGGTTGGGTTTTTTGCCGCCTTCCTCGGTGGAGACCCCTTTGCCGGAATGGGAGATGACCCCTTCGGCCAGGTAGTGATCGATAATTTTATGCACGGTCATTTTGCTGAGGCAGGTGGCATGGGAAATTTCGTTGACTGAGACCGCGCCGGATGCGCGCATGAAAGAAAGAACCATTTTTCGGTTCTTGAATTTGAGTGATTTCAATGAATTCTTGGTCTCGGTTTTTTTCATTAGGCCAACCCTCTCCGTACACTTCATAACCGGAACTGAATTAGTATATACTGGAACGAAACATAGGTCAAATGAGTAATTTACGCGTGCGATTACAATCCCGTTCATATGCCCGGTGATGGGTCGTTTCTCAGGGCAAGTGGACGATTAAAGGAAAGCGGGCGGCGATTTATTCGATTCCCCATAAGCTTCCAGGTCAGGGAGGCAAACGCTTTTTTATACTATGTCAAACCCGAAGTAAAACACCCCTTGTTGATCCCACAAATAATAATATAGGTGTATAAGGTAATTTTAGGCTTTTGTTATATGATACAGTGTAAAGCGGTCGAGTAAACCGGGCAGATGCGCGCACAGATCGACCTTTTTGGTATTTACGATTTGACAAAAATGCTTTGGTGTTCTTGGCGGCCAATGTGACAGCTTTCACTCCCTCTTGCTAAATAGGATAACACATGAGCATATCGAAAAAAATTACGTGGTCAAGTGTATAAATTCTTCAGTAATGTTGGATAAATATATCGTTTTTTGATAATAGTTCCTGGTTGCGTCAACAAGGGCCTGTGCGGGTGCTCCAGTTGGTATTACCTGGTAGACAGAGGTATGGCGGCACTTTTCCACCCACCAGTAAAAATTTTTTTTGTGCTCCTATTTTATTGTTATATTTTTTATCCGGCTGACCTTGCCACAATGGAGGTAATCCCGCAAATTTTGTGGGGTTTTACCCCGAAAGGTTAGATGGTTACATGGAAGAGCGAGGGGAAGGGTATATTATACACCTTGAAAACACGATTGAAGAGGCTGCCGCAAAACGGATACTGAATACCCTGCCTAAACCGTAAATGGCTAGAAGGGAAGTTTCCGTTCCGCCCAGTCCGTCACCCTGTTTCTGCCATAAATCGTCCGGATCGCCGACAGCAGGCAAACCACCCCCAGCAGCATGTCGTCCACCACCCCGAAAACCGGGGTCGCGTCAGGAATAAAGTCAATCGGCGATAGAATATATATCAGGCAAAACCCCAAGGTCACCAGCAACCGCACCACCCGCGCCGTGGTCGTGAAAAAATCCGGCTCTTCCTCGGGTATGGCCAACACGCAACGCCAGCCCTGCATCCCTTCGCGGCTCTCCGCGATATGATCGTGATTGATCAACTGGTCGGTCAAACGACTGCACACCGGGTTGAGGCGGGGGTCGGCCGTGTCGCAGGATAATTCGCTCGCCACCAAGCCGCGGATGCGGTTCGCCGGCAAGGCCCGTTCCGTGTTCAGCTCCCGCAACATGGCGATTTTGATCCTCATGTCCATTCTCGGCCGCGGGCCCGACCTGGCCAGGCGTTCCGCCACCTGGTTCCAAAACCTCGCCGCGTGTTCGTCGACCCTTTGCAGCCGGAAGGCGGCGTACAGAAGCGCCAGCCCCAGGAAAAGCGGATACACCCCCGCGTTCATGCTCTGTCCCACCGATATCGCCACCACCAGCAAGCCGCAGATGAACAGCAGGGATACCGCCACCCGGGGGGGAAACATAATTGCCACGGCGATCATGAACAGGACCAGCGCGAACCCCAGCCACTTCAGGACAAAATCGAACACCTTGAAGATACCACCGAGATAGGGCATATCGTTCATCCACGAAAAAATCAGCCCCGACAAGTCCGGACCGCCCCGGGTGAGCGGTCCGAAGTCGGCGATACTCACCAGCCGGTTCAACAGAAAGACGAGGGAAATGGCGAAGGCGATGTGGAGGATGAGGCAGTGGAGATCCCGGGGATTGCCGATGATGCGGTAATCCCAGGCCAGGGTCGAGACCAGCACGAAGGAAATCGCCAACGGCATGAGGACCTGGAAATTGTCCCAGGTCAGCCCGCCTTGAAAGAACAGCGGCAGGGTGGCGGCGTAACAAAAAAGCGCGGCCCAGAATTTCCAGTCGTCGAAGCCGGAGATGCCGTGGGATAGATGGCGCATGAGAGACCTTTTTTCGCTTTCAGTGTCGAATGGCCTTGAGGTAACAGCAAAGGGAATCTATGGCGGCGGGAAATGGTGAACAATCACAATCATTTTTCACCACAGAGGCACAGAGAGCACAGAGGTTCACAGAGTAACTGAAAAGAAAAGTCGGTGATGGTTGTTTTATTTTTTTTGTATTTTTACGCTCTCTGTTTAGCCCAATTTTGAGAACTCTGTGAACCTCTGTGTTTTCTGTGCCTCTGTGGTGAAAAGTTTTCCGTCCATGCTTAGCCTCCATTCTTCCCTAAAAGAAAAGAATGGAAATCCCGGCGGATCCATACCTGGGCCCAAAGGGCGATTTTTTTTGGGGTAAGATGGTCAGTCAAACCCCGGCGTGCTCTAGGATGGCCTAACTACCCGCCTTCTTCTCCTCCGCGACCCGTTAAA
>JAVBQR010000109.1:0-6560 GCA_031548865.1 Planctomycetota bacterium
ATTACGGAAGCCGGGTATAATGCAGTTACCATTGCAACTCCGGAAGAGCTGGGGAGGCGACCAAATGTATGATGATATCATTGAGGAATTGCACGATATTCGCAGACGCTTGATTAAAGAAGCGGGCGGTACCCTTAAAGCCTATCTGAAGCAAGTAAGGGAATACCAAAATCAACATCCGGAGGAGTTTGTTGATCTAAGTCAGAAGCCCATAGTTCCGAAGGCCAAGTCGGTTCAGAAGCCGGCCAGGCTCCGTACCAAGGCAAAGCCGACCGCCCGTAAACCGGGACAACGGCGCAAGGCCGTGGCTACGAAGGGTTAAAATCGACACGAATACCGGGGACACGAAATTTAATTGGCCAAACCACCGGCCAATTATACATCATGTCCCCGTTATTCTCGCGTTTTCAATGGGTTGTCCTTATTTCAGCGGCATTCGATCGTGTCCCCGAACTTCCGAAAATTGGCATTGTCCCCGGTTCCACCATAGAAATTCCCTAGGCCAGCCGATAAGAGTAATAATGTCCCGCAGAGCCGGGTCAACTTTTCCTCAACCACCTTTTCGGAAACTGCCCGGGGAAGCCAATGAAACGTTACCTAATCCTCCTGGCCGGACTAATCGCCAATCTCTGCCAAGGCGTGGCCTACACCTCCAGCATCTTCATGCTTCCCTTGGGGCAAGCCCTGGGACGACCGCAAAACCTGTGGTCTTCCGAATGGGGCTTCATCTTCGCCATGTGCCTGGCTTTCCTGCCCGTGGGCATGCTTCTCTCCGGAAAAATGGCCGACCTCGGCTATACCCGACTGACTTGCCTAATCGGGGCGGTCCTTTACGGCGGCGGTTTGCTCCTGGCCAGCCAGGGAACCACCTCGACCTGGATGGCCGCCACCCTGGGCGTCATGACCTCCATCGGCAGCGGTTTCGTTTACGGCACCGTCATCGGCGCCGTGGTCCGCTGGTTCCCCGATCACCGCGGCCTCGCTTCCGGCCTGGCCGTCGCGGCGGTCGGGGTCGGGCCGATTGTTCTCGCCCCTCTTACCAGCCACTTGATTGGGGCTTACGGGGTCATGAACATGTTCGCCATTCTCGGCGTCGTCTGCCTGGTGGCGATGGGTTTGGCGGCCTTTTCCATTAGCAATCCCCCTGCGGGATACACGCCACCCGGCTGGAATCCGAGCCTGAAAATCCAGGCCGGCGGCGGAACCCGCCGGAGCCTCTCCTGGAAGGAAATGCTGGCCAAACCCTTGTTCTGGCTTATTTACGTTTCCTACTTTTGCGGCGTCTTCGCCGGGGTGCTCGTGAACGGCCTTGCCGCCCCCATCGCCATCGAGCTCGCCGGCTTCACCCCGAAAGCAGCCACCTTCGCGGTCATGGTCTTCGCCTTCGCCTCGGCCGGCGGACGCGTGCTCTGGGGCTTCCTTTCCGACCGTTTCGGACGCGTCCAGATGGTCGGCGTCGCCTTTGTCCTGACCGCCCTCGCCATGTTCGTGCTGCACGGACACGTCGGCACCCCGGGCGTGTTTTTGCCCTGCGTCGCGGTGGCGGGACTTTGTTACGGCGGAATTTTTGGAACCTTCCCGGCCCTGAACGCCGATTCCTTCGGGGTCAAAAACGCGGCGGTCAATCTGGCCATTCTCTTCACCTCCTTTTCCCTGGTCGCGCTTCTCGCCCCGCAGGTGGTGGGGCATTACCGTTCCGCCGGCGCCGCCGAATACCCGAAGGCGTTTCTGGTGGCGGGCTGCGTGGCGGTGGCGGGGCTGGCCCTGTCCCTCATCATGGGACGGATGCTGCGGGTGGCGGCCCAGGCCAATGCCGACAAGGAGGCGTCGGGAGTGCTTAGGTCCCTGGCGGCGACGGTGACTCCCAAAAAACAGTCGGCTTCCGGAGGGGACATGTCGGTGGCGGCGGACACGACGATCACCGCTAATCCCGTTATGGAGTCGCCCGCAGGGGACAAGCAAAGTGAATAACGACGAATTTCTGAGAATAATGGGACGGGACGCCTACGCCCACCAGTCCGGCCTGGAAGTGCTGGCGGCGGATCGCGGTTACGCCAAGGTGCGGCTCCCGGTCGCGCCCCATACTTTGAACGGGCACGGGAATCTGCACGGCGGCGCCCTATTCACCCTGGCCGACTATACGGCGGCCATCGCCTCGAACATGTTCGGCGAGGCGACCATGGCGGTCGGGGGGACGATATCCTTTTTAAGCGCGGTGCGCGAGGGTTCGGTGGTGGCGGAGGCGCGCACGGTGAAGAACGGCCGGCGCCTCAAGTTCATGCTGGTGGAGATTCACGACGACACGGGTAAGCTGGTCGCCACTTTCCAGGGTACGGCGGTGACGGTGCCTAAAAAAAGCCAGCGCCTGAAAAGTGAGAATAGGGAGGAAAGGGAAATTTTCCCTTCGCCTTGACGCGGGGGAGCCTCTCGGGGATAATCGGCGGAGTTCAAATATGGGGCAGAGAACCCTCCAGCCATGGGGAACGTGACGATATGCGCATAACCTACCTGAAGGTTTTATTTATCCTCGGCCTGCTGGCCTGGCTGTCCGGCTGCGGCAGCAACGCCAACGCGCCGCGTTTCTGGTGGGACGACCGCAACCAGGTCCGCATTTCCGACAACTACCAGCTGCCGCCCGACCCGGGCGCGTCCAATGATTACGGCTTGAGCCCGGATTTCGAACCGGCTGCCGACGCCTCGGGTGAAGATCTGTCCGACGACCATCTGCGCGATTACCGGACCAATTTGGATCAGGAAGAGGAAAAACGGAAATCGGATGCATCGATCGTCGATTTCTGAAAACATTCATAATCGCTGGAGAATGGCGCCGTGCATTGCATCGGCGCCATTTTTTCTTAATATGGAATTATCAATGTTTGGCGGATTTTTCCGGCAAGGGAAGAGGGAGTAGGGCTATGGAAGGCGAGACCACATTCAACGGCGACGATTTCCGCAATATGGATCCCTGGCGTATCTTCAGGATCATGTCCGAGTTTGTCGAAGGTTTTGAAGCCATGGCCCAGGTCGAGAGGGGGGTGAGCATCTTCGGTTCGGCCCGTACCCCGGAGAAGGATCCCTATTACCAGATGGCCCGGGAACTTGGCGGCCTCCTTACCCGGGAAGGTTTCACCGTCATCACCGGCGGCGGCCCCGGCATCATGGAGGCGGCCAATCGCGGCGCCAAGGAGGCGGGGGGTAAATCGGTGGGGCTGAACATCGACCTGCCCTTCGAACAGGACGCGAATCCTTATATCGGGACGCTCCTCTCCTTCCGTTATTTCTTCTGCCGGAAGGTCATGTTTTCGAAATACTCCCAGGCGATTATCACTTTTCCGGGCGGTTTCGGGACCCTGGACGAATTGTACGAACACCTCACCCTGGTGCAGACCAGGAAGATTCCTCCCCTGCCCATCATTCTGGTGGGCAGTAGTTTCTGGCGCGGCACCGTCGAATGGCTGGAAAAAACCGTTCTCGCCCAGGAGCGTTACATCAGCCCGGGCGACCTGGAACTATTCAAGATGGTGGACAGTGCCGACGAAGCTCACCATGTCCTCATCGAATGGCTGCCGCGCGCCCGGGCGGCGCGAAGCACCGGCCGGCACATTCCGAAAAAATGAACCCGGAAGCAACTCGCCATGACCAAGCGGAAGCGTGAAGACGAAGACGATAAAAACCGCGAGGAGCGCCTGGCCTATGTGGGGGTTTTGGCGGCGGGGCTCATCCACGAAATCAAGACCCCCCTACACGCCATTCTCCTCACCGTGCAGATGCTGGTGGAGGATTCGGAGCGCCTGCCCCCGGACACCCGGCCCCGCTTCGAGCGCCGCTGCCGGCGGGTCTACAGCGAGGTGAAGTCGCTCGCCAGGATGCTGGACGCCTTCCTCTCCTTCGCCCGGCCGCCAAAGTCCGACCCCACCCCGACCGACCTGAACCAGTTCATCCGCGAGCTGATGGAGTTCGCCAAACCGGAAATGGAGGAGGCGGGGATTGTCCTCGAAACGAACCTCTCGGAAGGCATGTACCCGGTGGTCCTGGACAAAAGCCAGTTCACCCACGTGGTCCTGAACCTCCTGAAGAACGCGCGGGAATCGATTGAAACGTCGCAGGAACTCGCCGACGAAGAGTTCGAGGGCCGCATCGTGGTCGCGACGGTGGAGGACGAGGAGGGGATTAGCCTGGTCATCCAGGATAACGGCATGGGCATACCGCCGGGGGACGAGGAGAAGGTTTTCGAATTCTTCTACACCACGAAACCGAAGGGGAGCGGCCTCGGCCTGGCGATGGTGCAGCGGACGATTGAGGAACATCGCGGCCGTATCCGGGTCGAACACATGGCCGACCCCGGCGCGCGTTTTGTCATCACTTTGCCGCGCGGGCATTATCTCGAATTCAGCGACGAAAAGCAGGGGGCTCCGCCGCGAAGCAGCGAAAGCGCCAGGATCCGCCAGGAACGGCGGAAGGAACGGGGTAAATCGGAAGCGAAGGAAGGAGAACAGAAATGAGCGCGGGTCTAGCCGGCGACGGAAAATTGTTGCAACGCCTCCACGAACTGAAGGAACAGCGCCAGGCCATCGTCCTCGCCCACACCTATCAGCCGCCGGAAATCCAGGACGCGGCCGATTATGTCGGCGACAGCCTGGGCCTGTCCCGTTTGGCCGCCGACACTGATGCGGAAGTGGTCCTGTTTTGCGGCGTCCACTTCATGGCCGAGACGGCGGCGGTTTTGTCCCCCGAAAAAACAGTGCTGATTCCGGATGCGAACGCCGGCTGTCCGATGGCGAACATGATCGTCCCCCGGCAGCTCCGGGAATGGCGGCGGGTTAACCCGGACGCCATGGTGGTGACCTACGTGAATTCGTCGGCGGAAATCAAGGCCCTGTCGGACATCTGCTGCACCAGCGCTAACGCGGTGCAGATTGTCGCGTCCCTCCCCCGGGACAAGAAGATTCTCTTCGTGCCGGACCGGAATCTCGGGCACTACGTGATGCAAAAACTCGGCCGCGAGCTGGAACTGTGGAACGGCTTCTGCCCGACCCACGAGCGGATGCTCCCGGAAATGGCGGCGGCGGCGCGGGAACGTTTTCCGGAGGCCAAACTGGTCGCGCATCCCGAGTGCCGGCCGGGTCTGGTGCAGCTGGCGGATCACGTCGCCAGCACCACCGGCATTCTCAGATATTGCCGCGAAAGCCCGGCGCGGGAGTTCATAATCGCCACGGAAATCGGCGCCCTGCATCCGCTCCGCAAGGAAAACCCGGACAAGAATTTTTACCCGCTGACCGAACTCGCCGATTGCCCGAACATGAAATTGTGTTCCTTGGAAAAAATGGTCTGGGCCCTGGAGGATCTGGCGCCGCGGGTCACCGTTCCCGGGGAAATCGCCGCCCAGGCCATGGCGCCGATTAAACGCATGCTGGAAATGGGTTGAACGGGAGAGCTGGAAATGCCGACGATTGCAGAAAACCTTGAAACGGTGCGGGAACGGATTGCGGCCGCCTGCCAACGCTCGGGCCGCAAGGAATCCGACGTCGCCCTGGTGGCGGTGACGAAAACGGTCGGCCCGGAGGAAGTGGCGGAGTTGTACCGCCTGGGCGTCAGGGACTTCGGCGAAAACCGGGTGCAGGACGGCCTCGCCCACAAGAATGCCCTGGACCGTCCGGACGCCCGTTGGCATCTCATCGGCCACTTGCAGCGGAACAAGGCGGCGGAGGCGCTTACCGGCGGCTACGCCCTGATTCACAGCGTCGAATCGGAAAAACTTCTCGACGTTTTGGAAAAGGAAATGGAGAATAGGCCGCCGCAGCTGGACCGGCGGGTCGCTCCGAAGGCGCGGATTCTTTTCGAAGTGAATGTGAGTGGCGAGGAGAGCAAATACGGCCTGCCGCCTGACGCCGGGGTTTTGTCCGCCCTGGCGGTCAAGGCGGCCCTGCTCCGCAAGGTGCAGCTGTACGGTCTCATGACCATGGCCCCCTTGACCGAGGACCCGGAAACGTCCCGCCCCTATTTTCGGCGTCTCGCCGAGTTGAAGCGGGAAGTGTCGGCGCGGATTGGCCGGGAACTCCCGGATTTGTCGATGGGGATGACCGGCGACTTCGAGGTGGCGGTGGAGGAAGGCGCGACCCTGGTGCGAATTGGGACGGCGCTGTTTCGATGAGGGAGTCGCAACGCAAGCGCCTCTCTTGTAAAGGTGAATGCTCATCATGACGACGAATATTCGAATGCCCGAAGAAGCCGAATTTTACGAGGCGGATACCATATCAAAACGATTGCAAGAAGGTGCAGAAAAATGCTTTTCACTTGACGAACTGGAAGAGTCTATTCAGCAACAAATCAGGGAGCAAAGTCCTCGCTAGTGGGCTGTCTTTGGACAAATTTCAGCCGCGGAACACGGGGCTCCATACCCTGTAACGCCGGGATCCCCCCACGCGTCATTCCGGCGTCTAAAGCGGATGCTTTACCCCGAACGGGCTGTTTAGCCGGCATACAGAGGGGTTTAAATGGGCGGCGTGAAACCCCCGTTGTCCCGAAGTTTTTTAGTAGGATATTCCTATTACTCTGGATTC
>JAVBQR010000061.1:0-25889 GCA_031548865.1 Planctomycetota bacterium
GCCGGCGCCGACCTCGATGTCGATGTCGACCGCCTGTGAATTCAATTTGCCGTTCGAGACAATCAGTTCGAACGAGTACAAACCCGGCGTGGAAGGCCGGAAGGCCGGGGCCGCGTCCCCCGCCTCCTCGTCGACGACATAATCCCGCACGGCGGGACCGCCGGTCTGGCGCCAACGGTAAATCAGGCGCTCGCCGTCGTGGTCGTAACTTTGCCGCGCGTCCATCCGCACCACCGCGCCTATATTCGCCCGCGCCGGCGCCACCACCACCGCCACCGGCGGCTCCTTCCCCTCGACCACCCGCACCCGGTGGTAGACCGGTTCACTGTCGACGCCGCCGTCGGCGACCACCAGTTCGAACTCGTAATCCCCGACCCGGGGCGCCTGGAAGCGCTGGGCGGCGCCGTCGAAAACCCGCTCGAAGGAGTTTACGTAAGGCCCGGCTTTCTGCTGCCACAAATAGGTGAGGCGATTGCCGCTGGGGCTGATGGAGGAACGGGCGTCCAGCATGACTATTTTGTCCAGGGTGATTATTTCCGGACCGTCGATATGGGCGATGGGATGCACCGTGCCAGCCGCGGCCGGAGCGGCGGGCGACGGAGAGGCAGGCCCGTCGGTAGCGCGGTCGCTGCCGATGCCGTAGGGGACTTCCGGAAGCGGCGGGCGGCTGGGCAAGGCCAGCGTGGACACCGCCGGAATGTCCGTGATGGGCTGAAGAGGAACATTGCCGTGGCTCTTCGCGACAGCGGCGGGTTCGTCAACCGGCAGGGGCGGCAGGGGCGGGGGGAGGTCGTTAAAACCGGGGCCCGGGATTCGGGCGGATGGATCCAATGGCGCCGGCGGTGCCATGGCGGACAAGTCGTTCGTGTGGTCGTTCAGGCGGGCGGCCAAAACGTGGGCGGCGGCGGGAGAGGTTTTGTCCGGAGCCGCGGCAGGGGCGGGAACTTTCGCGACAGCGGCCGGTGCGGCGGGCGGAGTGGCCACGCGCGCGGGGGCCGGAGCCGCCGACGGCAGGGCCGCCGGCACGGAGACCGGTTTCGCAATCGGCTTGGACGCCGGCGCGGATACAGGCACGGATGCCGGCGTGGAAGTCAGGATCAGGGAGCGTGGCGGCGTGGCGGCCAGGGGGTTTTCGGGGACCGCGGCGGCGGAAGCGAGGACGGGTGAATTTACCACAAGCGTTTCCGATACGGTGGCTGGTCCCTTGAGGTCGGGAAGAGCCAGCCGGGACGCGGTGTCGGCGCCCACGCTTAAGGCGCTTTTCGCCGCGGCGTTCACGTTGTCGGCGCTCGCGCTTTCCGCCGTCGCGACGTTTTTCCCATCGGCCGGGACGGTTTTTCCTCCGCCCGGGGGGGATGGTTCCGCCGCCGGGTCGGCCGCCGCCATACTGGCGGGAGCGGCCGCGCCCCCGAGGGTGACGACCCGGGCGCGGGCGACCGGGGGAAGCGGCTTCGGGTTGATGTGCAGGCGGCACAAGGCGGGCCGGCTGCTTTTTTCCCCGTCCGAGACCACCAGCTGGATTTCGAAAATGCCGTCCCGCGCCGGTTCGAAGGCGAGGACCGGTTTCGTTAGCGCGTCCCGTGGGAGGTCGAGGCCGGGGGTGAGGGCCTGCCACTGGAAGGTCAGGTCCTCCTCCTCGGGGTCGAAGGAGGCGCCGCCGTCGACCTCGAGGAGTTTCCCGACCTGCCCCCAGATTTCCGGCATGATTTTCGCCACCGGCGGCTGGTTTTCGGCCTCTATTTCCAATTGCACCACGTGCGGTTCGGACTGAAGTTCGTTGGCGGTCACCACCAGTTCGAAGACATAGGTTCCCGGCCAGATGGTCCGGAAGGAAGGTTTGTCGGAAGCGGGGTCCGAGAGGGCGACTTTCGGGCCGGAGATTTGCGTCCACTCGAAAGTGAGGGGGGAACCGTCCGGGCTGGTGGAAATGGAACCGTCCAGTTCGATGAGGGTCGAGGGTATGGTGCGGGGCTTTTTGCGTTTCACCGGATCGCCAGAAACGGATTGTTGCCTGGCGGCGGTTTCCCCGCCTCCGGTTTGGGCGCCGCCGGATTCCTTGTCGCCGCTTTGGTTGGCGCCGTCCTTATCAGGGCCGGTCTGCTGGTACAATACGGCGGGAAGGGCGGCGGCGGCTTTGCCGTCCGCCGGGCCGGGGGCGTTCGCCGCCACCGCTCCGGCAGGCTTCGGGCCGGAGACGGGCGCTCCGGCCGGGCGTAACGAACCTGGCGCGGCCTCGCCGGCGAAGGCGCGAAACGGATGGGGTAAGGCATCGGGGTTTACGGAATAAAACGCGAGGGCAAACAGGATAACCGCCCGGAGGGCAAAGCCTCCGGACCGGCGCCGACCTTCCGACTGGTTTTCCGGATGACGCCGGATTGCCCCGGCCCGCTCCCGGTAAAAAACAAACTTTCGCAAACCTTCCCCCCCAAGGGAATTGCGGAAAATGCATCCCCGGCCTACCGAGGCTTCGAGTGTTAGATTTTACCGATCTGGCGGGGCATTTGCAAGGAAGGGAATGGGTTATCGAGAGTGTTCCGGATCAGGCAGGTTCTAACAGATGCGGGGCAGTCCCTCGCCACGCAAGGGCGACAGGTGCCGGCGGCCGCCGAGTCGGGTCAGGAGCACCGGCCGCATTCCCTCCGCCAGCACCCCGATGGCGGCGGCGGCGGCTCCGTATTGCGCCCGCCGGATAATGTCCAACGCCTGGTGCCGGTAAGCGTCGGGGACGATCATCAGCATTTTCCCCTCGTTCCCCATGTAAAGCGGATCCAGGCCCAGCACCTTGGCAAACCCCGACACCGCCTGGTGCACCGGCAGTTCCTCTTCCCTGATAAAGGGAGCCAGACCCGCCGCCGCCGCCACTTCCGAGAGTACGGTCGCCAGCCCGCCCCGGGTGATGTCCCGCATGCCGTGCAAGGGAATCTCGGCCGCGAGCAGGGCGGCTATCATCTCGGTGAGTGGGGCGACGTCGCTCCGGATCTTGTTTTCCAAGCCCAGGCGGCAACCCAGAATACAGGCATGGTGATCGCCCAGATTGCCGCTGACCAGGATGGCGTCACCGACGACGGCGTCGGAGAAGGTCACCGCCGGTCCGCGGATGGACCCGACCCCGGCGGTATTGATGAACAGGCCGCCCCTGCCTTCCACCACCTTGGTATCGCCGGTCACGATGCGGACTCCCGCCTCCCGGGCCGCATCGGCCATGGAACGGCAGACACGGCGCAAATCCTCGATAGGCAGGCCTTCCTTCAGGATGAATCCTGCCGAAAGGTACAGGGGGCGGGCGCCGGCTGTCAGCAGATCGTTCACCGTGCCGCACACGGCCAGGCGCCCGATATCGCCCCCGGGAAAGAAGAGCGGCTTCACCACAAAGCTGTCGGTGGTGAAGGCCAGGCGCCCCGAGATCTGCAAGACCGCGGCGTCGGTCAACGGCCCCGGTCCGACTCCGAAACAGGGCAGGAAGACCTCTTCGATAAGTTTGGCGGTGGCGGCGCCGCCGCTTCCGTGGGCTATGGTGATGCTCATGCCGACGCTCCCAGGTGATTGTACCACGCCCCGCAGGCGCCTTCCGCAGAGACCAGGCCGTCGTCGACCGTAAGCCGGGTGCCGGCGAGTTCTGCCCTGGCGTTATGGTTGGCCGGGTCCAGTTCGATAACCCGCATGGGAACGGCGAAGACAAGGTACTAGAACCGTCCTTTCCCCCGGCGGGCGCCGATCAGCGCCTGGCCAAGGCAAATCCCGCCGTCGTTCGGGGGAACGGTGCGGTTGATGTTAACAACAAAGCCTTCCCCAAGCAATCCGCTCCGGCACAGCCGCAGGAGCAGTGCGTTCTGGAACACGCCTCCCGAAAGCGCGGTTTGCCTGATTTTCTCCCTATTCCCCAACCGTGTAAAGACGGCCACGACCATGTCCGCCACCGCCCGGTGGAACCCGAGGGCGAAGGCATCGACCAAATCCGGGGGGCAGGCTAGCGCGGCCCGGAGAATTTCCGAGCATCCAATAATGATGACGCCATCCGCCTCGGCAAGGGAAAAACCCAGCGGCGGCGCAGCGGCGCTCCTATCCTCCGCCGCCTCGGCCCGTTGTTGCAGGGCGACGGCGCACTGGCCTTCGTAACGGTTATAACGGCAAATGCCCAGGATGGCCGCCACCGCGTCGAAGAGGCGCCCCATGCTGGAAGACGGCACCGCGCCGAATCCGGCATTAAGCGCCGCCCGGAGCGTGTCCGGTTCCGGTCCCAGTCCGGCCGGAACCGGCAGGCCCGCCGCCAGCAGGAAACAGGCCGCGCCCTGTCCCGCGTCCCTGGCGGCATGATCCCCTCCCACCAGCGGGACATACTCCAGCCTTGCCGCGCGGCGGTAGCCCTCCCCCTCGCAGAGCAGGAATTCGCCGCCCCACACCGCCCCGTCGTCGCCGTAGCCCGAACCGTCGAAGGCGGCGCCAAGCACCGGGCCGTCGAGGCCGTGTTCCGCCATGACCGAGGCGAGGTGGGCGTGGTGGTGCTGGACCTCCAGAATAGGCAGGCCGAATTCCTCCGCCAGCGCCGAAGAATGATAACCGGGATGGGAGTCCCGCAGGATCAGCCGGGGTTCGATAGCCAACAGTCTTTTCAGGTCCAGGATTCCCTGCCGGTAATTCTCGAAGGCGTCGGCGTCTTCCAGATCGCCGAAGTATTGGCTCACGTGCAGCCGCTTCCCGGACGCCAGGCAGAAGCTCGCTTTCAGATCCCCACCCATGGCCAGAAGCGGCGGCGACGCCCCGGCCAGGGCGATACTGGCCGGGGCGTAGCCGCGCGAATTCCGGAGCACTTGCGTTTCCCCTTCCGCCGTCGCGGTCGCCACCGAATCCTCCACCGGCCTGACGATGGCCCGCCGGTGATAGAGAACACCGGCCAGGCGCTCCCGATGCCTTTCCAGAAAGGCCAGGGCCTGGTCGTCGGCGAAAATAATTGGGGAGGCGCTCGGGTTGGCACTGGTCATGATCAGGGGACTCACCTCTTCCACCAGCATCAAGTGGAGGGGAGAGTAGGGGAGGAAACAGCCGCAGCGCCGGTCGCCGGCTAGGGTCTCCGCTGTAAACGCCGGGCCGGAGGGGAGCAGCGGCAGCGGTACAATGGGCCGGGCCGGGGAGAGGAGGAGGCGCCGCGCCGCCTCGTCCAGGCGGCAGTAACGGGCCGCCTGTTCCGGGTCGGCAAACATGACCGCAAACGGTTTGTCGTCCCGCCCCTTCAGCGCCCGGAGGGTGGCGACCGCTCCGGGATGATCCGGCCGGCAGGCCAGGTGGTAGCCGCCTATGCCTTTTACCAGCAGAATCTCCCCGTCCTCGAGCAGCCGCACGCCTTCGGCCAGAGCGGCGTCGCCCCGGTGTTCACCCGTTCCCCCCAGGAAAAGCAGTTCCGGACCGCAGTCCGGACAGCAGATCGTTTCAGCGTGGAAACGCCGATCGCCCGGGTCCCGATACTCCGCCGCGCAGGCCGGGCACTGCGGGAACTCCGCCATGGTGGTGTTCTGCCGATCGTAGGGAAGATTCTGAAGGACGGAGTAGCGCGGTCCGCACTGGGCGCAGGTGATGACATGGTGGCGGCGGCGCCGGCCTACGTTCCGCAGTTCTCCGGCGCATTCAGCGCAGAGCGGCAGGTCGGGCGGGATAAAGCGTTCGAACTCGCCGGGGGCGCTGGCCGCCACCACGAACCCGGTCCGGCCGGCGGGCATCGCGTCCTCGACCGTGATACGTTCCACCCGCGCCGCCGCCGGCGCGTCGCTTTTCAGGGCCTGGATAAAATCGTCCACCGCCCCGGCCGGACCCTCGGCCAGGATACTGACGGCGCCGCCGGCGTTCCAAACCCTGCCTTCCACACCGTGGCACCGCGCCAGGCGGTGGACATGCGGCCGGAAGCCGACGCCCTGCACCACGCCTTCTATGGTAATTCGTTTCGCGACTGTTGTGGGCATAACATCGCGCTTATACCTTTCCGCCAATCCGTTGCAAGAGATTTTATCCAGGTCTTTTCCAACCGACTTTTTGAGAAGATCGGGTCGACCGCCACTCGATCTTCCCGGAAAGCGCACTTCCGGTGCTTACCCGATTGCAAATAGCAGCGGATTTCCCATATGATGTACCTCATGAAGATTGGGCTTGGCCGGTAAATTTGGCCGGGGCACGATCTGGAATAATGGGAAAAGAATCGGTTCGCGTTTCGTATGACCCCAGGGTTCAGAAAGGTCACGCCGCGCCATCTGAAAAAGGAAAGAACAGGCCATGCCCAATATTATCAAAGAAACCTACACCGACATTCTTGGGGAATTGTCCGCCGTTTCGGCGGCCGTCGACGCCGCCGCCGTAGAGAAATTGCTGGATCTGCTTCTTGCCGCGCCGCACGTTTTCACCGCCGGCGCCGGGCGGAGCGGCCTATTGTTACGCTGCACCGCCATGCGTCTCATGCACCTGGGGAAAGCGACTTTCGTGGTGGGGGAAGTGGTGACGCCGGCCATCCGGGCGGGGGATCTTCTCTTGTTGCTGTCCGGGTCGGGAGAAACGGGCAGCCTGGCTGCCATGGCAAAGAAGGCTAAAACGCTTGGGGCGGTTTTGGCGGTGGTGACCGCGAACCCCCGATCTACCTTGGCGGAATTGGCCGACCTGACCGTGCACATCCCCGCTCCCACCCCGAAGGCGGCGCTGAGCGGTTTCGTGCCATCACGGCAACCCATGGGCAGCCTGTTCGAAGAAAGCGCGTTTCTCCTGTTCGAGGTGGTGGTAATGGAGCTTATGCGCCGCAGCGGAAAAACTTCCGAAGTCATGTTCCAGCGGCACGCGAACCTGGAATGAGGGATGGAGGTTTCCGGGAGAACCGGGCAAACCGCCGCTCGATTCTCCCGAAAGTCCGTAGAGATTATTCCATCATGAAGGCAGCTCTAAAAATGCTCTTTTGCCCGGATACTTCGTCAGGGCTCCGCTCTCGCGTTTTGTAACACAAACCACCACCGCGTGTTACAAAACGCTGCCACTACGCCCTTCCTCGTCTGAGGGCAAAATTGCAATTTTTAGAGGTGCCATGAAGCGTTGGCGTATTTCCTCTTTCTTTGTCAGGTAGGACAAGAAAAGTCGGTCCGCCTGTTCTTGTGCCTGGCGGCGTTTGTCGGCGTCACCGCGTAAGCCCCAGGCATAGGCTTCGGCATGGTAATGCTCCGCTTCTTCCTTTATCGCATCGATTTCTACAATATACGCGTCTTTCCGCGCCTCCCGGGGGGTAACCGGGGAAGCCCGCAGGCCGTATGGCGCCAGCAGCGCATCCAGTTCGGCGATACTCTCCTCGTTGTCTTGGTTGCGTGGATACCGCGCGGGAATCCCCCCCTCGGCGAGAAAAGCCCGGTAGCGTTCGTCCGTTTCGGGCATTTCCAGGTTATGCCGGGACGAGAAGACCGTCCCGTTTTTGCGGCGCCAATAGTGGTCCGCGGGATTGTAGCGTTTCATGTTTTTTCCTCTCATGAATAGGTGGACGAGCCGTCAAGCTGCCCTGCGCCGGTGCCGGGGAAGAAGTTCGCCCCGCCGCCGCCGGTGTCGAGAATACTGAAAGTGTAAGCTTCATAGCGCTTCCCGGCCGGACTGGGCGAAGAAGTGAAAGTCGAGCCGCCGAAGGAAGCGTTTGAATAGCCGTTCAGGATGACGAATGAATTGTTGAACGAGGGGATCTTCTCCAGGAAGAATTCGCTGGGGCTAATGTATCCGACCGAATACGATTCTATGACCATAGCCCAGGACGGCGAGGTCTGGTTTCCTATCAGGCGGATTTTGCCTTGTGAAAAATTGAAAAGTGAAGAACTGATATTGAGGTAAGCCTTGGGGTTGTTGCCGGTGACTTCCGAGGTAAGATTATTTCCCCAGGCGGAAACATTGCTGTTGTTCACAAATTTCAATCCGCCTTCGCTTCTAAAATAGGCGTTCGCGACATTGAAGTTGCCGTTCCCGAATTCGATCGTTCCGTAGCCCTGGATAATTCCGGGATTGTTCGGGTCCACCTGCTGGAGATGCAGGATGGGAATCCCCATCCCGCGCATGTCCAGGGTGATGTACTCCTTCTGGTACACGCCGGGGTTGAAGCGGAGGGTAAGCTTTTCCGTTATGCCGCCGTAGCGGTTCCTGAGGGCGGAAAGGGCGGTCATGAGGGAGCGGAACGGCGCTTCTTGTGTTCCCGGGGTCTTGAGGGACCAGTCTCCGTCCGGGTCGCAATGGAAGGTCAATTCGCCGCTGGGGTATAAGCCGTTGAGGCGGGCTTTCTCGTCGCTTGCGAGCAGACCTGCGGCGATGGCGTCCACCTTGAGGCGGGAAGTTCCCACCAATTCTTCCACATATATGCTTTTGAGCCGATGGTTCGGTCCGCCGATGGCGTCGGTGAGATCGCGGGCCGGACCGATGCCGGTAATTTCGTTAGCCATGGGAGTTCCTTTAATTTGCGGTTGAGGCGGGAGATTGCCAAAGTAGAAGTCCTGTCACGGGATCGTGCCTGAAGAATTCCGGTAATACCAATTCGGTGCGGAGAAGATACTGGGGGTGTTCGTTAAGAAGAAGGTGGTCGCGGGATAGCGCCCCTATGGCTTCGGGGGTTAGCGGGTCGGTACCGGTGGCGGCGTGGTCGCCGGCGTGCCGCGCTTTCGCGGTGTTTTGGCTCAGGGCGGACAAATCTTCTTCGACTTTGCGAAGGTCTTCGCGGGAGGCCTTGTTTTCCGCCAAGGCGGACAGCGCCGTGGTTTGCCCCGACACGCTGCCGGCCAAATTCTGTACCGAAGCTTTGACGGCGGCGACTTCGTTTTCCACGGTTTCCATTTCTTCGCGGGAGGCTTTGCCCGCTTCCAAACCTGACAGCGCCGTGGCCTGCCCCGACACGTTGCCGGCCAATGTTTGCAGCGAAGTCTTAACGACGGTCAGGCCGTTTTCTATGGTCCGCACTTCGGCGCGGGGGGCTTTGTCCGCTTCTAGGTTCGCCAGCGCCATGGCTTGCTCCGACACGGCGGTCTCCAGGGCTTTTGCCGCGTTCCTGGCGTAGGTCGCGTCAGTCAGGGTGGCTTGGATTTCTTCGCGGGACACCTTCTCCACCGCCAGTTTGCCCAGAGACTCCGCGTGGGCGGTTACGGAAGTTTCCAACGAGCGGATCGATACCTCGGTGCGGTCCGTGTCCTCGCCCAACGCGCGAAGCTGTTCGTCAAGCTGCTGGGCCAGCATCACGCCGCGATCGAAACAGTACTCGGTAACGTTCGGGGAATTCGGGCCTTGATTGGTGAATACGCAATCCTGAGTGAGCGGCAGAACGCGGCGGACGGTTATTTCCCGGCCCGGCGGCATGGCGTTGGCAAGTTTTAGGCTTATGTTCTTCGGCCCCCGCCAACCGCCATTTTCCACCACCCATTCATAATCCCGCCCCGGGAGCATGGAAACGGCCGTGCCGCCGCTGTCCTCTGCCTCCACCTGCAGGTGCGTTTTATCCAGCACCGGAAAGGGAATGGGAAATACGCGAGTCTCCTCGCCGCCTCGAAAAATCACTTTGCTTTGTGTGCATTCCAGGGTCATCTGATAATCTCCTTTCTGGGAGAATGAGCAGGAACGATGCACACCTTATATGGGCGTTCACGCAGAAGCGCGGAAATTTTCAAGGATTTTTAAAATTTATCGGAAATAAACTTCGGCTCCGAGTACACCCCTTTTGACATTAAAGGTTAGTTAGGTTTACCTGAAAAAGGCAAGCATTAGAAAAAGCTGGTTTTAGAAAAGGAGCTGAAAATGTTGAGATTCGCGATTGCAGTTTTCGCCGTCTTGGTGGCGGTTACAGGATTGTCCCTGGCGAATGATAATTATATGGTAGGCCCTGGTAATTCCTCCGTTACCCCCTCCCACGGCTACTGGGGCGGTTGGGACCACGGCGGCCGCTATAGGGGCCACGGTGGCGGGCATTACTACGATGACGGGCATTATTACGGCCACGGCTGGTGACCCGGCGGTTTAACGGGTATAATGCTGGCGGGTAGGCTCATGGCCGGCGTCACTTATTTTCCGTATCCGGCCGGCGGCGCAGTGCGGCCGGATACGGTTTTTGCTCACCCGGGTTTGGTCCGAACCATGCTCGATGCCGATTCAGACGACGACGCCATCATCCGGCGGGTGCTAGCCGGCGAGACCGAGGCCTTCGCCGGGCTGATCGATAAATACGGATCGGCAATTAACAAGCAAATGCGGAATTACGCCGAAAACTACCGAACTGCGGAGGAACTCGCGCACGAGGTCTTTGTCGAGGCGTTTCTCAATTTAGCAAAATTCCGGGGCGACGCGCCATTCGGGCATTGGCTGTCCCGCATCGCCACCTTTACCGGCTACAAGCACTGGCAAAGGCGCGGCAAACGCCGGAGGGAAGTGGAGTTTTCGGATGAACGCGACAGCGTGCCGTCCGAAGCCGATAGCCCGGAGCTACCGAAGGGGAACTTCCCCGCCGCGGAATCTACCGAAAAACGGGCGGAACAGGCCCGGCGGCTGGTCTGCGAAATGCTGGCGGCCCTCCCGGACAACGATCGCCTGGTGTTGACCTTGTCGTGCCTCGAGAACTGTTCGCACGGGGAAATCGCCGCCAGGCTCGGCTGGTCGAAGCCGCTAATCGCCATGCGGCTTTTCAAGGCCAAGGGCAAGCTGCGGAAATTGGCCGGCCGCGAACCGTGGAAAGGGAGGGTGGCATGCATTATTTCCTGAACGATCTCGACAAGCTTTTCGCCTTGGCGCAGCGGGCCGAACCTGCCCCGCCCCTCGACTCGGCGGCGGTCATGCGGCAAATCGGCCGCGCCGCGGCGGTGGCGGCGGCGGAACCTCTACAGTTCGCCCCCTCCCGCCCCGATTCCCGGACCTTTTACTTCGGCATCGGGTCGGTGGCCGCCATCCTGGCGCTGGTGGTGGCTGTTTACGCGGCGTCCGCCTGGGCCAGTTTGAACGACCCGCTGTTACATCTCGAAAGGCTTCCGGATATTGCGAGCTTCTTGCTCCTGAAGTGACCGATGTTTCTCTATGTGGACTATTAAAGGAAGTCGAACCGCGGCTGATCCGGCTTTCTTTAGTAGTCCGCCTGTGGGACTAGCAAATGCCTGAAAACTCTTCACCGCCAATACCATCACCCCCTCTCCCTTTTTCGCCGCCCCCGGGAAGCGGCGGAAAAGATCGCCTGGCCATCATCATCACCGCCCTGGTGGTATTCCTTTCGGGAATCATCATCGGCGTCGGCCTGACCCTGTTGTACCTCGAACGCCGCCACCCGGTGGACATCGAATCCCCGGAACAGACGGCGCGGCTGGTGGTGGGGAAAATCGACGGTTCCGCCTCGCTCACCCCCGAAGAGCGGAAGTTGGCCGAGCATTTGGTGGAGAAGCACATGACGGAATTGTCCGACATCCGGCGCCGCTACTCCGAGGAAACGCGGCGGAAGCTTGGTGACATGCATCAGGGGCTGACCGAAATCATCGGACTGGAACGCATGAGCCGTTCCGGCGACCTGATGCGTTTTCACCACGAGCATCCATCCGGTGGAAACAGCCCGGAAACCGGCGGCGGAAAACATGACCATCACGGCGGGGGCGGCGGGGAATGAAACGTTGGCGAGAACCGCCAAGGGGAATGGGTGGGCGCCTGTATAACCGTCGCGCCGCGATCCCGGGGATCGCGGCGCGATTTTTTTTCATGAATCTTGCTTGCAGCCGGCCAACCGCAATCAGGCCTTCTTGTCGTCGTCCACCACCGTATAATCGGCGTCCACCACCCCGTCGTCGCCGCGCTTCGGGCCTTCGCCGGCGGCGCCGCCCTGACCGGCCTGGGCGTGCGGCGGTTCGGCGTCCGAGGCTGCTCCGGCCTGCTGCTGCTGGGCGCGTTCGTACATCTTCTGCGCCATGCTGTGGGATGCCTGCTCCACATCATTGATGGCGGCTTCGATTTCGCCGACGTTCTGGGAGCCCTTCACTTCTTCCAGGCGCTTCAGGGCGTCTTCTATTTTGGTCTTGTCCTCGGGGTCAAGCTTATCGTCGTTATCCTTGAGGGTCTTCCGAAGCTGGTAGACGGTTTGGTCGGCCTTGTTCTGGGTCTGGACCAGTTTTTCCTTTTCCTCGTCGTCTTTCGCGTGCTCGGCCGCATCCTTCACCATCTGCTTGATTTCGTCTTCGGACAGGCCGGAAGCGGACTTGATAGTGATGGACTGTTCCTTCTTGGTGGCCTTGTCCCGGGCCGATACGGAGAGGATGCCGTTGTTGTCGATGGAGAAAGTGACCTCGACCTGGGGGACGCCGCGCGGAGCCGGCGGGATGCCGTCCAACTGGAATTTGCCGAGAGTGCGGTTGCCGGAGGCGAGTTTGCGTTCGCCTTGCAGGACGTGAATGTCTACGGCTGGCTGATTGTCGGCGGCGGTCGAGAACGTTTCCGACTTCGACACCGGAATCGTGGTGTTCCTGGGAATCAAGGGGGTCATGACTCCGCCGAGCGTCTCGATGCCGAGCGTCAGCGGCGTGACGTCCAGGAGGAGCACGTCGCGGACTTCGCCGGCGATGACCCCGCCCTGGATCGCCGCGCCGATGGCGACGACTTCGTCCGGGTTCACGCCCCGGTGGGGTTCGCGGCCGAAGATTTCCTTGCAAATCGCCTGCACGGCGGGCATGCGGGTCGAGCCGCCGACCAGCACCACTTCCTCGATGTCCTTCGCCGACAGCCCCGCGTCCTTCAGGCACTGTGTGCAAGGTTGGCGGCAACGTTCGATCAAATTGTCGACCAATTCTTCGAGTTTGGCGCGCTTGAGGTTCAGTTGCAGATGTTTGGGGCCGGAAGCGTCGGCGGTGATGTAGGGGATCTTGATGTCAGTGGACATGGCCTGGGACAGTTCGCACTTGGCTTTTTCCGCCGCTTCCTTAAGGCGCTGCAGGGCCATCTTGTCTTTGCGGAGATCGATGCCCTGATCTTTACGGAATTCTTCGCAGATCCAGTTGATGATCGCCTCGTCGAAGTCGTCGCCGCCGAGATGGGTGTCGCCGTTGGTGGCCAGGACTTCGAAGACGCCGTCGCCGACGTCGAGTATGGAAATGTCGAAAGTGCCGCCGCCCAAGTCGAAGACGGCGATTTTTTCGTTCTTCTTCTTTTCCAGGCCGTAAGCCAGGGCGGCCGCGGTGGGTTCGTTGACGATACGCTTGACTTCCAGCCCGGCGATGCGGCCGGCGTCCTTGGTGGCTTGGCGCTGCGAGTCATTGAAGTAGGCGGGAACGGTGATGACCGCTTCCTTGACCGGTTCGCCAAGATAATCTTCCGCGCACTGCTTCAGGTGCTGGAGAATCATGGCGGAAACTTCCGGCGGGGTATAGTCCTTGCCGAAAGCTTCAACCTTCACGAGTTCTTCGGCGCCGCCGACGACTTTGTAGGGGACGATTTTCTCTTCAGCCCCGACTTCGGAGTGGCGCCGTCCCATGAAACGCTTGATGGAATAAATGGTATTGGTGGGATTGGTGACCGCTTGGCGTTTGGCCAATTGCCCGACCAGCCGGCCGTCGGCGGTAAAGGCGACGACGGAGGGAGTGGTGCGGCTGCCTTCTTTATTGGTGATGATTTTCGGTTCGCCGCCTTCCATCACCGCCACACATGAGTTGGTGGTGCCGAGGTCGATGCCGATGATTTTCCCCATCTTCAAAGCTCCTTTTGTCATTTGAAGCGTACGGCGGCGAGTGGGCCCCAGAGCGCTTCTGCGAAAAATACGCCTACAGTGTAATTTGTCTGATTAATCGCGGGCTTTTTTAAGGTAAACAAATGCGCCGCCGCTCGCTTTTCTTTAACGCCGTTTAGATTGTCCCGTTGCGGCACGACAGCCAGCTGCGCAACAAGCGACGCAGCGATACGATGCAATTGTCTTGCCCAATCCGACAAAAATTTGCCAGCCCTGGATGTTTATTTACCTAACATGTTATATTTTAGCCAATTACAGTTATTGCATATCTATTTGCCTGAAAACTTTTCCTCCCCGGAGAATCCGGGCGTAAGAAGCCGGCGTGTCAATTTGACAAGGATCCGCTTAGACAGACCATGACCTTTGGAAACCGGGACGGGATCCGCGAGATTTGAGTTTACTTATCGGAGGGTAGTACTATAATCGAAAATTGACCGGTATCGAATCCAAACGCAACCTGATTATCATGAAAAGTCAGCGACAAGCCATCTCTTATTGAGAAAGCTATATGTCATCCTTTTATTCGGCATACGCCGATTACCTGCTCTGCGCCCTCACTATCGCCCTGCTCCTCTCCGGATGCCTGTGCCTCAGCATCGTCCGCGACAATGTCATTGTCCGCACTTTTTACGAATGGCACTTCCTCGCCCCCGTTTTCCTCCTCCTCGCCGTCCGCGCCTGGTTTGGCATCTACGGCCTTTCCAACGAGCATAATCCGGCGCTGGTGCCGATTTCCATTTTGCTCCTGGGCGGCGCCAGCCTCTGCCTCCTCGCCGCCGCCCACCGCAAAGTAGGCGGAAACGCCGACGAAGCACCCGGCCTGTTCGACGTCGGGAATCTCCTCGACCTGTTGCTCCTGCTGGCGATTCTCATCATCTCCCTCGGCAGCGCCGCATTTTTTTTCCACACCGGAACCAGCCTGGAAAGGGCCGGACCGCCCTTCAACCACGCCTTTTTGATCAGTAAATCCCTCTTCTTCCTGCTCTCCGTCCACCTGTTTTACCGCAACTGGCGGCTCCGCGATCGGCCTTCCCCGATGGTCATACAAATCCTCCTGCTTATCTGCCTGATGGGATTCCTGTTTTTCATAAGTGTGCCTCCGCGCATTCCCGCCACCCCCAACGCTTTCACGACCCAGAAAAACTCCCTCTTCGCCGGTATCTTCATCGCCCTCACCCTCGTCACCCTCGCCCTCGCCATTCATCTCTGGAACTGTTATGCCAAAACCCGCGGCGTCACCTCAAAAATCCGTTGGTGGCCCATCGTGCTCATGCTCTCCATCTTCCTCACCTCCTTCGCCTTTATCCACCTCGCCCACCGACGCAACTACACCTTTGTCAAACGCAACATCGTCGACTCCGCCATCGAGTCCACCGACCGCCTCAACCTGACCCGGCTTAAGGTCATCATCGCCTCCCCCGAGCTGTTTCAGGTACCGGATAGGGCCGAACTCCTCTTCAACCGCATCAGGAAAAGCCACTTCTACGTCGGACACACGGAAATCGCCGTGGAGATGGGCCTCCTGATCCGCCCCGACCCCATTCAGCCCCCCATCCTCCTCGCCGACCCCCAAGCCGCCCTGTACCCCAATCCCGACCTCGGGCCCGACTGGAGCCGCGATCGCGGCCTGCAGGAGCAATTGTGGCATTCCGTCGACAATGCCCTCAGCGCCGCCTTCCCCGACACCTCCGGCCGCCTCAATCCCACCTTCGTGTCTGTCCCCATCCACGATACCCAACCAGCCGCGGGAGCCGGGGAAAACGTCGAACCGGTACTGGCGCCCCACGAATCGAAACGCCTCGGCGTGGCCATTTTCGCCGTATCCTCCATCGACCTGGCTAGGGATTCCTACAACTTCAAGAGCCTGTTCCTCTATTTCCTGCCCTTGGGCTTCCTCGCCCTTTTCCTGCTTCTCTCCGGACAACAACGCGCCTGGCTGGCCGAACACTCCAGCCGCCATGACGAGGCCATGCGTCTCGGTGCCCTCGGCAACGGCCTCGCCGGCACCATCATCGTCAGGAACGACATCATCATCGACTGCAACCAGCGAGTCCTGGAATTCAACCACCTCGCCCGCAACCAGCTGATCGGCAAACGTCTCGAGGAAGCTTTCGACGTGGTCAGCCCGGATGACATTTCCTTCGCCTATCAGGCGGCCGCCAACCCCGATTCCAACGCCCCCCTCGAAGTCTCCATCCGCCGCCCGGACGGCGGCATTCTCCACGTCCTCACCCAATGCCGGTCGATTTCCAACACCCCGGGCAACCGGATAAACATCTGGGACTCGGTGGACATCACCGGGCAGAAGGTCATGGAACAGCATTACCGCGCCAGCCGCGACGACCTGCAAACCATTCTCGACACCCTGCCGATTCCCGTCTCCCTGAAGGGCGAATCCGGCATTTTCCAGACCGGCAACCTGGCCCTCGCCAAATACCTCGGCCTCCAGTCTTCCGCGGACGTGGTCGGGCACAGCATCGTCTCCCTCCCCCGCCCCGATCCCGCCGCCACCTTCTACGACCCCGAAATCGAGCAAATGCTGGACCGCCAAGCCCTCGCCAACGCCGGGAATACGGTGGTGTTCGATCACCATTTTGTCCTGAACGGCGAGCGCATGGCGCATGAAATCACCAAGACCGCGGTGGTCTCGGCGGACAAACCCTCGGAGCGCCTCATCGTCAGTTCCATCCACGACTTCACCAACCGTAAACGCTCCGAAGACGCCCTCATCGCCGAGCAGCATTTCCACCTCCAGCTCATCGACACCCTTCCGAATCCGGTGTGCTTCATCGACCGGCAGCGGGTCATCCGCCTCTGCAACCAGGCCTTCTGCGACGAAGCCGGGGCGTCCTCCTTCGAGGATCTGGTCGGCCGGCCCTACGACGAGGTAAAACCCCTCGGGCCGGTGGACGTCGAGTTCGAGGAAAGCGCCTTGGCCATCGGCCAGGGCAGGTCGGAAACCCGCTTCGAATTCGTGAAAAACGACACCGTGAGGAATTTCGTCCTCATACGCAACGTCGTCGTCTCCGCCGAGGGCGTGGTCATGGGCCTGCTGAAAGTGTTCTGGGACACCACCGACCTGGTCGCCGCCACCCGCGCCGCCCGGCAGGCCGAACGCGCCAAGGCCGCCTTCCTCACCGGCATGTCGCACGAGCTGCGCACGCCCATGAACGGCATCGTCGGCATGGCCGACCTCATCACCGACCACGACTCCACCCGGCCCCTCCCCCGGCTCTACGCCGAAACGATTGTCCGCAGCGCCAAAACCCTGCAAATGGCCATCGACGAAGTGATGGACGTCGCCACTATCGAGGACGCCAGGCAGCGCCTGGATCTGAAAAAGGAACCCTTCTCCCTGTTGTCCCTGGTCGAGGACGCCGCCGGCATCGTCAGTTGCATCGCCGAGGCGTGGGGGATAGAGCTGTCCCTCGGCTACGATTTCACCCTGGACGAAAAATTCCTCGGCGATCCCGTGCGCATCCGGCAAATCCTGGTGCAAGTCCTCACCTACTGCTCCCGCATCAGCCTCGACCGCCGCCTCCGGCTGGAAGTCGCCGCCGTGCCGGCACCCCTGTCCGAACCCGTCACCGCCCCGGCGGCGGCCGGGAGCGGAACTGAACCGTCCCGGCCGGACGCCGCCCCGGTTCCCGGCCCCGCCCCCTCCAGTGCCAGAAAACGCCTGGTCGGCTTCCAGGCCATCTTCATCCCCTCGTCCTCGATAACCCCGCAGGAACTGGTTGAACGCTTCCGCAATCCCTCCGGCCAGGCCCAGGACGGCCGGACCCTGGTGTTCGGAAACATCAGCCACCGTATCGGCCTCCCCCTGATCTGGAAATTGGTGGAATTGATGGGCGGCACCCTCGACGCCTTCCTGCAGGACGGGCAGCTGCACTGCCGGGTCGTCATCCCCTTCGCCAGCGTCGATTTCCCGGCGCAAATTTCGGCGCCGAACCTTTCCGGCCTGCGCGTCCTCGCCGCCACCGATTTCGCGCTGCGCGCCGACAGCATCCGCTCCAGCCTGGCCTACGCCCGCGCCGAAGTCACCCTCGCCATGAACCTGGATGAAGTCCGCCGCCAGCTCGCCAGCCCCGAACGGGACGGCAACCCCTTCCAGCTGCTCATCCTGGACCAGCGGCTTACCCCCATGGACGGCCTGGAAATGTTCCTCAGGGAACTCGATGAAAAACAGAACTCCCTGCCGGCGAAACCGCCCCGGCATATCATCCTGGTCGTCTCCTCCCGCCAGGCGCAAAACCTTTCCGATTCGCGCGGGCGCATCAAATACCTCCTGCTCCCGCCGCTGACCCCCAGCGAACTGTGGGCGAAAGCCTTTGCCTTGAGCCGCCCCAACTTGGCGTCGTCACGTTCCCGATCCCTCCCCGTCACGCCCGGCGGACCGGACGAGGACACCGTCGTCATTTCCCCCGGAACGTCCGGGCCGGCGCCGGAGGGCGCGGCTCTCTTGGCGAGTGGCGGCGGGCCCAAGCACTCCCCCCCGTCCGAGACCTCGACGCGGGCATTCGCCCGGGATCGCGGCCAGCCCCCCGCCGCGAAAGCCTCGAACCGCAATTCGACCTCGATCACCAACCGCCCGCCGCGCATTCCCGCCCGGGTCCTGCTGGCCGAGGACAACACGGTCAACCAGATGGTGGCGATGGGTATTCTCAAACGCATCGGCGCCACCACCGTCCTGGCTAAAAACGGCCAGGAGGCGGTCGACCTGATTTTGCAGGGCGAGGTGTTCGACCTGATTTTCATGGACTGCATGATGCCGCTGATGGACGGCTATCACGCGACCGCGATGATCCGCCTGTACGAGAGAGGCACCCCTGGTGCGAAGCGGCACCCCATAGTCGCGTTGACGGCGAACAACGTCGAGGGCGACCGGGAGAGGTGCCTGGCGGCAGGAATGGACGAGTTTATCGCCAAGCCAGCTTCCCTGAACCAGTTGCGGGAGATCATGGTGAAATATTGCGGGGAATTGACGGGAACGGAACGGTCGGAATGATTTACCTTGCGTCGTGACCGGGAAATAGGCACAATTTTTTGTTTTCCCGGCTTCGGGAAAGCTTTTATTTTATTATGGCGTCCTTGCTGGACTTTTACGACATCGCCATGCAAAGCGCCGAATGACGATTTTGATAATGAAAACCCTGGAACTTCAGGTAAAACTTCAGATTCATAATATTCTGCCCCAACCGGTTGGTCGGGGTTGATGATCGCATTCGCAACTTATCAGGGAGAGCTTCATTTTGGCCCGCAAAAGAGAAACGAAAACCAAGGAAACACCCCCGGCCCCGCCCGTCGCCAAGACCCCTTCGGACTCGAAAACCCCCAAGCGCCGCGTTCTCATGAACGTCCTGGACTCGGAACAGCTCCGGGTCGCCATCGCCGGCCAGTACGGCTTGGAGGAACTTTACATCGAGCGTTCGGCCAACAAATTCGTCCACGGGAACATTTACAAGGGTAAGGTCCAGAACATCGAACCCACCCTCCAAGCCGCCTTCGTGGACATCGGCGGCGAAAAAAACGGCTTCCTCCACGCCTCCGACGTCATCCTCCCCTTCGGCGGCTACGACGACGTCCTGAAGCGCCGCAAGCGGAAGGAAAAGCGTAGCGGCGGCCGGCCGGGCATCGAGGACATGCTCTACAAGGGGCAGGAACTCCTGGTGCAAATCACCCGGGAACAGCTGGCCAACAAAGGCCCCACCGTCACCACCTACATCTCCATCCCCGGGCGCTACCTGGTCCTCATGCCCGCCGTCTCCAAGCGGGGGGTCAGCAAGAAGATTTCGGACGACCGCGAACGCCACGCCCTGAAGTCCCTCCTGGAGCAGCTCGAGCCGCCCCGGGACATGGGCTACATCATCCGCACCGCCGGCATGGGCCACGGCAAGGAGGAACTCCAGAAGGATCTCCACAGCCTCACCCGCCTCTGGGACGCGATCAAGGATCTGGCGGTGAAATCGAAGCCGCCGGTGGCGCTCTATCAGGAGTCCGACCTGGTGGTTCGGGCCATCCGTGATTTCGTCTACGACGGCGTCGAGGAAATCATCCTCGACAGCAAGCTGGCCCACGACCAGGCCCGGACCTTCCTGGAAAACTTCATGCCCGAGTTCACGGATCGCCTCTACCTTTACCAGGACGGCGAACCGATTTTCGACCGCTACGGCATCGAGCAGGCTATCGAGCGCACCTTCGACCGTTCCGTCCGCCTGCCTTCCGGCGGGGAAATCGTCATCGAGCAGACGGAAGCCCTGGTCGCCATCGACGTGAACACCGGCCGCTTCCGCAAGGGCGATTCGACCCGGGAGACGATCCTGGCGATTAACAAGGAGGCGGCGGTGGAGGTGGCGCGCCAGCTGCGTCTCCGGGATCTCGGCGGTTTGGTGATGATCGACTTCATCGACATGGAAAACACCCACGACCGGCGCCAGGTCGAGGAAACGTTCCGCAACGCCGCCCGCCGCGACCGCGCCCGCACCACCATCCTCCCCATCTCGCAATTGGGGGTGATGGAAATGACCCGCCAACGCGTGCGCCAGTCGGTCAAGAAGACCCTCTACACCCCCTGCCCCTGCTGCGACGGCACCGGCATCCGCAAAAGCCTCGACGTCCTCACCCTGGAGTTCCTCCGCAAAATCCGGGGGTTCTACGACGAGCACGAAGGGAACCTCACGGTGCGGATGAACCCGGACGCGGCGCTGGCGCTGGCGAATGCCAAGCGTTCCGCAATCGCCCAAATCGAGGCCGAAAAAAAGGCGACGGTGACCATTTCCGCCGATCCCAAGCTGAAATTCGGAGACATCGAGCTGCAGGCGCATGGCGAGGACACGGCATATCAGGTGCACCGCCACGAACATCCGGGGAAATAGGGGCTTTCCCTTGTTTGGCGGATTGGCGAGGTAATTTTGAAAACTCCACCTATGCACTTGACCTGGTGAAATTGAAATCGTTACAATTGAAATGATTGACTTTCGCAGAAATCGGGCGGCGGATTGCTCGATTTTTCGATAATCCATTTAAAGCTATTAGCCCCGGTAATCTGGGAGATTTAGATTGGAAATAAACATTCGGCGGGCACGTCTACCCGATGTGTCCGCGATAATGGCTGTGGTTCGCGAATTCGCCAATGCCGGCCTGATGATTCCCCTTTCCGTCGGCGACACCCTGGAACGGCTCCGTTCCTTCCTCGTCGCCACCATTCCCGGGGGTGAGATCGTCGGTTGCGTTTGCGTCGACACCACCTGGGAATACTTGGTGGAAATCCGTTCGCTCGCGGTCAAAAGCGAATACCAGAAGCACGGGGTGGGGAGGCTGCTCCTCGACGCCGCGCTCGCCGACGCCGCGGCCTTCGGCGCGAAGGAAGTTTTCACCCTGACTTATGTTCCGGATTTTTTCAAACGTTTCGAATTTCAGATTGTCCCCCGCGACGCGCTGCCGCACAAGGTTTGGCTGGTCTGCGTCAAATGCCCGAAATTCCCCGATTGCGGCGAAGTGCCGATGAAAAGATCCCTGCCGACGGGAGAACAACAACTTTAACACCGAGGGCGTAAAGTTCACAGAGGACACAGAGAACCAAAAAACCGCATTTTCTGGAGTTTTGCATAAATGCCCAGTTACATTCTCACCGTACGGTACGGCCTGATGGCCATCACCGAACGTTTCACGACCGACTCGGATGACTTCCGCCCGGACGACGAAGTCATCGTCCGCACCAGCCGCGTCATCGACTTCGGCACCGCCATGGGGAAACCCCAGCCCTGCCCCGAAGGAGACGCGGGCCAGGGTGAACTCCTCCGCCTCGCGAACGACTCCGACCGGAACATCCTCGCCCATATCCACGACGCGAAGGAGCCGGAGGAATTCGTCACCTGCCAGGAATGCATCCGCGAGCGTTCCCTTCCCATGCGGCTGGTCGGGGTCGAGCATTTGTTCTCGGGCGATAAAATCATCTTCTATTTCCTGGCGGAAAACCGCGTGGATTTCCGCGAACTGGTCAAGGAATTGGCCCGCCGCTACCGCACCCGCATCGAAATGCGGCAAATCGGGGTCAGGGACGAGGCGCGGCTACTGGCCGACTACGAGCATTGCGGCCGGGAACTGTGCTGCCGCACCTTCATCCGCAATCTCGAGCCCGTGACCATGCGCATGGCCAAGATGCAGAAAACCACCCTCGACCCTTCGAAAATTTCCGGACACTGCGGCCGGCTGATGTGCTGCCTCAGGTTCGAGGACGAGGTCTATTCCACCCTGCAGGCGGAAATGCCGGCCCGGGGGTCCATATGCGTGACCGAAAAATTCACCGGCGAAGTGATCGGCTATGACATGTTCCGGCAGGAGATTCAACTCTCGACGCCGGACGGCGAATGCGAAACGGTGCACCTGTCGGACATCAAGGAAATCCAGCCCCGCCGGGGCAAAGGCAATTCCGGAGGGCAAAACTCGAACCCGAACCCGAACGCCAATCCGAACCCCGGCGCCGCCGCCTTCCCGGGTCCCGGTCGGCCGGAGGCGAATCGGGCCAGCGGGCGTTTCCGGTCCGGGGACAAGCCGCCCCGGCGGGACAAGCCGCCGCGCGGCGGCGGCAGCGGCAACGGTGGTCCGGCAGAACCGGGAGAGCCGCCCCCCGCCGCTCCAGCCGGCGACTCGCCAACCAGCCCGGGGCCGAATAAGGACGAATCCTCATCATGACACCCGAACAGGTCAAGGAACGCATCGTCTTCATCGCCCGTCGGGACGGCCGTTACGATCCCGCCGCGTTTTTCTTCGTGAACGAAGCGGTGGCGGCGGCGGTGAAGTGGCTGAAGGCGGGGGAAATGAAGCCCCGCGACGTCGCGTCGTCCCGGGGCGAGGACGGGGTCAATTTCCACATCAGCGGGTTCGAACTCCTCGAGGCTTTCCGGCGGCTGGCGCGGGAGCGCTGGGGTTGTTTGACCCGGGTGGTCCTGGAAAAATGGGGGGTGCGGAAAACCGAGGACGTCGGGGAAATCGTCTTCCTGATGGTCGATGACGAGAAGCTGGAGTGGAAGCGCCGCGAATCCGACACCAAGGACGATTTCAAGGGGGGATATAATTTCAAGGACGTTTTCGACAACTGGGAGGATTGACCACGCCATGCCCGCGAACTTTTCCTTCCTTATTCCCGGCAAAATCGCCGGCAGCGCCGAACCTGGCAGACGGGGCGATTTGCGCTCCGACCTGTCCGGTTTGCAGCGCCAGGGCATTGGTGCCGTGGTGACCCTCACCGAATACCGCCTCGACCGGGAAGTCCTGGAGGATTTGGACTTGCGCTACCTGCATCTGCCGATTGAGGATTTCACCGCGCCTGCCCTGGCCCAGATTCGCGAGTTCGTGGCGTTCGTGGACGAGTGTTTGCGGGATGGTCGCGCGGTCCTGGTGCATTGCGGCGCCGGGGTCGGGAGGACGGGGACGATGCTAGCTTGTTATCTGGTAAGCCGGGGCGCGAGCGCTTCCCAGGCCTTGGGGCAGGTTCGGGCCGCCCGCCCGGGTTCGGTGGAGACGGAGGAGCAGGAGCGCGCGGTCCGCGATTACCACCGGAGTTTGGTTCTCAGGAAGAAAAGGAATGGCCGTGGCTAACACCGCTGCAGAACTTCCGGATATGGAAAAGGATTTGGATTTCGCGACCCTGGCGATTGCGCACCGGGTGTTGACCCGCGAGCAATTGGAGGACGCGGAACGGACCATAAACAAAGAAGCGGAAGCGGGGAAGCCGAAACGTCCGGTCGAGGACGTCCTCCTGGAAAAGGGGGTCCTGAAGTCGGAACAGGTTTGGGCGGTGTATAAGGCGAAGGAACGGCTGCTCCGCGACGCCCGGGCCCGGGGGCAGCGGATCGGCGGTTACGAGATCATGGGGAAGCTCGGGGAGGGCGGCCTCGGCGTCGTCTACAAGGCCCGGCAACTGTCGATGGGGCGGATTGTCGCCCTCAAGGTCTTGCACGAACGCTGGGTGACGGACGACGAGTTCCGCAAGCGCTTCCTGGTGGAGGCCCGTCTGGTGGGGAGACTGTCGCACCCGAACCTGATCCAGGTGATTGACGTCGGCCGCTACAAGTCGACCCTGTACTTCTCGATGGAGTTCGTGGACGGCGAGCCCGTGGACGCCACCCTGGACCGCGAGGGCCGGATGGACCTGCAGTCGACGGTGTCCATCGCCATCCAGGTGTCGAGCGCCCTCGAATACCTGCACCAGCGGCGGATCGTGCACCGGGACGTCAAGCCCGGGAACATCATGGTGACCAAGGGGGGGATCGCCAAACTCGGTGATTTCGGTTTCGTGAAGTCGTCCCTGGAGTCGGTCCTTTCCACCGAAGGCGAGGTATTGGGGACGCCGGACTATATTTCGCCGGAAGCCGCCAAGGGCGAAAAAAACCTGGACTTCCGCTCCGACCTGTATTCCCTCGGGACCACCCTTTACCACATGTTGTCGGGGAACCCCCCGTTCGGGGGGAGCGTCTCGGACGTCATGGACCAGCACATCAAAACCGAGCCGAAGCCGATTTCCGCCATAGTCAAGGAATTGCCCGATAAAATGGTCGAAGTGGTAGAGCGGCTGATGAAGAAAAAGCCGACCGACCGCTACCAAAATTTTTCCGAACTCCTGAACGATCTGGACGAAGTCCGGAGGCTGGCGAAAGCCGGGGCCGCGCCTGCCGCCCCCGCGGCTTCGCCGGCGGCGACCAGCCCGACTTCGGTCCTCAATGCGGCGCGGGCCTTCAGCGGCGGGGCGGTGGAGCGGGAGCTGATGCAGAAGGTGCGGCGCTTACAAATGTGGCTGGGTGTTTCCGGCGTGGCGTTGTTGCTGGCGCTGGCCGGTTTGGCGTACGTGCTGTTTTTCCGGGAGCCGCCGCCGCGATGATAAGGTGAATTTAACTGGACTTTTGCACAATCAAAAACCCCGGAATTTCGGGCAAAAACGATTTGTGCAAAGTGACGATTGGCGGTTCAATCGTCACTTTGCAAAACTTCATTTAGTACACCGTCTTCCATTCGTCGATGTTGGCTTTGTCGAATTTGAAGGGGGCGCCCAACATGATTTCGGTGCCGCCCGAACCGTCGTCCGACACCTTCTTGCTCCCCAAATGCCCGGCGCTGAGGCTGTCGCCGACTTTCCCGGTGATTTTGCCGTCGGCCAGGGCGACGGAGGCGTAACCGGCCAGGTAGCCGAGGTCGATGGGGTTCCACAAGTACATCCAGGGGCAGACGCCGTTCTTGATGTAATCGGCCATCTCACTGGGTAGGCCGAGGCCGGTCAGGAATACCTTGCCGACCAGGCCCTTGTCGGTCAGCACCTTGCCGGCGGCGGCGATGCCGACGGTGGTGGGGGCGATGATGACCTTGAGGTTGGGGAAGGTCTTGAGGAGCGCTTCGCATTCCGAGGTCGACTTGTCGCGGAGGTCGTCGCCGTAGGCCACTTTCACCAGGCTCATGTTCTTGTATTTCGGGAGTGCGACTTCCTTTTTCATCCATTCAATCCAGATGTTCTGGTTGGTGGCCTGGGAGGTGGCGGAGAGAATGGCGATGTCGCCTTTGCCGCCGGCCATGTCGTAGGCGGCCTGGATTTCGACGCGGCCGATGAGTTCGGGGTCGGCTTGGTTGATGTGGACGTTGCGGCTGCCGGCGGTGACGGAGGAGTCGGCGGTGATGATTTTGATGCCGTTACGCATGGCCTTTTTCAGGACCGGGGTAAGGGCGTCGGGGTCGTTGGCCGAGAGGCCGATGGCGGCGACCCGCTGGGCGATGAGTTCTTCGATGATGGCGATTTGCGCGTCGGCGGTGGGGAGGTCGGGGGCGCGCAGGATGGCTTCGCCGCCCTGTTCCGTGACCGCCGTCTTGAAGCCTTCCATCACTTTTTCGCCGAAGGGGTTGCCGGTGGATTTGAAGATGAAGGCGTACTTCTTCTTCTCTCCGGCCGGAGCCGCGAACAGACAACCGACGAGCAGAACCGCCGCCAGCAACACTAAGCGCCTTGTCATGGAAATTCTCCTGTGGCAAAAGTACGAATTGGTAAGCTATCCCGCGCTTCACAAAAAAATCATTTCGCAAATTTCAATCCACCTCGGCTGCGAAGCGAAATGGTGAAATCTTTTTTCACCACAGAGGCACAGAGAGCACAGAGGTTCACAGAGTAACTGAAAAGAAAAGTCGGGGG
>JAVBQR010000106.1:0-25009 GCA_031548865.1 Planctomycetota bacterium
ATCCGCCCCCGCCCCCATAGCAACCAAACGCTAATACGATGGCCCGATAAACCCCGCCAATGCCAAATAAATACTCAAAAGGCTCCTAAGCACCGGTCGTCGACATCCCTATCGACGCCAATTTTGTCCTCCTGGACGACAAGGACGTCAGCCAGGCCGGCGTCGATCTCGGCGCCGCCAGCCCGCCGCCGGCGCCCCCGCCGCCTCCGCCGCCCCCCCTTAACCGCGACTTCGCCAACCGGCGCACCGAAATCATCAACGACCGCCGCCCCGAGTCGGAACGGAACTTCACCCCGCCGCCCCCGCTTGCCGATAACGAACCGGAACTGCCGTCCTTCAAGCGGAATCCGACGCAACGGCGCCCCCGCGCCGATTCCGAGGAAACGGTCCAGGACGGGGCAGCGGAGCATCCGCAAAACAAACGCGCCGAAGGCCGCCACCTCTGGGACGAAGTTCCCAACACCCCGCCGCCGCCGCCCGGACGCCGCGAACCTCCCGCCCCCGAAAACGGGCGGGAAAATGAACCCGGCGAGGACTCGGAGCCGTCCCGCCGCTATTTCTCCCGCCGTGGCCGCGACGGACTCGAACCGCGTCGAGGCGGGCTCTTCAAACTTTTTATGCTCCTGCTGATCCTCGCCCTTTTGGCGCTGGCGGGTTACTTTGTCTTCCAGCAATATATGTTCAACCGCGATAAAAAGCAGGCCGACACCCTTCTCCGCTGGGCCGACGACGCCTGGAAAAAGGGCGAAATCGCCCCCTCGGCCAAAGCCGCCCGCGAAGCCGACGCCATCCTGCACAGCGCGGGCAATTACCACACTCCCGGCAGCGCCCTGAATAAAGTCGCCGGCCTGACCGGATTGTTCGCCAATCGCCCGGACCCGCGCCAGGACTCCCTCGACAGGGCGCGCCAGCATCTAGAAAGGGAAAGGTCCCTCGCCGCCTTCAAGGATTCCCTCGCCCCCGCCGACACCGCCGCGATGGCGCACCTCCTGCTGACGGCAAAGGAAAACGCCGACCCCACCCTCGCCGCCGCCATGGACCGCACCGTCGCCGAAGCCTCCCTGGCCCAACTCCGCGGCGAAGCCCAGACGGTCAACCCCGAGGAAGCCCGGAAAAAGGCCCAGTCCGATCAAGCCGCCCTGACCCCGCTTTTTTGCCATACGGTAAAGGAGCGTTACGAAAACGAACTCGCCTCGTTCACGGACGACCAGCGTAAACGTCTCGCGGAGGAGGTGAAAAAAGAGGCCGACAGCATCGCCGAAGCGGCAAACCAGGGCAATCCGCAGGCCCTGGAGCGCTACCGCGCCCTGGCCGAACGCCTCAGGGAGACGGGGCTCCCCGAGCTGGCCGGCTCCCCGGAAAACCTGGTTGAAGCGGGCAACCGCGACAGCCTGGCGCAACTCCGCCGCCTCGCGGATATCGTCCAGGAAGCGGACCACGCCGCCCGCACCGTCCTCAGCCGTCCCGAGGAGGAGGAGGAATTCGACGTCGCCGATTTCATCAAGCGGGCGAAGGCGGAGAACGCGCCCAACAAGATCCACTCGGACGCGGCGGTGAAGATGATTGAAACGGCCCAGAGGACGGCCGAGGATCTCATGACCCTCAGGATCGAGGTATTCGCCCGCCTCCAGTCGGAACTCCGCCGCAACCGGGACAATCCCGGCACCCGCATGGCCTGGGCGATGCTCAGGAGCGCCTTCGACGACCCCCACTTCGCCATCGACCCCGCCGGCTTCGAATTCGATTCCAAACACGCCCGCATGGCATTCACCTTAAACGGCCTCCCGGCGACGATGGAAATGCGGGAGGAGGATTACGAAAAAAACATCCGGGCGAAAATCGCCGGCTTCACCTTCACCAGCGGCTGGGTGCTTCTCTACCATAAACCCCTGGTGTGGATGGCCGGTTTGGCGAAAGCCATGCAGGGGGCGGGCGTCGACCCGAAACGCCTCCCCGAATGGGAACTCCTGGAAGGCCCGGGCGCCCCGCTGGCCTTGAGTAAACACGAAGCCGCGAGCCTGTCGGCCCTGCCGGCCCACTCCGCTCCTGCCGCTCTCGCGAGCCTGCGCGCCGACCTGCCCGCGACCCCCTTCGCCGGCCAGGGACGCTGGGTTTTCTACGAAGGCCGGCTGCATCCGGTCAAGGAATTGCCGCAGAACAGCAGCAATTCCCGGCGCCTTGTCGAGGATTTCCGCCAGGCGGCGAAACGCCTCGAAGAGGCGGTGGCGGGCGATGCCGGGATTTCCGCCCCGCTCCGCCAGGCAATGAAGCCGGTGCTGGCCGGGACCTACGAAACGCCGGACGCGCGGGACTATTTCGACAGTTCCTTTTGCCGGCGGCTGATTGAGGCGGATTACCTGGAAACGTTCATCGACCCGATGCCGGCCCAAGTCGCGAAGCGCCTAGGGGAGTACCGCGCCGCCTTGGGTAAGCTCGAAGCCGGTTACGACGAATTCGTCGTCGACCTGGCCGCCGGCGGTAAACTCTATGCCGTGGCTAATCCGAACGCCGCCAACGAGTCGGTGGGCAAGGGAAGCGACCAGGACCCGGAAACGGGCGAGACGCTCCCGCGTTTCACCTGGCGGGTCGAACTCCAGGACGAGACGATTTTCTTTTCGCCGCAGCCGGCACGTTTGGTCTACGCCTTCATGCTGGCCGAACATTACCGCGGCAGCCATAGCACACGTCCCGCCGGGGTCCCCCGCCAGACCGAAATCTGGCATGCCACCAAGGGCCGCATCGCCTCCTATCGGGACGGCGACGCGAAGGCGGTCGGCGACGCCGAAAGATGGAACGAGGCCATCGCCGAGGACTCTTCCGGGCGGTTGGATCCGACCATCGGCCCCCCCGGCTGGAATTATCCCCTGCATGTCCTGCTCCGTGACGACCAGGGCGATCCGCTGAAGTTGGCCACCCTGAACGGGGTGGTGAAAAGCCCCGACTTCTCCGGTTTCATCAGCCCCGAGGCCCGGCGCCAAGCCGAGGACGAGTGGCTCGACCGCACCGCCGAGATTCTATCCACACCGGGTGAACTGGGGCTGATTTTCCATCAGTTCTTCCGCTATTGCTCCGATTCCCCGCTCCCCGAACTCCCGAACCTCATCGGCAGCCATTATGGCCTCTCCGACACCCACCAGACCGTCTACGAAACCCTGGAGCGGCGCTGGGTCGGCCGGCTGATTGGCGACTGCGACGACCTGGCCGAATTTTTCCAGGTCCTTACCCGGAGGCAGGGGAAGCTCAGTCACGTCATGCAGCTCCCCGGTCACGCCGCCGCCGGTTACGTCGAGAAGAGCGAGAAGGGGGAATACCGTTTCGTGGTCCTGCAAACCGGCCCGGTTCTCCAGTTCAATTCCCCCGACTTCAACGAAGTCATCGAAATGGCCTATCGCTCCTTCGACCGCGGCGAAGGCATCAGCCACATGACCGCCGACGCCGTTCCCCTGCTCCTGCGTTTCGCCAACGAGGAAACGCGGACCCCGTTTGTTTTGTCGTCCCGCATTTTCAACGACGCCGAATACGCCGACACCATGATACAGGTGCAGTCCTACTGGCACGAACACGTCTATTCCTCCGCCATCGAAGTGATGGAGAAGATGGTCGAGGAGGACAAGGAAATCGGCAACATCAAGGAACTCGGCAGCCTGTACGAGCGGGTCGGTTTTTACGAACAGTCGGAGAAGATGCGCCGCCGCGAATTGGAGATGGTCCGCGACAATCCGCAGGCCGAACTCTCCTGCCTCCTGGAAATCGCCCAGCTGCATTTCCAGGATAAGAACCGCGCCAAAACCATGGAGGCGCTCACGGAAATGGAATCGGTGATGCGGCGGATGATTCAGCAGGACGACGCGCCGGAGTTTTTCCGGGCCATGACCTTCCGCTCCTTCTGGGCAATGTACATGGCCAGGCTCGGCCAGCCGGAACGGGCCTGGAGCCTGGTCCGCTACGACGTGGCCATGACCAAGCGCCAGTTGGGCCGGGTGGCGGATCCGGTTTTGCGGACGCTGGTGCTGATTTACGACCGGCTGTGCATGAACCGGGATCAGCCCGGGGCGTACCTCTACGGCGAGGCGAAGAAGGCGCTGGACGACGTGCGCAAGGAATTGGAAGAGGCGTTCGGCAAGGGCTATTTCAAGCCGGACGATTCCTACAACGGCATCATCGGCCGCTATTTCGTGTTGGGCCGCTACGCGATTTCCGATGTGGGCAGGAAGGACGGCATCGCCCGCCTCCTGGAGGACGGCCCATACCCAACCAAGCCCAAGGATCAGACTTCACGCGGCCGGGGGGTGGAGGAGGAGGATTGGGAGTGGTACAGGATAACCCCGCAGCTTTATTTGGCGCTCGGCATTGAAATGATGGACAAGGACGAATATCCGGAGCTGTACGACCCGGCCGGGGCGAAGCCACTCCTGGAGGATGTGGCGCGGGCGGTCAGCAAAGGCACCGGCCTCGGATCGGATGTGGGGGGCGGGGACGACGTGGTCAAGTCGGACCTGACCCTGTCCTTCCTCAATAACGATCTGGCTGGCTTCCGCCGGGCGATGGCGACGGTGAAGGCGAAGGACTACTCGAGCCTCTACGACGACGCGGCGAACACCTTCGGGCTCTATTGCGGGCTGGTTCCGCTGGCGGATTTCCGGGCCTGGGCCGACGCCTACCACGAGTTTTTCCCCGGGAGCCAGCATTATTTCAAGGTGGTTTACCGGGCTATCGACAAGGAGCATTACGATCACGCGCTGGTGATGGCGGAGGCGACAGCCCGCTTTTTCCCCGATGAAAAGCTGCTCCTAAAAGAGGCGGAGTTCGTGCGGCGGATTGTTCCGGAATTGAAGGAACACCTGAAGGAAAGGGCGAATCGGCCGGGCGAGGACAAATTGCTGGAACATCCGGCCGCCTGATTCGGTGTCAAACAAGAGGGTAGCAATAAAACGAGCCGTTCGCGGCTCGTTTTTTTTGCCGGAAAACGGCGCGCCTCCTTCCGGTCGGCCACGCTTTTCTCGAGCGAACGGTCGAACTGAGCGAGGTTCGCGCGAATCCGGGGCGAAAAAAGGAGTCCGGTGTGGTTACGGACATAAACAGATATCAGATTGCCAATGCCGCAATCTGTTTAACTATAGTTCGCCGTCTTAAGAAGGGAGACGCCATGTCAATATTCACCATGGAAAAACCCAATCTAATGTTGGGAATTCAGGATGTCGTGGACGCGATGGAAGCTTCCGGCCTCCCGCCAATCTATACCCTGTCCCCGGAAGAAGCCCGTAATTTCCTGAAGGAAACACAATCCGGGAACGGTATCGCCAAACCCGAGGTCGACATAAAGGATTACCACCTGCCGGTGGGGCCGACCGGCGGCTTGGAGGTGCGGGTGGTGCGGCCGAAAGGGGCGGAGGGAGCACTCCCCGGGGTGCTGTATTTGCATGGCGGCGGCTGGGTGATGGGGGGAAGGGACACGCATGATCGGCTGATTCGCGAAATCGCGGTGATGGGCGGAGTGGCGGTGGTTTTCCCCGAATACGGTTTGTCGCCGGAGAACCGTTACCCGGTGGCGCTGGAGCAGTGTTACGCGGTATTCGAGCATATGGCAAGGAACTCGGCGGAGATGGGTTTGCAGCCGGGCGGATTTGTGGTGATGGGCGACAGCGCCGGGGGAAACATGGCCACGGTGGCGGCGCTCCTGTCCCGCGAGCGGGGCGGACCGAAGATTCTTCTGGAAGTGCTGTTTTATCCGGTGGTGGACGCGGAGATGGCCACCCAGTCCTATAAGGATTTTTCCGAAGGGCCATATTTGACCCGCAAAGCCATGAAGTGGTTCTGGGACAATTATGTCCCGGAATCGAACCGCCGCGACGAACGGAACGTCTCGCCCCTGCGGGCGCGGGACAGCGATCTGGAGCGGCTGCCGCCGACCCTCATCATCACGGCTGAGAACGACGTGCTTCGGGATGAAGCGGAGGAATACGCCCGGCGGCTGGATGAAGTCGGGGTGCCGGTGGCGAGCCTGCGGGTAAACGGGACAATGCACGACTTCGTCATGCTGGACCTCCTCGCCCTGATGCCCTCGACCCGGGCGGCGATGACCTTGGCGACGGCCTATGTCAAGGCGGCCTTCCGGGGGATCCCGGCCCAGTTCAAGAACGAGTGAGGATATATGGCGATAGGCGCGTCACCTTGCTATACCGATGACGGACCGAAATAGTGGAAATGCATTTTCACCATTTCGGTCCGCGACCGGTATAATTGCGTTACGTGTCCCCGAATTTCTAAGTGTCTCCGCCATACCCAGCCCACGCCTCATTCACCAGCCCGCGCGTTCCCGCACTTCCGCGAAAGTCGTGTCGCGGACCAGCCTGCCGTCCTCGAAAACCGTTTCCAGGCAGTCCCGGCGCTGGCCGAGATCGTCGGTCCTGACGGTTTGGTAAACTCCGCCGGGGCCGCGCACTAGGCTAAGCCGGCCTTTTTTCGAGGCTTTGGTGGTGTCGAGGGGATTTTTGGAAATATCGTGCCAGACGCCGTTCCGTTTTTGCGCCGAACACTTGAAGGCGAAGCGCTGGATGTCCCGGTCGAGGCGCTGGAGGAGGCCGCCGCCGCAGCCGAAACAGGCCATGTTCGCGGCCGACCAACCGGCATTTTTCAAGGCTTTCAGGATGTCGTAGACGCCGTCGTAGTCGATGCCGTCCCCCCACAGGAGCCGTACCTTCGGGTGGAGTAGCCGGTAGCCGAGGGCGTTTATTTCCGTGCCGTAGCCTTCGGCCAGAATATCCAGGAGCCGCAGCAGGGTGGTGACCGGGTCGCCGGAGTCGGGGCGGACGACCAGGGTGCCGTCGCGGGCGAGGACTTTCCGTTTGAAATCCGGCGCGCAGACGATGTCCTTGGCGGCGGCGAAAATGTCGTAGCTGTCGGATACGATGGAGACGACGCCGGTGGGGTATTGGGCCAGGACGTGCAGGAACATTTCCTTTTCGCCCTCCTCCCCCAACGCGGTCATGACGCTGTGTTCGGTGGCGGGGACGGAGGTGCCGCAGACGCGGGGTTCGTTATAATACCGCATGGCGGTTTCGATGCCGGCGATGGTGTCGGTGCCGAGGAAGTTCACCAGGTGGGCCGCCCCGCCGATGCCGGCGGCCTCGACCGCTTCGACGCCGCGGTAGCCGAAGTCGTGGAGCATATAATGGATGGCCGCCTGGGACGCTTCCTTCCCCGCCGTTTCCTCCATGAAGCGGAGGAGGAGTATTTTTATCTTGCGGGACAGGGTGGCGACGGTGCAGGGGTACCAGATTTGCGAGAGGACCGTTTCCAGGTGGTTGGTCAGGGCGAAGCATTCGGGGTCGGTGTTTTCGACGGTGGCCATGACGTTCGAGGTGGGGACGGCGCTGCCTTCAGGTACGGCGCGGATACGGAGCGGCAGTCGGCCCTGGTGTTTTTTCACGATGTGCCGCCACATTTTCTCGTTGAAGCAACGGTCATTGCCGAAATATCCGCGGGAAAACTCCTTGGCCGCGTCGATGTCCCGGTCGTTCACGACTTCGCCGGTGAAGTAGGCCTTGAGGATGTACTGCAGGCCAAAAAATACGGTGTCGGAGTAGCGGGCGCCGACGCGGGACTCGAAGTAGGAGTAGACGTTTTCGGTGCCGTCGGGGTACTGGGCGTGATGGGTGAGTTTGTAGCCGTCGGTGAGGAGGGGGATGTTTACTCGGCGGTTCATGTTGCTCCTTTCGGGTGTCGGGGTGAATTCTCGTTATGCCGCCGTCCCAAACTTTCGCCTGTGTAATGAAGGAGGTTCCGTTAAGGATCGGTATACAAATTATACCTAACAAAAATAACTTTACAAGCTGGCAGCGATTGGCATGAGAAGTAAGCGCCGCCAGGTTCGAGTACCAGGAGTAGGATATGATGCCGGTGGGCAATCCACCCCTTTCGGCTTATCCGAAACGCTTCCGGCACAGGAAATAGGTTAGGATCAGGGGGGCATAAGCAACGACAGCCACAAACGGCGCCAGGCTGGGCCGGATTTGACATAGGGCGGCACAGGGGACCAACCAGAATATGGTGACCAGTATGGCGATACTGGTCACTTTTTTGTGGCTCCAATGTTTGCTTGCCAGCTGATAGGCGTGCGAACAATGGCTTTCATAGAATTTTTCGCCACGATAAACGCGGACCAAAAGCGTTAAAGTCGCATCGACAAGAAAGACGGCTAGAAGAATGGGCCAAACAAACAATCCCTGCCTGACCCCGGAAGTATAAGTCCAGGAGACGGCGAAAGCAAAACCGAGAAAGCCGCTGCCGGCGTCACCCATGAAGATCTTGGCGGGCGGCCAGTTCCAGACCAGAAAGCCCGCCACCGCCAAGGCGATAAGGAAAAGCGGAACGGCAACCGCGCTACCGGAAAAAAGAGCCGCTCCTGCCAGTCCGACGACCACCGCCATGCCGGCGGCGAGGCCGTCAATGCCGTCCATGAAGTTATATGCGTTTGTGAGCCATAGTATCACCAGGGTGAAAAATATTTTTTCGTGAATGCTTGGTGCAATCGTTTTTTGGTCGATATCAATACTGTCCAGTGAACAAAGTTTAGCCATTGACAAGAACACGACAAAAAGCTGTACAGATAGCCGGCTGCGTATCGACAACCCGCGAAGATCATCAACCCATCCCACGATTGACAATAGACATCCGCCGCCGATCAGAATTGCCGACAGATCCCCTTCCCCGACCTTATGGGTACGGAAGTACCATAATGCACACCCCAGGACGAATACCGCCACAAAAGCTATGCCACCCCCGGTTGGGGTGGGGCGGCTGTGTGAGCTGCGTTTATTCGGGAAGTCGAGCCGATGGTGCCGGAGCGCACTGGCGTGCAAAAATGCGACGATTAGGTAGCTCGCCGCAGGAAGGATCGCTATGGACAATACCAGCCAAATTAGCATGGATACTTCTTGGAAAATTATCAAAAACATACAGTAGAAAAATACTGAAATTATCTATGCCAATCAAAGAACACCCATGGGGATGTGTTATGAATACGACTGGACCGATACTGGCGGCCCTGATTGGGGCCTGGCTAACCATAGCTCCCGGTAAAGTGATGGCGACGGAGGCGGCGGATGTTCTTGATCCCGATACGCCCCCCGAAGTCCTATTGAGTATAGACACCCAAGAATCGATTGTAAAGTCCCTGCTTCCGGCCGACTCCGCCAGCTTCCAGGCAAAATATAATAAACTGCATGCAGTGACTATCGACAACACCGATGGAACGGGTTTTTTGCGATCGCAAAAAGCATTCAACAATACCAAGAATGCAGTTATGAAAGCTACACTGGGCATTATCTTTGGCCATAACGAACCTATAAATAGTTCCAATGCGCTACAAAAAAACCAACTCAAGATAGGTGAACCGGAAGCGGAAATCGACGGAACGGTATTGCCTACCAATTTTGCTTCTTTCCTTGCCGCGGTCGGAGAGCCGGGGAATTTGCTCGAGGTGTCGGCGGAAAATAGTGCGCCGACGTCATCCACTCTTCAGGCAATGTCCGATAATTATGGCTTGGCGTATGGCGCGCCGGTAATATTGGCCAACGACGCCATGCCGACTAATTACCTAGCGGAATTACGCGCTGGAACACCTCTCGGCAGGGAAGACGATCTTCTGCTGCTCACGAACACCGTGTTTGGCTATGCGGCAAGCGCCGGAGCGGTCACGGGTTTGGCCACGGTCGAAGAAAACAGCCATATCATCCAGCGGCGCCAGGTTGAAATCCGTAGAAAAATGCGCTCACCCATGTTGACGACAATGGGGGGAGAGGATGGAATTGTTCACCTCTGCGAGGGAGGCGTCGATCTTGCCAACAGTATTTGGGCGAGTCCGTTTCAGGTCGCGAGTGACCAGCAGGATAAAGATGACTTGACCGGATATGAGTACGATATGACCGGATTTGCCGTCGGCTACGATCGCATTTTCGGCCCCCTGTGCTTCGGCGCCGCCTTCACTTTCAGCAAGGGGGATTTCGACTGGCTCGATAGCGAGGACGATAATTCGCTATACAACTATGGCGGTTCCTTCTACGCGCAATATTACCATCATTCCCGTTTCTTCGCCAATCTTGACGGCGGCTTCAATTACGGCAGTAACAAATGGAAGCGTTATCTTGGCGATTGTCTCAGAGACGTCATGGGCGTTGACGAGTGGGAGCAGGGCGACAACCACACCAACAGTTTTTGGCTGGGCGGATCCACCGGATACGATTTCCATCTGAACTGCGCCACCACTTTGACCCCAAGCATCGGCCTATATTGGTACGAGGCGCGTTCCAACGCCTACGACTCTTATGCGACTTCGGAGCCTGAAAATTGGTACATGAGGTACGGTTCCTATAAGCAAAGGTCGCTCCTCATGCCTCTAGAAATTGCCGTGGAATACAATGCGGAAATCAATGCTTGCTCACGTATAATGGCGCGGGCTAGCGGCGGCTACACGTACAATTTCTTGAACCAGGGTGCAAATGGTACTTCGGAAATCAGTGGAGAAAACTTCTCCGGCGCCAACACCGGCATGAAGTCCGCCCGACATGCCTGGAAGGCCGAAGCGGGAGTGAAATTCCGCTACAAACAATTTGACTTTGGCCTGGATTACCGTTATGAAGGTGCCAAAAAATACCGGAGTCACGGGATATCGATCAGCGGCGGCGCCCGTTTTTGAGCAATACTCTGGACTGAATATTTCGCCATGCTTGTACCGAATCTTTTCAAGCAGGCGGGTTGGCGATGCTACTGCCTCGAGGCGGACAAAAGATCTATATGGAAAAATTGACGCAAGCAATTATCCTGGCCGGCGGTCTCGGCAGCCGCTTGGGGAGCATGAGCAAAGCCTTACCCAAACCGCTTCAGGATATTTCCGGTACACCTTTCCTGGATTACCTGATTGGCAATCTCGCGCATCAAGGGGTGGCGGATATCGTCATATCCGCCGGATATCTCGCCGAGGTTATGGTGGAAAAAATGGGGGATGGTTCACGGCTTGGGGTGGGTATTCGCTATGCCGTGGAAAAGGAGGCACTGGGGACAGGCGGCGGCACTTGTTTGGCAGCGGCGCTACTGCGGCCGGCTGAAGCGTTCTTGGTAGTTAATGGTGACACGCTGTTTGATATTTCCCTGGTGCGGATGGCGGAGTATCTGTCCACCACTGAAGCTTCGGCCGTCATTGCCCTGCGCCGCACCAGCGAAGCCGGGCGCTATGGCGAAGTGGTTTTATCCGGAGACGGAAGCATAACAGCTTTCAAAGAAAAAAGCGTGACGCCCGGCAATTCGGGGTTGATCAACGGAGGAATCTACGCGTTCAAACCCGGGGTGCTGGAACATTTGCCCAGCGGCTTCAGTTCTTTGGAGTACGATTTGTTTCCGCGTCTCGCCGAATTGCATTTACTAAAAGGTTGCGAAGGTTGCGGATTCTTCTTGGATATCGGGCTTCCCGATACGCTGGCGCAGGCGCAATACCTGCTTCCGGCTTGGAGGAAAGAGCGGAATGAATCGTCCCGGCAACTGGGGCGGTTGGAAAGTGAAAACGAAAAACTAGGCAAAACCGTCGCTGAATTGGAACAGTCAGTCGGTAAGCAGCAAAGCCATATTGAAAAACTACTGGAAGTGGAACGGGAATACGAGCGCTTCAAACAATCCCGGGGCGGAAAAGTGGCGCGCGCCTTGCAGCGGAGCAGCGGCTTCCTGCTTCCGGTGGGAAGCAAACGGCGTCTTTTCGTCAAAACGGGATTGTTGTTTGCCAGGCATCCGGGGAAATTTCTGCATAGCCTTAACCTGCTGCGCATCAAAGCATATTTCCGCATGTTGCATAGCGAAGGCCCACTAGAAGTGTCGCGCCGTTTGAGCCGGGTAGTTCTACAAACCGGGGCCGGAGTCGTGTCGTCGAAGCCAATCTCGGTTATGGCGCCGGCGGAGGACGAAAAACGGATTGAAAATTATGAGCCGCTGACCTTTCCGGTGCATCCCCATCCCCGGGTTTCGATTGTCATTCCGGCGCACAACCATTTCGATTTCACCTACGCGTGCCTGCGATCAATCCTCCGGCACACCGACCCTGTCCCTTACGAGTTGATTATCGGTGACGACGCTTCAGTCGACGCGACGCGGCAGGTCGAAATAGTAGTGAAAAATATCCGGCTCATGCGTAACCGCACCAATGCCCATTTCATCGCAACCTGCAACAAAGCGGCCAAACTTGCCCGGGGGGATTACCTCTTCTTCCTGAATAACGATACCCAGGTGCAACCTGGCTGGCTGTCAACCCTGGTGGAATTGCTTGATAACGACCCCAGCATCGGCTTGTCGGGATCGAAACTGGTTTTCCCGGACGGAACTTTGCAGGAAGCGGGGGGGATTATCTGGCGGGACGGCTCGGCCTGGAATTATGGACGGGGTCGGGATCCGGCGTGTCCCGATTTCAATTATCTACGCGAGACAGATTACATTTCCGGCGCGGCGATTATTATTCGTAGAAAGCTGTGGGAGAAAATTGGCGGCTTCGCCAGCTATTTGACACAAGTCTATTGCGAAGATTCTGACCTGGCGTTCCGGGTCCGGGAACTGGGTTACCGGGTCGTCTACCAGCCGGAATCGCTGGTGATGCATTTCGAAGGCGTCACCAACGGCACGGATGTGAAGTGCGGAATCAAGGCATACCAGGCGGAAAACGAAAAAAAGTTCTACAGCAAATGGCGGGCGGTACTGGAGAGGGAGCACTTCCCGAACGGGGAAAACGTGTTTCAGGCGCGCGGCAGAAGCGCCGGCAAAAAGCTTCTACTGGTTGTTGATCATTATGTCCCCCAATATGACAAGGACGCCGGTTCGCGGACAGTGTTCCAGTATCTCACGCTTTTCCGCAGAATGGGTTTGGAAATTGTTTTCATCCCCGATAATTTCTTCTACGACGAAAAATATGTCAAAATTTTGCAAAGCATGGGCATTTTCGTGCTGTACGGCTACGATTACGCCATGACCTGGAAGGAGTGGCTGAGGGAGAACGGTAAATACTTCAACTTTGTCTTACTGAACCGGCCCCATATCTCGATAAAGTATATCGACGCCATCCGCGCTTTCTGCCCTGGCGCAAGGGTGATCTACTACGGGCACGACCTGCATTTTCTTCGGGAGCAGCGGGAATACGATCTCAAGCGGGACCCCGCCTTGTTGGCCGACATTAGGCGCTGGAAAGATTATGAACTCGAATTGATGCGGAAATCCGATATCGCCTGCTATCCGTCTACGGTTGAAATAGAACTTATTCGAGAAATTGACCCGAAGATCCATTGCCGGGTTATGCCGATGAATGTGTTCCCGCATGTAGAAGAGCTAAGCTACGGCGGTGTGCGTGAGGGATTGCTTTTCGTGGGCGGTTTCGCGCATCGTCCCAACGTGGACGGCATGCTCTGGTTTGCCAACGCGGTCATGCCGTTAATCCGGCGCCAACGTTCCGACATTGTTTTATCGATTGTTGGCTCGAATCCACCGGAAGCGATTTTGAATTTGCAGGGTGACGGAATCACGGTGGTCGGGTATGTAAGCGATGCCGAACTGCGGAACTATTATTCACGCTGCAGAATGTCGGTCGTGCCTTTGGCTTATGGCGCGGGAGTAAAAGGCAAACTCGTAGAAGCTTTGTATTATCAACTGCCGGTGGTGACCACTTCGATCGGCGCCGAAGGATTATTGGGCATAGAGAAAGTGGTGGCGGTACGGGACGACGCGGCTGGGTTCGCTTCGGCAATTTTAGATTTGTATGACAACGAAGCCGCTTTACAGAAAATGGCCAGGGCGGAATACGATTATGTATCCGCCCATTTTTCCATGGACAAGATAATGCGGGTGGTCGAGGAAGAACTGGGTATCCGGGCCTGAAAAGGGGTTCACCCCTTCGCTTCCGCCACTTCCTCCTCGGGCTTCGGGAGCGGCTTCGCGTTCCGGCATTTCGGATAGGCCGAACAGGCCAAAAACGGCCCGCGCCGGCTCATCCGCACCACCATCGGCGCCCCGCATTTGTCGCAGACCGCCTCGATTTCGGGCAGCTCCACCACCTTGCCCTCTTTGTCGAGATGCTTGGTGTTCTTGCATTCGGGGTACCCGCTGCAGGCCAAAAACGGCCCCCGTTTCCCGGCCTTGACCAGCATCGGCTTGCCGCATTTCTCGCAATCCCGCTTGACGTCGGGGAGCACCACGACTTCGCCGTTCTTTCCGATGGGACGGGTGCACTTGCACTCGGGGTAACCGGTGCAGGCCAAAAACATGCCGAAGCGCGAACGCTTCCGCGCCATCGGCTTCCCGCACTCCGGGCACTCGACCGGTTCGCCCTCTTCCGCGCCGTCAGGCCCGGCGCCCTCGCCGGGAAGCTCCCGCGTACCGGGGCAGTCGGGATACTTCGAACAGCCGAGGAAAGCGCCCCGCTTCGAATAGCGAATCACCATGTCGGCGCCGCATTTCGGGCATTTTTCCCCGTTCGGAGCCGCCGCGCCCTTGAGGGGCGGCGAATTCACCATCGCCTCCTTCAGCCGCGCCTCGAACGGTTTGTAAAAGCGGTCCACCAGGTTCGACCATTCCACTTCGCCTTCCTCGACCCGATCCAGGTCCGACTCCATTTGCGCGGTGAATTTGACGTCCATGATGTCGGGGAAATTCTCCTTGAGAATCTCCGTAACCGCCAAGCCGAGCTGGGTCGCGTAGAAGCGCCGGTTCTCCTGCCTGACGTAATCCCGCTCGATAATGGTCTGGACAATCGGGGCGTAGGGAGACGGCCGGCCGATACCCTCCTTCTCGAGTTCCCGCACCAGGCTCGCCTCGGTGAAGCGCACCGGCGGCTGGGTGAAATGTTGCGTCGGGGTCACCTCGCGGCAATCCAGCCCCTGGCCTTTCTCCAGCTTGGGCAGGAGCTGCTCCTCCTCGCGCTTTTCCTTGCCTTCCGAATCGTCGCGGGAATCGTCCTCCTCCTTTTCCTTCTTTTCCTCTTCTAACTTTTCCTTCTTCTTCGCGGCGGCCAGGGACACCACCGTATGCCCGTCGAACAACACCCGCCGCCCCTTGGCCTCGAATATTCCCTCCCCGGCGATAATCCGCGCCGTGGTTATCCGGTATTCGGCCGGAGCGAGTTGACTCGCCACGAAACGCCGCCAAATGAGTTCATAAAGCCGGTGCTGCTCCGGCTGCAAAAACGACTTGACCCGTTCCGGCGTAAGGTAAACGCTGGTCGGGCGAATCGCCTCGTGGGCGTCCTGGGCGCTCTTGCGGCTGGTGTAAAAATTCGCCTTCTCGGGAAGGTACGGCGGCGCGAACTGTTCGCCGATGAATTTACGCACTTCGTCGATGGCCTCGGGAGCGATGCGGGTCGAGTCGGTACGCATGTAGGTGATGAGGCCGGTCGGCTCTCCTTCAATCTCCACGCCCTCGTACAGGGTCTGGGCGATGCGCATGGTGCGCTGCGCCCCGAGGCGGAGCAAATTCGACGCCGCCTGCTGCAGGCTGGAGGTTATGAACGGCGGCGAGGGCCGGCCCTTCACCTCGCGTTCGGTGACGTCGCCGACCTGGAACTTTTCCTTGGCGAGCGCGTCGGCGATGGCCCGGGCGGCAGCCTCGTCCGGGGCGGTCGGGGTCCGCGGGGCTTTTTTGTCGGAACCGGGGATGACGAATTCCCCCCCCTTCCACTCGACGAGTTCGGCCTGGAATTCCTCCTTCTTCCCTTCCAAGGAAGCCAGAAGCGCCTTGATCCGCCAGAATTCCGTGGTCTTGAAGGCCTGGATCTCGGCCTCGCGCTCCGCGACCAGCCGCACCGCCACCGACTGCACCCGACCGGCCGACAAACCCTTCGTCACCTTCTTCCAGAGAAACGGCGACAGCTTATACCCGACAATCCGGTCCAGCACCCGCCGTCCCTGCTGGGCGTTCACCAGATCCATGTTCACTTCCGAGGGGTGTTCCATCGCCTCGCTCACCGCCGACTTGGTGATGGCGTTGAAGGTCACCCGGCTGACCCGGTCCTTAGGCAGTTCGAGAATTTCCTTGAGGTGCCAGGCTATCGCCTCTCCTTCGCGATCCGGGTCAGGCGCGAGATAGACGTAGCGGGCCCGATCGGCGGCTTGGCGCAAGTCCTTAATCACCTTCTCGCGGCTGTCGATAGGCACGTAATAGGGCTGGTAATGGTTCTGGAAATCGATGCCGATGTCGGAGCGGTCCCTCCCCTTGGTGGGAATGTCCCGGACGTGACCCAGGGAAGCCTTGACGATGAAATTTGGGCCGAGGAATTTTTTGATGGTTTTCGCCTTGGCGGGGGATTCGACGATGAGGAGGTTTTCCTTCCCGTAGAAGCGCCGGGCAGGCTTCTTGCCCTCCCCGTCCGAATTGGCGGCGGCGGAGATTTCTTCGGCTTGATCCGGGTCGTCGTCGAAGGGGGGCGACAGGTCGGAGTCGGCGTCGAAAGGGGCGGCGGCGAAGGCGTTTCCGGCGGAGCCGCTTTTCCGGCTTTTTTTGCCGGCACTCGCGCTGGAAGTTTTCGCCCGGCCTTTTTTGTCCTGGGTTTTGTCAGCGGCGGATTCGGCAGCATTCGCGTCTATTGCCGCGCCTATCACCCCGCCGCTTCTCGCCTTGGCTTTCGCTTTTGCCGGAGTGGCGGTTGCCGCTTTGGCAACGGATTTGTTGACACTCGTCTTTCCGTTTACGGAAGAGGCGGCGGCCGCCTTGGCGGTCCAGGGTCCTTTGGCGGCGGCGGAAATGGCTTTCCCCAAAGTGAGCTTGTCGTTTTTCATATAAGCCAGCACTTGCCGGAGGCGTGCCAAATCCGTCTCTTTCGCATCAGCCAGGTTAAAACGGACCGACTCCTCCAGCGCGCTTCGCGTTACTCTCAGCGCGGCGAATTCGTTTAAAATATCCACGCAATCGGCGCTTAACGACTTTCCAGGTGCATTATCCGCATCACTCATGATAGAACCCGTCTCCTAATTCTGCAACTCCAGATTTGCGGGAACCGCTAGCGCAAAAGTAACGTTTCAGGACTAAATAATCCTGTTCGCCATTTCCCGGCGGTGTTGTTGGGTATGTCGCCTCCCCACGGTAATCCCGCGCCCCGTTCCCCATTTACATCTAATAGGAAAAGTGACCTGCGACTTTGGCTCCCCACCGGGGCGGGATTATGAACAATAGCGCCATAATGTCAAGCAAGAAGTTGTTCTTAACGATTCAGTAAACTTTTCTCCTAATAAATTAACCGAAAGCGCGAAGGACAGCATCTGCAAAAGCAATAGTATAAAATGAGGGGAGTCGGGACGTCTTTCGTTCCGGGATATAAGTGAAGGAGATCACCAATGCGTCTATTCTTGGCTATGGCGCTGGGGTTATCGTTAATGATCATTGCGGGATGCGGTTCATCGTACGAATGCGGTACCGGGTCTTGCCAGACCGCCGTTACCGATTACTACCCACCACCGGAAATGGATCAGAGTTTGCCCGTGGGTGCGCCCGCACCCGGGGCTCAACCTTATTGCGCGACAAATACCTGTCCTCCATCGGGGATTTGACTGTGATTCGGGGCGCTCCTTGGAGCGCCCCTTATTTTTGCCGCCGCCTCTCAACGCGTTATCATGGTTATGGGCGTTTCTGAATATGGCCTTTGTTTTCGAGACGCCCCAACCTGATTTACTTGGCCGCACTTTTGTCCCTTCCCTTTAATAATACAGTGTGGTAAACTATGCCCGAGTAGTATTGTCCGCTCCACTCGGGACTTTACCTTCGTCACCAGAGGTGGGGAGCAGGTATTCACGCGCCACGACAAAAGGGGCCTGGCCATGGCTCAAAACAAAAACAAGGTCGAACGGCGGTTTACCGCCCGGACCAGAAAAAAAAGCCGTTCCTTACCCTGGGGGAAGCTGTTGCTGGTTCTCGCCATACTCGGCATCGTCGCCCCGCTTGCCTACAGCGTCTCCGGTTTCTGGCACAAACCCAATCTCGAGCGCGCAAGGCAGTATCTCCAGGAGGGTAATATCGACCCCGCCTTGAAGCAGCTCACCGCCCTCGCCGACGGGCAGAATAACATCGAAGCGGCCCGGCTCCTCGCCGACACGCTTTACCACGGAAAAGGCGTGCCTAAAAATCCCGCCGCCGCCCTTCCCTATATGCGTCTCGTCGCCGAAAACGGCGACAACGCCATGCAAAAGGCGCTTGCCGACTTGTACCATTCCGGCACCGGCGTCGGCAAGGATCCGGCCCAGGAGTTGTATTGGCTCGAAAAAGCCGCGCAAAACGGCGACCATGACGCGCAATTCCGCGCCGGAGTGCTCTATCGCGATGGCGACGGCCTAACCAGGAACCCGGGCAAGGCCGCATCCTTCCTATCCGCCGCCGCCGACGCAGGAATCCAGGAGGCGGGAGCGATGCTGGGGATGATGTACTATACCGGGGACGGCATAGAACAAAGCGACAGCCGCGCCGAAAGCCTCCTTAGCGGTGCCAGGGACTTGGACGATCCGGCGGTATACCGGACTCTGGGGGATATTTACTATTCCAGCCAGCAATTGGGCAGCGATTACCACGCCGCCTTCCAGGCTTACCGCCGGGCGGCTGAATTGGGCGATCAGGACGCCGAGGCAAAGCTGGGGAAAATGTACTATTTTGGCCAGGGCGTGGCGAAAAGTTACTCGGAAGCACAACAAAAACTGGTGCCGGCGGCGGAGAACGGCAATACCGAGAGCCAAGCCTTGTTGGCCGCGATCCTGTTCCACGGCTACACCGGAAAACCGGATTACACGGAAGCCCGCAATTGGGCCTTCTCGGCGGCGCGCCGCGATGAACCGACCGCCTTGGCAATCCTGGGCGCGATGTACGCCGACGGCAAAGGGGTGGCGGAGGACGGTGAGAAGGCGCATGAATATCTGAGCAAGGCGGCGCAGTTGGGGAATCCGCTGGCGAACCGGCTCCTTGGCGAAATGTATTTGCGAGGCAAGGGGGTGAGCAGGAATAACGAAACGGGGCGTTATTATTTGACCCGGGCGGTCGAGTTGGGCGACTGGCAGGCGGCGGAGTTGATCGACCGGCAGGAGCGCATGGCGGCGGACCTGGAGGCGGAAGCGGCAAGGGAGGCCGAGAAGGCCCGGCTGGCGGAGGCGGAAAAGCGTCGTTTCGAGGATGCCGCCTACCAACGGGAGCAAACTGCCAAACAGGAGCGCGAGGCGGCGCTGGCCAAAGCGCGGGAGTTGGTGGACGCGAACGTCCAGCGCTTGAACCAGTCGGAGAACGAACGGGTGGACAACCGGAAGGTCGATAAAGCGATGGCACCGCCGCCGAGCGCGTCCCGCCCGCCAATAACGATAACCGGCAATGAGAGCGACGTAGTGCGGAGAATCAAGGAAGACCGACTTCGGCAGATGGAAAAGGGTTATATCCGGACCCGGACAAAATCCGAGGTTCCCTACGAATCCGACAATGGTGGCGGCGAATAGGATCGGCCGGCAACCAAGTGTTATTCCAAGCACTCCAAATGCCCCGGTATGGTACACGGCATTTCCCTCTTCCAGATACATATAATCGATTAAACTCAAATTCGGCCAAGTATTAAATGCTTGACCGAAAATTTGTTTTGCCGCATGATAAACCGTGGTAAAGTTAAACGGAGAGGGGTTGGAAGGGGCGTTTCGGGCGGGCGAAACGCTGTGCTTAGCCAATAGGGTAATAATTCCATGGCTTCCAAAAAAGAACATAGGCGTAAACAAAAGTCCCGGGCGGATGCGGCTTTCGACGCCGGCGGGGAAAGTTCCCGTTACCATGCGGGTCCGGAATTGAATTATCTGAATCTGTTGGAAATATACGGGGCAAAACGCGTTTCCGAACGCGAATCGAGCAGGAACGAGGCGGCGGACGGTAAGGTCGGCGGGAATGAGCTGCAGGCGCGGGAGGCGCTTGGGGAAGCCGCTGAATACGACGCGCAGCGGCGGGATTTTGCCGCGCCCCGCGAACGCGAAGCCGAATTTTCGCCGGCGGTCGACGCGCAGACTCTGGCGCGCATTGAAGAAAGCGAACGGCAACGGCATATCGCCGCAGCGGTTCAGGCGCGTCATGATGCGGAAAAGGTGGTGCACATTCGCCAGGAAGCGGAAGCGGCGGATCTGGCGCGGCGGGCGGAAGCGGAGCGGATGCGTGCCGAAGAGGAGGATTTCCGGCGGCGCCAGGCGTCGGCGGAGGCAATGGCGCGGCGGGCGGCCGAAGAGGCGGAACAGGCGGAAGCGTTGCGGAGGCAGGCACGGGAGGAAGAGGAGAGGCGGCAACGGGAAGCCGATGAGGCCCGAAAAGCCCAGGAGGCGGAAGAGGCGCGTTGGCGGGCGGCCGAAGAGGAACGCACCCGCCGGGAGGCGGAAGAGGCGGAGAGAGCCAAGCAGAAGCGTTTGCTGGCCGAGGAGGAGGATTTCCGGCAACGTCAGGCTGCGGCGGAGGCAATGGCGCGGCGGGCGGCCGAAGAAGCGGAACAGGCGGAGAAAATCCGTCTCGCCGAAATCGCCCGTGCGAAAGCGGAGGAGGAGGAGGAGCGCTTGCGCCGGCAGGCCGAGGCGGAGGCGGCCCGGATAAAAGCCGAGGCGGAGGCCGCCCGGATAAAAGCCGAGGACGAGGTGCGCCGCAAACGCGAGGCAGAAGCGGCGGAGCAGGCTCGTCGCGAAGCGGAGGAGGCGGAGAAAATCCGTCTCGCCGAAATCGCCCGTGCGAAAGCGGAGGAGGAGGAGGAGCGCTTGCGCCGGCGGGCCGAGGCGGAGGCGGCACGGAAAAAAGCCGAGGAGGCGGAGCGCCGCAAACGCGAGGCCGAAGCGGCGGAGCAGGCTCGTCGCGAAGCGGAAGAGGCGGAGAAAATCCGCCTTGCCGAAATCGCCCGCGCGAAGGCCGAGGAGGAATTCGCCCAGGCCAAAGCGGAAAGCGCGCGCCGCCGCAACACCGAAGCCATGGAACGAGCCCGCCGGCAAACCGAACTCGCCCGCCTCGACGCGGAAATGGAGCGCCAGCACCGCCACACCGAGGAAGCCTGCAAATCCGCCCAGGCCAACCACCGGGAGTATGACGAATCGGATGCTATCGAACACGCCCGTTACCTGGCCAGGAAAAAAGCGGAACTGCTCGGCGAAAGCGGCGCCACGGCGCGGAAACGCGAAGGCGAAGCCGCCGAAGCGGTGCGGCAACAGTTGCGGCAACTGCGGGAAGTTGGGCGGAAGGACCTGCCGGCCGAAACCCCGGACAAAACCCAGGACGCGAAAGGCGCCGGCAGCACCGGCGTGGAAGTCGATGCAAGCAACCCTGCCGGGAACAGCGGAGAAACGGGGCAGAGCAAACCCGAAACAAGCAACGGAAAACCGGCCGAAATTCCTGCATTTCCCACCCCTCAAACAAAAACGGGAATAAAAAACATGGAAACCGTCGCCACTGATCGTACCAGAAAAATGGCCGATGACGTCGAACGGGCCAGGAAAATGGCCGAGGACGTCGAACACGCCAGAATCATGGCCGAAAAAGTCGAGCGCGCCCGCATCGATGCCGAGGAAGCGGAGAAACGCCACCAAGCCCTGATGGAGGAGGAACGCCTCTACAAGGAACGTGCCGCCGCCAATCGCGCCGCGCAAATGGCCGCCGAAACGGAACAGGTGCGGAAAATGGCCGCCTCCGTCGACCAGGCGCGCCGCATGAACGACGGCCTCCCCCCCGCCCCGCTGGAATTCGACAATCCCCACTGGCAAAGGCAGCCGGAAATCTTCGATTCCCTCTCCGGCGCCCCACGGGGACAAAGCGCCGCCACGCCCAGTTACGCCGCCCGCACCGCCGAGGAAACGCTCCCGGTGACCATGGCCGCCGGAAGCGGCGGCATTCCGGGGCGGCCCTTTGTCCATACCGGCGGCAATTTCGCGCATAATCACGATATCGAGACCAACAGTAAAACCGAAGAGGCGCGGACCGTTCTCCTCCCGCCCGAGAAACGCATGTACGTCGTCATGGTCACCCCGGAAGTCGCGCCCTGCGCCAAGGTCGGCGGCCTCGGCGACGTCATCCTCGGCCTCGGCAGGGAACTCATGAAACGCGGCCATAGCGTAGAAGTCATTTGTCCCATGTACTCCTGCATGCGCTACGATCAAATCGAGGATTTGCACGAGGAGTACAACGAACTCTGGTGCCCCCACTACGGCGAATGGCGCCCCGAGAAGGTGTTCCAGGGGAAGGTCGGGGGAATTCTCCCGGTCAACTTCATCACCTTGGGGAAATACACCGAGCGGGAAAACATCTACGGCTACGACGACGACCTGCAGCGCTTCGCCTATTTCTCCCGCGCCGCGATGGAATTCATGTACAAGTCGAACCGCCGGCCGGAAATCATCCACTGCCACGACTGGGCGACCGGCTTGGTTCCGGCGATGCTTTGGGACATTTACGAAAAACTCGGCTGGACCAATTCCCGCTGCGTCTACACCATCCATAACAACGAATGCCAAGGCCTCTGCGGCTGGCCGGACAAGCTCATGTCCCTGGCCGGGCTCGACGCCAAGCTGTACATGCGTCCCGACCGCATGCAGGACGACGCCCACAAAAATTGCCTGAACATGATGAAAGGCGGCATCGTCTATTCCAACTTCGTCACCACCGTGAGCCCTACCTACGCCACGGAACTGAAAACCGTCCTCGGCGGCCACGGGTTGCAGACCACTTTCGTGAAAAACAGCGCCAAACTGGGCGGGGTTCTGAACGGCATCGATTACGACACCTGGAATCCGGCCACCGACCCGAAAATCCCCGCCCGCTATTCGGCTGGCGAAGACTTCTACGAAAAGTACAAAAACAAAACCGCCCTGCGGGAATGGCTGGGGATGTGGGACGCCTGGCGCCCGATAATCTCCGTGGTTACCCGCCTGACCGCGCAGAAAGGTCTCGACCTGATTAAGCAGGCCATATTCACCAGCATCAAGTCGGAAGCGCAATTCGTCCTCCTGGGTAGCGCCCCCGACCCGAAAATCAACAACGAGTTCCTGCGCCTCCAGGCGGAATTGAAGGACAACCACGACGTCAACCTTTACATCGGCTACCACGAGGATCTGTCCCGCCTCATTTACGCCGGCTCCGACATGTTCCTGGTGCCGAGCCTGTACGAGCCGTGCGGTTTGACCCAGATGATTTCCCTCCGGTACGGCACGGTGCCGATTGTCCGGGAAACCGGCGGGCTCGTCGACACGGTGTTCGACTTGGACAATTCGGGGAAGGGGCTCAGCGAAGCGAACGGCTTCACCTTCCGCGACGCCTCCACGGTGAGTCTGAATTACGGCCTCAGCCGGGCGATTCGCCTGTGGTACGAGAATCCGGAAGCCTTCAACCGTCTGGCCCGGAACGGCATGCGCTACGATTATTCCTGGCGCAACCCGGCCGTGCATTACGAGAACATCTACAATTACATCCGGGCCTAAGCGGGTCGCCCCAAGCGGATCAGTGCATGGATAAACCAAATCAAGTCACCTATACTATCGAGGACCTTCTCCGCGCACTGGCCGCCAACAAGGGTTCGGACCTGCATATCACGGCGGGGTCGCCGCCGCGGATCCGGATTAACGGTGCCTTGCGGCCGCTGAATCTGCCGATGCTGACGCCGGAAGCTTCGCAGGAAGTCATCTACTCCATTCTCAAGCCGGACCAGATTGCCCGCTTCGAGCGGGAGAAGGAGCTGGATACCGCCTTCGGCCTGTCCGGAGTGGGGCGCTTCCGGGTGAACGTCTTCTACCAGCGTTCGGCGGTCGGCGCCACTCTCCGCACCATTCCCTACGAAATCGCCTCTTTCGAGCAGCTGGGTTTGCCGGAGCATATTTTCAAGCAGCTCTGTTCCCTCCCGAAAGGCCTCATCCTGGTCACCGGGGCGACGGGTTCCGGCAAGTCCACCACTCTGGCGGCGATGGTGGACTATATCAACCGTAACGACGACGGGCATATTGTCACGATTGAGGATCCGATTGAATTCCTGCACCGGAACAAGCGTTGCCTCGTCAACCAGCGCGAAGTCGGCCCCGACACTTCCTCATTCGCCCAAGCCTTGAAGCACGTTCTCCGCCAGGACCCGGACACGGTACTCATCGGGGAAATGCGCGACATGGAGACGGTGCAACTCGGGCTGGAGCTGTCGGAAACGGGGCACCTGACTCTGGCGAGCTTGCATACTTCCGACGCGGTGCAGACCATCAACCGGATTATCGACATTTTTCCGCACGGGCAGCAGGCGCAGATTCGCACCCAATTGTCGTTCGTTCTGGAGGGGATCATCTCGCAGCAGCTGCTCAAGCTGGCCAATGGCCAGGGGCGTTGCGTGGCGCTGGAGGTGTTGATTGCCACCCACGCCATACGGGCGAATATCCGTGACGACAAGATTCACCAACTTTATTCGGCCATTCAGACCGGGGCGAATTCGGGGATGGTGACGATGAATTCGTCTTTGGTCGATTTGGTGATGGAGGGCAAGGTGACGCCGGAAGCGGCCTTGGCGGCGACGACGCGGGTCGACGAATTGGCGGAATTGTTGGAAATGTCCCGGCTGGAGCAGAAGGGGTCGAAGAAAGGGTTCAAGATTTGGTAGGCTCTCGCCCACCCGGCGGTACAAATCCCGCCGGCGGCGCCACCCTACCCTCCGCCAACAGCCTCTCCCAATCCTCGCTGCAATAGAGGAGCGTCCCCGCCACCACCCCCACCGGCATAAGGAGCATCCCCACAAACGGTATTAGAAACATCGCCTGCATCGCCACCCCGAATCCCAAAAACTCCCAAAAGCGCTTGTTCACAAACAGGCGCTTATGCCGATAGCGTAAAAAATTCCTCGCCATCGACGCATCCAAAAACCCAAACGCCGCGAAATACGCCCCCACCAAAAACAAGGGGATAAACCCCAGCAACGGCACCAACAAAAACGGCAGCACCAACAGCGTGAAACATAACTGCCGCAATAAATTCTTCAATGAATCCCCAAAACTCAACA
>JAVBQR010000134.1:0-15537 GCA_031548865.1 Planctomycetota bacterium
TTGCCCAAAATTAACTTTTACACATTCAGAATTTGCCCAATGACCCAGAGGCATTTTCGACCAGGCGGTAAGGGCGAAAATGCCGATCCAAACGAAACACCCGGGTTAAACTTGTAAAAGTTATTTTTGGGCAAAGCCTAACCGATACCAATTAGCCAGGAAACCACACCGTGATCTACTTCGACAACGCCGCCACCAGCTTCCCCAAACCGGCCTCGGTCATCGCCGCCATCATCGATGCCTTGAATAATTTCGGCAATGCCGGACGCGCCAGCCACCCCTATTCCCTGATCGCCTCCCGCACCATCGAGGAAGCCCGCTCGCGGCTGGCCCTGCTCTTCCATTGCCCCCGCCCCGAACGCATCGCCTTCACCAAAAACGCCACCGAAGCCATCAACTTCGCCGTCCATGCCCTCGACGGCCACCTCGTCACCACCGCCGCCGAACATAACGCCCTGCTGCGGCCCCTCTACCACCGGGGCAACTTCGCCATCGCCCCCATCGACGAACAGGGGCTTTTCGGCGTCGAAAACATCGCCCGGCAATGCCGCTCCGACACCCGGGCGATCCTGGTCTCGCACGCTTCCAACCTCACCGGAAACATCGCCCCGCTTGAGGCCATCGGCCGCTTCTGCCGCGAGCGGGGCATCCTCTTCGTCGTCGACGCCGCCCAAACCGCCGGCCTCTTCGACATCGATATGGAAAAGCTCGGCATCGACGCCCTTTGCTTCACCGGGCACAAGGCCCTATACGGACCGCAGGGCACCGGCGGCATCGCCATGAGCGAGCGTTTCCAGCCCCGCCCCCTCCTGTTCGGCGGCGGCGGCAACTCCTTCAACCACGAGCAGCCGCCGCAACTCCCCGACGTCCTCGAAGTCGGGACCCAGAACGCCCACGGCATCGCCGGACTCCTGGCGGGAGTGCGTTACGTCCAGGAAGAGGCGCCGGCCAAATTGCTGGCGCGGGCGAACGCCCTGGCGAAACGCTTCATCGACGGCGTCGGCCGCATCGAGGGAGTGACCCTCTACGGCGACTTGAATGCGCCGGATCGGGCGCCGGTGGTGGCCTTGAACGTGGGGCGTCGGGATTCGAGCGAGGTGGCGGAGGAACTGGAGACCCGCTACGGCATCGCGGTGCGGCCGGGCATGCACTGCGCTCCGCTTCTGCACAAAAAATTCATCACCGATCGGCAGGGCGCGGTGCGCTTTTCCTTTTCGCATTTCAACAGCGAGGCGGAGATCGACCTGGCCCTCAAAGCGCTGGGTGAATTGGCGTGATTCTGAAAAACCGCGCGCGGTGGAACAGCATTCCACCGCGCGCGGTTTTGTTGGTCAATTTGGGGCGGCTGTCCGCATCTACTTCACTTTTTTCCCCCGGACGTACTTCTTCGTTATCGACCGGTCGTCCGAAAGGTAGACAACCCGGGCCAGGCGCTCGGCGATAGTGAGTTCGAAGGGGGCAGCAAGCTGGCTGTCGTCGATGACCAGGGCGTCCAGTTCGTAACCTTCCTCGAAGGAACCGACCTTGCCGAAGAATTCGCCGCCCCCTTTGGTGCCGAGGTAAAAGGCCTCTTCCACGGTCAAGGCCTTTTCATCCGGGTCGACCAGGCGCCAGCGCAACTTCGAAGCTTGCACCGCGTCGGCCATGGCGCGGAAAATGGAGGTGTGGACGCCGGCGGCGACGTCCGATCCCAGGCCCATTTTGAGGCCGTGGTCGAGGAAGCGCCGGGCCGGGGCGATGCCGGACGAGAGGTTGACGTTCGACTGCGGGCAATGGGCGACGTAGACGCCTTGCCTGCGCATCAGTTCCATTTCGTCCTCGCCCGACCACACGCAATGGGCCATGATGGTCGTGACATCGCCCCCGAAAAACCCGAACCGGTGGTAGGCGTCGCCGTAGTTCCTGCTTTGCGGGCAGAGCTCCTTGACCCAGGCGATTTCCCCCTGGTTTTCCGACAGGTGCGACTGGACGGGCAGGTTCCAGGCCTTTTGCAGGTCGGCCAAGCCGCGGAACAGCTCGTCGGAACAGGAGGGGATGAAGCGGGGCGTGAGGATGGGCGAGGTGTTTTTAAAGCGGCCGCGCACCGCCTCCAGCCAGCGGCGGGTGTCCTGCAGACTGATTTCCGTGGAGTTTTCGCAAAGCATGGACGGCGCGTTACGGTCCATGTTCACTTTGCCGACCAGGGTGACGAGGCCGGAATTTTCCAGCATTTCCATGAGCATGATGGTGGCCGGCGAATGCAGGGTGGCGTAAACGGAGACCCGGGTGTTGGGACCGGCCTTCAGATCGGCGACGAGTTTGGCGTAGGCCTTTTCGGCGTAGGCGAGGTTGGCGTATTTCGCTTCCTCGGGGAAGGTTCGGGTGTTGAGCCAGTCCAGGAGTTCCAGGTCCATTCCCAAGGCCCGGAAGGAATATTGCGGCGCGTGCAGGTGCAGGTCCACGAGGCCGGGGACGATGAGGCGTTCTTCACAATTCACCACGGGCAGGCCGCGGTAATTCTCGGGCAGCCTTTCGAAGACGCCTTTCGAGCGGCCGTTTTCACAGACCAGGTAGCTGTTGGGATGGGTGGCGAGGGTAGTGGGGGATTTACTGTGGCAGATGTCGCCTTTCAGGACGAAGCTTTGTTCCATCGCTGTTTTCCTCCGTAACGGATTGCGCATTTTACGCGATGCGGGGCGGATTTTTTTCGCGGGGAAAAGCTTGGCGGGGGGAGTTGAACCTGCTTGAAGGGCACAAAAAAACTGCCTTCAGTTGTCCAAATGACATCCATCCCGCAGGCTGCCTTTCCGGGGAAGGACTCATCGCGTTGAGGCGTTTCTGCGGGGGCTTTCCCTTGTGCCTGCACCGCTAACCTAGCACCCCTTCCAAAAAGCGCCGCAGCAAATTCCCCGACAACGCCTTGCGGTACAGCGCCGACTTCCGCGGCGTCAATTCGTTCCGCAGCGTTTCCACCGCGTTGTCGATGAGGGCGGCGTCCAGCTTCTTGCCTTGCAATGCCGCTTCGAGCTTCGGCAAACGGATCGGCGTCGGCGACATGCTCCCGGCCGCCGCCCGCGCGGCGCCGATGACGCCGTCCTTCCCCAGCTCGACGTAAAGGGCCAAGGAAACCCGCGACAGGGTGAGAGCCGCCCGCGATCCCCGCTTGAAGAACTTCTGGTGCGCATGCGCCGGCGGGACCGGGACAATCAGCTTTTCAAGAAGTTCCCCCGCCTGCAAATTCGGCTTCCGGTAGCCCGTGATGAACTCCGACGCCGGCATGGTCCGCACGCCTCGGAGCGATACGACCTGCGCCTTGGCGTTCAAGGCAAACAGCGCCCCGGGCAAATCCGCCGCGCCGGATGCGGTGCAGAAGTTCCCGCCCACGGTCGCCCGGTTGCGAATCGCCGGCGCCCCGCAACTCTCCGCCGCCGCGCGCAAAGCCGGCAGATGCTTCCGGATCAGCTCCGACTCGACAATCTGGGTCTGGGTCACCGCCGACCCGATATGAATATCGTTCCCGACCAATTCGATTTTCTTCAACTCGGGAATGCCAAAAATGTCCAGGGCGTTCGTGAAAACCTTCCCGCCCTTCATCTCCGGGCCGATATCGGTATTACCCGATAATATCAGCAAATCCGGCTGCTTAGCCAAGATCTGCAGCGCTTCGGCCAAATTACGCGGACTGTAAAAATTCCCCGCCTCCGCGCCGGAGAATTCCGGCTTGGCGAAACTCCCCGGACCGGTCTTCCTGGGGTGATATCCCTCCGCCGCGGCTTTGTGGACCGCCGCGTAAATCCGCTCGTAACCGGTGCAGCGGCAGAGATTCCCCGACAGCGCCACCTTGATTTCCTCACGGCTCGGCCGGTGAATGTTCTCCAACAAGTCCCGCGCCGCCAAAATCATCCCGGGCGTGCAATAGCCGCAATGCACCGCCCCTTCGTCGATAAAAGCCTTCTGCAGCAGGTCCAGATGCGCCTTGTCGCCCAAGCCTTCGATGGTGACAATCTCCGCCCCCGACGCCTGCATCGCCGGCACCATGCAGGCATTGACCAATTGCCCGTTCATGATTACCGAGCACGCCCCGCATTCGCCCTCGCCGCAGCCTTCCTTGCAGCCCTTCAAGTCAAGGCCGTCGTGAATCAGGTCCAGGAGCCGGGTCAGGGGCGCCGTTTCCACGCTTTGCATTTTCCCGTTTAGGGTCAGTTCAATCTTCATTTGCCGGCCTCCGCTTTCTGGGCCTCAATCAAGTTAAACAATTTCTCGCCGGTTATGGGCGCCTCCAGGGCGAATACCCCGCAGGCATTCTCCACCGCCGCCGCCACGCAGGGAGCCCCGCCATCACAGGACAGCTCGCCCAGACCCTTCGCGCCGAAGGCACCGAAGGGCGAAGGATCCTCGAAAGTCTTGATACTGAATGATGGCGTGTCCATGGTGGTGGGGATCAAGTAGGCGCTCAGCATGCTGGCCGAATACTTCCCCTCCGGCGTGAGGGTGAGCTCTTCCAGGTAACCCATTCCGTAGGACTGCAAAACCCCGCCGGCCATTTGCCCGTCGACCTGAATCGGATTGATCGCCCGCCCCACTTCGCTGGCCACGGTCGCATGTTTGGCGTGGATTTCGTAGGTGTCCAGATCCAGCTCAATCTCCAAAACCTGCGCCAGCCACGAGAAGCCCTTGTAGGCCGCGCCGTGCCAGGCCGCTTCGTCCCAACTGTATTTCGGATCGGTGCAGGGCTGAACTTTCCCGGTGCCCACCAACCGTTCACGCCCGGGCTCGGCGAGGCAATCCTTCGCCATATCGTCAAAGAACGCCACCTGTTTGCCGCCGGCGTAGAAGACGCCGTTTTGGTAATTGTCAATCGTCAGGTTCTTCTTCTTCTGGGCGAAATCCTTGACAATGTTAATCAAGTCCTGCCCTGCCTCGACCGCCGCCCGGCCGACAAACATCGCGGTCCGGGACGCCACCGTCGGCCCGCTGTTGGGGACAATCGCGGTGTCGGGCGGCAACTGCCGCACCCGCTCGAACGGAAGCTGGAGAATCTCCGCCACATACATCGGCAGCATCGTTTCCGTGCCCTGGCCCATTTCGGTGCTGCTCGAAAGCACGCTGATTTTACCGTCCCGCAAATATTCGACCTGGACCGTCGTCCCCATATTGTCCTCGCCGGCGCCGGTGAAGCCGCCGCCGTGCATGCACATCGACAAGCCGATGCCTTTACGGACGCGGCTCTTCGTGGTGGCGTTGTGTTTGGCGTATTCCGCATGTTTCCTTACGTAATCCGAACGCTCCACCACGTCCTCGAGAACCAGCGCCCCCGACGCCCCGTCCTCCAGCACCTGCCCGAAGGGGAAAGCGTCGCCTCTACGCAGCACATTTCTCATCCGCACTTCGTAGGGGCTCAGCCCCAATTTCCGCGCCGCCAAATCCATGTTCCGCTCGATGGCGTAAATCGCCTGCGGCGCGCCGAAGCCGCGGAAAGCCCCGTTTGGCGGCGTGTTCGTCGCCACCGCCCTGCCCTTGATTCTCGCGTTAGGGATCTTGTACCCGCCGGTGGAATGCAAGGTCGCCCGCGCCAGGACCACTTTCGACATGGTGGTGCAGGCTCCGCCGTCGAGTAGCAAATCCACATCCGCCGCGACCAGCGTCCCGTCCTTCTTGAAGCCGAGTTTATGCCGCACTTTCGACGGGTGCCGTTTCGGGGTGACCAGCATGTCCTCCGCCCGGTCGTAAATAATCCGCACCGGCCTGCCGCTCCGCTGCGCCAGGAGCGCCACCCACACCCCCATCACGGACGGATAATCCTCCTTGCCGCCAAACGCCCCGCCGGTGACGGTCTGGGTAACTTTCACCTCCTTCGTATCCAGCTTCAACACCGTCGCCACCGCCCCGTGCACATAGAAGGGACACTGGAGCGAGCCGGTGACGACCATGCCGTCCCCTTCCGGCCACGCCGCCATGCCGCAGTTCTCCAGGTAAATGTGTTCCTGGTAACCGGTGCGGTAGATTTCTTCAACGATCAAATCGGCTTCGGCAAAAGCCTGGTCGACATCGCCGCAATTTATGTTGAATTCGTCCATGACATTATTGTCGCCCCAGACCTTGGACTTCATGGCCAGGGCATCTTCTATGGTCAAGGCCGGATCGACTTTCTCAATTTCAGGTTTAAGCGCCGCCAGCGCCGCCTGCAGGGTCGCCTTGTCTGGCGCCGCCACCAGGGCGAGCGGTTGGGTCGCGTAAGTAATGTCCCCTTCCACCAGGGCGATGCAGTCGTCCCGAATCATATGCACGGCGTTCAAGCCGGGGATATCCCGCGCCGTGACCACCGTGACCCTGGACCAATCGAAACCGGGGTCCCGCTCGATCTTCTTGAGCTTCCCGGCGGCGACCGGAGAACGTAGGACGCCCCCTTCCCAAACCCCGGGTATGTCCAGGTCGGGGAGGTAAACGGCCGAGCCCGCGACCTTGTCCAGGGCGTCCAGTCGGGGGAGGGACTTCCCAACATATTTGAAATCACCGGAAGGCATGGGTTCTCCTTTATGCTGATAACGCTTAGCGAGGACTAAGCGTTATCAGCGCGATTCAATTCAATGACATATAGGTGTCCGGAATGATCAATCAACTTCTATTACGGCGGATTCTTTGTGCTGCTGCGGGTCCGGGGGGAAGATGATATTCAGCAGTATACCCAATCCGCACACGGATGCCACGGAATCCTGGAAACAAACCTGGAAAAATTTTGGCATCTGCGCGTACGAACTGGGCGAGGCGTTGGCCAAACCCATGCCCAAGGCCAGGGTTGTGGCGAGGATGATGATGTTGCGGTGGCTGAAGCCGGCTTTCGAAATCAACTTGATCCCGTTAATGGTGATCATCGCGAATACGCTGATGACCGCGCCGCCCAGAACCGCCGAGGGCATCATGGCGAACAAGGCGCCAATTTTCGGGAAAAAGCCGCAAAGCATCAAAGTCGCCGCGCCGGTGGCGACACAGAACTTGTTCACCACTTTGGTCATGGCGACAATGCCGGCGTTCTGGCCGAACGCGGTATTGGGCAAAGTGTTGAATACCGCGGCCAGCATCGAACCCGCCGAGTCGGCCAAGATCGCTCCGCCCGTTTCCTTGGCGGTCGCTTCCCGATTGAAGGCGGCGACGGTGATGCCGGAAGTGTTGCCGATAGTCTCAAGACCCGACACGATGTAAAGAACCGCAAAGGTGCCGATGGCGTCCAGGTGGAACTCCATCCCGAAGTGGAAAGGCATGGGAACGCTGAACCAGGACGCGGTTTCCACCGGCGTAAAGGACAATTTACCCATGAAAAAAGCGGCTACATAACCGACCAGGATGCCGATCAGTAGCGATGACAGTTGCACCAGCCCCTTGCCGAAACGTTGGCAGATGAGAATCGTGATGAACACGACAAAGCCAAGAATAATATTCTCCGGCGCGCCATGGGCGGGATTGGGCTGGACGACTCCGTTCACGGTAATGGTCGGATTGCCGCCCAGGAAATAATTGGTGCCGGCCTTGAGAAGATTGATGCCGATGGCGATCAAAACCGCGCCGATGACCAGCGGCGGGAAGAAACGCTTGAGGGGCTTGATGAAAAAGGCCATGATGAATTCAATCAGACTGCCGACCAGCGCGCCGCCCAGCACGCCCGGCACGCCGTAGAGCTTGCCGAAGGTGATCGCCGTCGGGACGAACGCGAACGAAGTTCCCATGACGATCGGCAGTTCGGCCCCGACCCGGGGCAGGTCCGACTTTTTCCCGAAAAGATTCAGGGGATAAAGCTGGAAAAAGCTGGTCAAGCCGGAAATCAGCATCGCGCATTGCACCATGATAATGCGGTCGGCCGAGTTCAGATTGACCACGCCGGCCAGGATGAAGCACGGCGCCAAATTCGAAGTGAACATCGCCAGCACGTGCTGGAGACCCAGGGGCAGCGCCTGAAAGAACGGCGGCCTGCCGTAAAGCGAATACACCAGTTTCGATCGGTCATTCGGATCGGACATGGCTTGTGTCCGAGCACTGTCGTCTGTTGCCAAGTTATCCCCCTCTCTAGGGTTTTGGCCTGCCTGGTTGAGGAGAAGAAGTCTTCTAAGAAAAACTTCTTCTCCTCCGCTAGGCAAAGCGTCCCGTCACAATAAACTTGCGCGGACAGTCCGCGTCATCTTTTTCTTATGCCAGCTTTCACACCAGCCACGGCATCGAGTTGCGGATACCGCGGTACAAGGTGGCCATTTCCACTGCGCTCCGCAAGGACATTTCGCCCTCGAACTCGCGCTTCAACTCCATATCCCGCACCACGAAACCCCGGTCGAACTGGATGCGCACCTTGTCGTTCACGTACGACCAGCCGAAGTTGCGGAGGGTCAAGGTCTCCTCCCGCGCCCCTTCCTTGCGGCGGATAATCTTGGCGGTGATGCGGAAGACGTTATCGCTTTGGTTGCGGTAGTCCTCGTCGTTCAGGCACAGGCGCGGCTTGTCCATGTAGGGCCTACCCTCGTGGACGCAGAAGGCGGCACAGTTGCCGCATTCGTTGCAGAAGTCGTCGATGTGGACGATTTGCGTGCCTTGGGTAACGCCCAGCCTCTCCATGCCGACCGACACCAGTTTGCCGTTCCGGACCGCCAACTTCGGCATTTCCACCTGGAACGGCGGGACCGAGTAATTGTAGTTCGCGCGGTTCGGGCAGCATTCCACGCACTTCCCGCACATCGACGCGCATTGGAGACAACGCTTCGCCTCGGCGACCGCTTCCGCTTCGCCAAGCGTTTGTTCGACCAGGTCGAACCCCTGGCGCTTGTCCAGCGGGAGATGCTTCTCGCGGTTCGGATTCACCTTAAGAGCCCGGGCCGAGCGGGCGTCCGCCAGCTCCTGCGCCACCGGCTGCGGCGGAGCCGGCGGAACATAGGGCTTGATGCCGAGCTCGTTGCAAATCGCCGTCGCCGCCTTCTGGCCGTCGTCACAGGCCTGGATGACAATCGCCGGCCCGGTCACGGCGTCCCCGCCGGCGTAAACGCCGGTCGCGGAAGTGTGGCCGAAGGGACCGACCTTCACCCGGCCGCCCTTGTCCAATTGAATGTTATGGCCGGCGAAAACCGCCATGTCGGACAATTGGCCAATCGCGGCGATGATGGAATCCGCTTCGATAACAAACTTCTCACCGGTCGGTACCGGCCGGCGGCGGCCGCTGGCGTCGGGTTCGCCCAGCTTGGTGCGTTCGCATTCGAGACCCACGACCTTCCCGTCCTTGACGACAATCCTGGACGGCGCGGCCAATTCTTCCAGTTTGTTTCCTTCTTCAAAAAGAAGTTTCCGCTCTTCTTCTATGGCCGGCATTTCTTCGCGGGTTCTACGGTACACCACCGTGGTCGGCTGGCCGGTGAGGCGGCTCGCGGTGCGGGCGGCGTCCATGGCGGTATTGCCGCCGCCGATCACCAGGACCTTCTTCCCGAGGTTCGGCCGGTCGCCGCTCGCGACCTTCTTAAGCAGATCCAGGGCGGTCCACATACCCTTGGCTTTCTCGTTCTCGAGTTCCGGCGGCATATCCTTGGGGAAGCCACAGGCGAGGTAAACCGCGTCGAAGCCCTTCGCCAAAAGCTTTTCCGGCGCTTCGGTGATTTTCCAGCTGAAGCGGAAATCTACGCCGAGATCCTTTATCCGCTGCACGTCAGCGTCCATCACTTCGTGGGGCAGGCGGAAAGCGGGCGCCATGGCCATGATGCCGCCAGCCCGGGCCTGCTGCTCGTAGACCGTGACTTCCACCCCGGACAGGGCCAGCCGCGCCGCCGCCGCGAGACCGGAAGGCCCGGCGCCGATAATTGCCACTTTCTTGCCGGCGGGCGGGGCTTTCTTCAGGCCGGCTTTTCCCTTCGCCGCGACAAAACGCTTGATGTCCCTGATGCCGACCGCTTCGTCGTAGTTCGCCCGGGTGCAACGCGTTTCGCAGAGATGGGTGCAGATGTGGCCGGTCACACCGGGTAGCGGATTCTTGAGAAGAACCGTTTCCAAGGCGCCGTCAAAGTCGCCCCGGGCCGTCTGGAGGCAGTAGGACGGCACGTCCTGGCAGACCGCGCACTGCGCCATGCAGGGGGCGGTGATGCAGTCGAAAAGTTCCAGCTTGGACGGCACCTTCGGGGAACCGGAGAAATACTGTTTCTTGTAACGCGGATTCTCCAAGGCTTCGGCGGCGGCGAGTTCGAGCTTGCGGTCCTTGTTCCCGGCGCCGACAAAAGAGCGGATGTCCTTGGCGCCGAATTTGTCCATCTCCTCCTTCAAGTTGGCCAGACACTGGCGGAAGCGGGCGTAGCCGCCGGGCTTGAGGATGTCCGAAGCGATGGTGACGGTAAGGGCGCCGGAGGCGAAGAGGGTGGCGATATTGTCGGCGTCGGCGCCGGCCGAGTAGGAGACGTTCAGGTCGCCGGCGAAGTCCTTGTTAAGCTTGTTCCAGAGGTTGATGGAAATGGGATAGAGGGAACGGCCGGACATGTACATTTCGTCGCCGGGCATGATCTTGCGGTAATTCTGCATGGCGAGGGTGTTGGTGAGCTTCACGCCGAAGAATTTGCCGTGATCGTGCGCCGACTTCTTCATCATCTTGATGATTTCCAACGCTTGCGGATATTTCAAGTCGTGCTCGAAAACCGGGTCCGGGATGACAATTCCGGTATAGCCAAGATTCTTGTTGAGGGTGTTACGCACAAACTCCGGTCCCATCAGGGTCGGGTTCAACTTTACCGTGAGATGGAAGCCGCGGTCTTCGAGAAGGTATTTGGCGATGCGGCCGATTTCGTCGGGCGGGCAGCCGTGCATGGTCGAAAGGGTGCAGCTGTTGGTCAAGGCGGTCGGGACGTCGACGTCGGCGTATTCGGGGAATTGGTGGACGAGTTCCGATTTGTAGCCGTCAATCTGTTCCGAGGCGTCCAGCATGGTGTCGATGAATTTCTGCATGCGCGGGGTCTGGATGCCTTCAAGATTGTAGCCCACCGACAGGTTGAAGATTGTCCCGTCGGCCGGATCGTCGGCCCAGCCCAGAAGGCGGCGGATGACCGGAATCAGAACCCAGGCCTTGATGTATTCAAGAACCGATTTCTCCAGCTTCAATTCCTGCGACCATTCCGCGTTGTAGCCCTCGTCCTCCATGTCTATGCAGGGCCGGCCGAACTGGAGTTCGTCGAGGATTTGCACCGTTTTCAGCTCGATGTAGCGGGCGCCGGTGAGCCAGCTGGCGAGGATGTTCTGGGTGAGCTGGGTGTTCGGGCCGGCGGCGGGGCCGATGGGGGTCCCGAGGGCGTCGCCGTAGAGCCTGCCGGCGAAGGGAGAGCCGGGTTTCGGTTGGTGGAAGAGCGACTTGTGAATGCCGAAGATGCTTTCGTTTTCCTGGTACTCGCTGAGAATCCATTTCATCAATTTGCCGAAGGACTGCGGCCTCATATGATGGGACATGCGCTTCTCCTAAGTTTTGCAGAATCACCATTCAAACTGCCGAATGGCGATTCTGTAAATCAAAACGCCTTGAAATTCTGGCACAAACGATTTTTGCAAAATGGCGATTGGCAGTTTAATCGCCATTTTCCAAAACTTCAGTCAAAACCTCTCCCAAACCTTCTTTGCGCACTCCCGCGCCTTGGCGTTGACTTCTTGATCGTCAAGCTCCGTAAGTTTACGGTCCTGCATGAGAATCTTGCCGTTGGCGACGGTGGTGACGACCGAACGGCCGCTGGCGCCGAAGAGAAGGTGGCCGTTGATGTTTTGGTCGGACAGGGGCGTCGGGGGAAGGTAATCGGAGACTATGACGTCGGCGGCATAATTGGGGGAAAGTTTACCCGTGGGGGTGGGGAAATAGCGTTGGGCGATGGCGGCGTTGTTCTGGAAAAGCATGGCGGGGATTTCCCCCCAAGCCACGTTCGGATGTTTGTTGTGATGTTTATGTAAAGCATTCGCCATCTTGTAGGCTTCAAGCAGGTCGCAAACATAGCCGTCGGTCCCGAGCCCCAGCAAAATCCCCCGCTGGTACAAATCAAGAACCGGCGAGCAGCCGACCGCGTTACCCATGTTCGATTCGGGGTTGTGGATGACGGCGGTGCCGGTTTCCTTGAGAATTTCTTTTTCGCGATCATTGATGTGAATGCAGTGTACGAAAATAGATTTGTCGCCGGTGAGGCCGTATTCGTGGAAACGCTCGACAATTCTTTTCTGGTATTTTGCTTCTGATTCCGGCTCGTCGGCGGGGCCTTCCGCGACGTGGACGTGGTAACCCGCCGCCAGGGAACCCATGGCTTTCCGGCAGGTTTCCAGGGTCGGGTTCGACAAGGTTATGGAAGCGTGCAACCCGAACATGCCGGCGAGAAGCCCGGATTCATCCTTTGCGGCATGGCGGATGAAGTCGACGTTTTCGGTGATGCCTTCCCGCATGATGTCCTGGCCGTCCCGGTCGGATACTTCATAACAGAGGCAGGAGCGGACGCCGGTTTTCTGGGCCGCCTCGGCAATCTTGAACAGGCTGCCGGTGATCGCCTTAGGGCTGGCGTGGTGATCGATGACCGTGGTGCAGCCGTTCTTGATGCAGTCGATCATGCAGACCAGGGCGGAATAATAGCTGTCGTCAAGCAGCAGCGCCTTGTCTAGCCGCCACCACAAATTTTCCAAAACTTCGGTGAAATTCTCCGACGGCTTGGCGCCGCCGAAACCGCGGGAAAAGGCACTGTAATAATGCATGTGGGAATTGATGAAACCGGGCATGATGACGCCGCCCCTGGCGTCGATAAAATGCGCGCCCTTATTGTTTTTCCGAATCGTTTCACAGTCGCCGACCTTGACGATAAGCTTGTCTTTTATAAGAACCGCGCCGTTCTTGTAAAAGGGGGCGGCGGGATCGCGGGTGATGACCGGGCCGTTGCCGATTAAGAGCATGAAGGATCTCCTTTATGAGTGGCCGTTCTTCAAATAACCACCTACTGCTCAATCACGGTTCCGGTCTTGCCGGCGATGCCTTCTTCGGCTTTCTCAAGCAGGGTGATGAGTGACTTCCGGCCCGGTTTCGAAGCGGCGAACTGCATGGCGGCCTGGACCTTGGGAAGCATCGAACCCGGCGCGAACTGGCCTTCCTTTATATACTGCTGGCATTCCTCCAAGTTCATCCGGTCGAGCCAGCGTTCGTTCGGTTTGCGGAAATTCACCGCCACCTTTTCGACCGCGGTGAGGATGATGAGGAAATCGGCTTCGATGATTTCGGCGAGTTTGGCCGAGGCGAGATCCTTGTCGACCACCGCCGACATGCCTTTCAGGTGATTCCCCACCGCCGCGACCGGGATGCCGCCGCCGCCGGCGGCGATTACCAGGTTGCCAGCCGCCAGAAGCGTTTTCACCACCCCTTTTTCGACGATGTCCACCGGAGCGGGACTGGCCACCACCCGGCGCCAGCCGCGGCCGGCGTCTTCCATCATGTCGTAGCCGCGGGCGGTCATTTCCTTGGCTTCGGCTTCGCTGCAGAAGGAGCCGATGGGCTTGGTGGGTTTTTTGAAGGCCGGGTCGTCGGCCGATACCAGGGTTTGGGTGATGATGGAAGCGACGGGTTTATCCTGGCCGCGCTCGAGCAATTCTTCGCGTAAGGCGTTCTGGAGATCGTAGCCGATGTAACCCTGGCTCATGGCGACACAGACCGACATGGGTATGAAGGGAGTCTTCGCCTCCGACTTGTGGGCGGCTTCCATGGCGACGTTGATCATGCCGACCTGGGGCCCGTTTCCGTGCGCGATAACGACTTCGTTTCCGCCCTTCAAGAGCCCGACGATGGATTTGGCGGTGGTTTTCACGGCAGCCATTTGCTCCACCAGGTTATTGCCGAGGGCGTTGCCGCCGAGGGCGAGAACGATACGCTTTTTCATGTGGGAACTCCCTGTGTGTAAGTGGTGTTTATCCAGGCGACGGCCTGTCTGAAATGAACGGGCGGCAACGCCCCGAGGGCGTCCGGCGTAACCGATGCTGGGGGGCGAATGCGGCAAAGGCCGAGTGACGTGAGCGGAAAATCGCGGGATCGGGAAAGTCTTCCCCTACATTGATTCTAAACCACGCCGGGCCATTTTTCAACAATTTTTTAGCAAAAAAAAATATTCTTTTGCATGCCAATGTTTACCCTGCGCCCCGGCTTTGGGCGGTCGATATAATAGGTATTGTGCCAACTGAGCGGAGCGGGCGGTAGGTTTTGGGCGTTTTGCCGGAGCCGGGGCAGAAAAACACAGCGCGGCGGGGAAGGTTCGCTAGCTGTTAATTACTGGATTTTTGCAAAGCGATGATTGGCGGTTCAATCGTCACTTTGCAAAACTTCAGTTAATTACCTACTATTCAATGAGTTGCAAATTTTCAAAAAATTTCCTGGGCAAAATAATATTTATTTGTCTAAAAACTTTTCTTTTTCCCTAAAAATTATTTGAAACTCAAAACTTATATGGTATACTGCGGTTATCTGAAGGCAGCGCTTCCCCAAAACCCCGAAAACGGACCACAGCCAGCGCCGGAAAGGAAGTCATCCGTTATGAGTGATGATACCCCCGAGGGCTTCCTGAAACGGCTCGCCAAAGGCATCGCCAGCCTCTTCGGCGAAAACTGCGAAGTCACCGTCCACGATTTGAAGCACGGCTACGAAAACACCATCATCGCCATCGAAAACGGCCAGGTCTCGGGCCGCCGGGTCGGGGACGGCTCCAGCGAAATGGTTCTCCGCGCCTTGAAGGAGGACCCCGCCAAAATCGAGGACGAATACAGTTACCTCGCCCGGACCAAGACCGGCCGCATGATTAAATCCAGTTCCATATATATCCGGGACAAAAAAGGCAAGCCCGTTTACCTCTTCGGCATCAACTACGACATCACCGATCTCATGCTGGCCCGCCATGCTCTAGAGTCCGCCGTCGCCACCCAGGAACCGCGCGAAAAGAACAACATCAACACCATCACCAACAACGTCAACGACCTCCTCGACCAGCTTATCCTGGAAGCCGACGAATATATCGGTAAACCGGTGGTCGGCATGACCAAGGACGACAAAACCCGCGCCATCCAGTTCCTGAACGACAAGGGCGCCTTCCTGGTCAAGAAGGCCGGCGACAAGGTCTCCAAGCACTACGACATCTCCAAATATACACTCTACAACTATATGGGTTCGGAAGATTGAACCGGGGGCTATTACCAGCGCCGGTGGCTTTCCAGAACCAACCAATCCTCCCCGACCTGTTTATGGCGAGCGGCGCCGAAGCGGCGCCCGGGAGCACGATTCTAACTTTACTCGAAATTTGTGTAGGGACGCGCTCCTGTCCCGATCTATTCATACCTGCGTGCGGCGTAGTATAGGGAATTTTTCCGGAAGGAAGACAAATGGCTATCGATTTTGCGAAAATCAAGGCGGCGGCTGAAGGTTACAAGGCGGACATGACCAAGTTCCTGCGGGCCATGGTCAAGTTCCCCGGCGAAAGCTGCGGGGAAAAGGAAAAGATTAATTGCGCCGCCGCCGAAATGCGCCGGCTCGGCTTCGATAAAGTCGAAATCGACAAGATGGGC
>JAVBQR010000082.1:0-17091 GCA_031548865.1 Planctomycetota bacterium
TCCGGCATGCATATCCTCGAGGACCACTTCTACCCGGAAATCATCAATCCCGATACCGGCGAAGTCCTCCCCGTGGGCGAGGACGGGGAACTGGTCCTCACCACCCTCACCAAACAAGCCATTCCCATGATCCGCTACCGCACCCGGGACATCACCGCCATCATGCCCGAGCCCTGCCCCTGCGGCCGCACCATCCGCCGCATGCGCCGCATCGGCCGCCGTTCCGACGACATGATGATTATCCGCGGCGTCAACGTCTTCCCCTCGCAAATCGAGGCGGCGCTCCTGCGGGTGAAAGGCATGAGCCCGCACTACCAGATTATCGTCACCCGCACTTCGGGCCTGGACAACATGGAGGTCCAGGTGGAGATGACGCCGGAATTGCTGGGCGACCGGATTATGGCCCTGGAAACGATCCAGAAGGAAATCGCCCACACCATTTTCTCGACGGTGGGCATCAACGCGTCGGTGAAACTGGTCGAGCCGAAAGCGCTGGCGAGGAGCGAAGGCAAGGCGAAACGGGTCATCGACAAACGGGGAATATGAACGACTTCTTTTTTCCGCCCAACCACCGGAGAACCGCATGAAAATCCACCAAATCGCCATCTTTATGGAAAACAAACCCGGGCACCTCCGCACCATCTGCAAGACCCTCGCCGACGTCGGGGTCTCCATCCGCACCCTTTCCCTCGCGGACACCCAGCAGTACGGCATCCTCCGCCTCTTGACCGACAACTGGGAAAAGACCCGGGACATCCTCTCCGCCGCCGGCTTCGTGGTGAATGTCGCCGAAGTCCTTGCCGTGGAGGTGGACGACAAACCGGGCGGGTTGTTGCGGATTCTCGACATCATCTCGGACAACGGCATCAACATCGAGTACATGTACGCCTTTACCTCGCACCACGGCGAGCACGCGGTGATGGTCTTCCGCTTCGACAATCCGGACAAAGCCATCGCCGCCCTGCAAGCGAAGGGGATCAGCGTCCTGAACGGCATCGACATTCTGAAAGGCACGGAATAATCATGAAGACCAATACGCCGGAAAACCGCATTCTCGACCCCGAGGAAACGCTGCCCCGCGAACAGCTGCAAAAGTTGCAGTTGGAGCGGCTGCAAAAAATTGTCGATTACGCCAAGGAGCGCGTCCCCTTCTTCAGGCAGAAGCTGGACGGTATCAACGGCCGGGATTTGAAAAGCCTCGACGACTTGAAGAAACTCCCCTTCACGACCAAGCAGGATTTGCGGGGCGGCTACCCCTTCGGTTTCATGGCCATCCCCAAGCACGAAATCGCCCGCATCCACGGCTCCTCCGGCACCACCGGCCAGATGACTTTCGTGCCCTATTCTAAAAAGGACCTGGAAACCTGGACCCGTTGCGTCGCGCGGTTCCTGGTCGCCGGCGGTTTGCAGCCGGGGCATTTGGTGCAGGTGTCCTTCGGTTACGGCTTGTTTACCGGGGGGTTCGGGCTGCATTACGGTATCGAAAAAGTCGGCGCCGCCGTGGTCCCGGCCGCGTCGGGGAACAGCGAGAGGCAATTGGCGATTCTAAAGGATCTCCGCCCCGACGCGATTGTCTGCACCCCGAGCTATGCCTTGACCCTTGGGGAGGCTCTCCGCGCCCACGGCATCAAGCCGGAGGACATCGGCCTGAAAATGGGCTTTTTCGGCGGCGAACCCTGGACCGACGAAATGCGCATCCGCATCGAGGAGGACATGGGGATTTTCGCGACCGACAACTACGGCCTCTCGGAAGTCATCGGCCCCGGCGCCGCGGGTGAATGCGTGGTGCGCCAGGGCCAGCATTTTTCCGAGGATCATTTCCTGGTCGAATGCATAAACCCGGACACGCTCCAGTCGGTCGAACCGGGCGTGAAGGGGGAGCTGGTCATCACCACCCTGACCAAGGAAGGCATGCCGGTCATCCGTTACCGCACCCGGGACATTTCGAGCCTCAGGTACGATCCCTGTCCCTGCGGCCGCACCGGGGTGAGGATGAGCCGCGCCACCGGCCGTTCCGACGACATGCTGATAATCCGCGGGGTGAACGTGTACCCGACCCAGATCGAGGAGGCCCTCCTGCGCGTTCGCGAGGTGGCGCCGCACTACATGATTGAGGTGGATCGCCCCGGCACCATGGACGTGGCGACGGTACGGGTGGAGATTTTGCCGGAAATGTTCTCGGCGTCGATGCGGGAAATGGTGGGGCTCAGGGAGCGGATCGTTACCGCCATCAATTCGGTCACCGGCATCCACATGGAAGTCGACCTGGTCGCGCCGCAGACCCTGGAGCGGTTCCAGGGCAAGGCGAAGCGGGTGAATGATATGCGGGTGAAGAAGGATTAGGTGATGCGGTTCATAAATAGACTCCAGCAGCGGCTGTCCGGAGCCTACAGGCTTCGGGAGAGGAAGTACGCCCCAATCGCCCGGAAGCGAATCCTGGAGATGCTGGAAAAGGGCGAGGTGTCCGATTCTCGCCTGGAGAAATACCTGCGCTCATTGCTGCCATACTTGGAGTACCAGAAAAAGTTGGGGGATATGTCGGTATGGATAGGCGCTCCCACCTCGAAAACACTTTTTCGTCTGATGGGACGTGAAGCCGTGACGTCGATGGATTATAATATCCATGCGCTCAAGCCATGGTACGATGACAAGACTGGGCTTTACGACTTCGGGGTGGTGCGCTTGGTTCCCCCAGTGAATGATGACGATGCGAACGTGTTCTGCGGTGTGTTTAACGACCTGGTCATTGGCCGCCTTCTGGGTGACGGCGGGGAAGACATCGTCCGATTCTTGAATGCCGAAGGCGACTACGAACAGGGCGAGGTGGTAATGCGTCCCGGCGACGTGGTTCTGGATTGCGGCGCCAACATGGGTTTTTTCTCCGCCTTGGCCGCGAGGCGCGGTTGCCGCGCCTTTGCCTTCGAGCCTTCGCGGTATATTCGCGACACCTACCTGACCCGGAACGCGAAATTGAACGGCAACGTCGAGGTGCTGCCTTACGCCTTGTCCGACCAACGGGAGGAGCTCCGTTTTCTGGTGGAACGCAGTAACATCGGCAGTAGCAAGCGGACGGACAACGCCCAGGGAAAGGCCTTGGCCGCCGCCCCCTCCGAGGACGTGGAGACGGTTGAGGCGGTGACCATCGACGATTTCGTAGCCGAGCGGGGTTTGGAGCGGGTGGATTTCATCAAGGCCGACATCGAAGGTTCGGAGCGTCTGATGCTGCGGGGAGCGAAAAACGTACTGGCAAAATTCGCCCCAAAATTGTCCATTTGCACCTACCATTTGCCCGACGACCCCCGGGTGCTTCGGGACATCATCCTCGCCAGCCAACCGCGCTACCGAATCGTGCAGGGCGAGCAAAAGCTTTATGCCTGGGTCTCTGAACCGGATAATAATTTGGACAACGGAACGAAATGAAAAAACTGCGGCTCAACATTTTTCCCCGTATTCTCCTGGCGACCCTGTTGCCGCTGGCGTTGATATTCTGTATCATGCTCCTTCTCGTCAACCATATCATATACAGCGCCAATGACCAATTTGCCCGGAAAAGCATCGATTTCTCGTCTGGCGAAGCCGTCTCCACCTCCAATGACACCCTGCGGGAAATATTTTCCCTGGTGGAATACGCCTGCCTGAACATCCCCGTCTCCATCGCCCACCACCAGGCCGACGCGGAGGAGACGCTGGGCTGGGTCAGGAACCTCCTTTCCATCACCCCTTACGCCGTCGGTTCCTGGATTGTCTTCGAGCCCGGCGTCAACCATAACGAAAAACGGCAGGGGATTATCTTCATCAACAAAGGCGACGCCGGCGTCGTCCAGAAGGAAATCCCCGAAAAGTTGCTGAACGACTCCGCGCTGTCCTTATGGTACCACCAACCCTGCGGCACGGGACAACCGATTTATTATACCCTCGACAATTACGACTACGGCGAATTCGTCGGCAAGCAGTACGTCGGTTCCTACTGCCAGCCGATCAAATACCGGGACCGCATCGTCGCCGTCGCCGGCATCGACATTGCCTATTCCAAAGCCTTCGCCTTCCTCGATGCAAACGAACGCGCCTCCGGCCAGCGCTATTTCCTTCTCGCTGAGAACGGGCTGATTCTCTATTCCTCCGACCCCGGTTTTCGCGACCGCAACATCGGCGAACTCGGCTACCCCGCCGAAGTTCTCGGGAATATCCGTGACGCCATTGCCCGGCACCGCAATCTCAGCTTCGAATCCTTCTCGCCCCTGCTCAAAACCAGGGCTTTAAACCAGCTTAATCAGGTACTTCCCAGCCACGCCGACGCGCCCCTGTTCCTCTTTTCGGAAATCTCCGAGTCGCTTCTGTATCACGAGGCGCGGGCTGCCGCGAGCCTGATTTTCGGCGCCGGACTCGTCGGCCTGGCCCTGCTGGCGGCCAGCGTCTTCTTCGCCACCCGCAACATCGTCCAGCCCATAAAAACCCTGACCGCCCGCGCCGAACGCATCGCCAACGGGCAGATCAACAGCGTCCTCGGCGACTATCTCCCCAGGAAGGTGCCGCGCCACGAGGTCGACGAGCTCGAAGACTCGATGATGCTCATGGTGGAACAGCTCTCCCACCTCCACGAACTCGGCATCCTCGCCCTCGAAGCGCAGTTCCAGCGCGACAGCGTCGAACAGGCCTCACAGGCCAAGGACCGTTTCTTCGCGAACATGTCCCACGAAATCCGCACCCCCATGAACGCGATTCTCGGCATGTCGGAGCTTCTCCTGAACGAACCCCTGGAACCGCGCGAGGAAAAGTACGCCCGGGACATCAAGCACGCCTCCGAATCCCTCCTGGGGATCATCAATGACGTTCTCGATCTCTCCAAGCTGGAGTCGGGGAAGCTCCCCCTTATTGAAACGCATTACGACTTCCACTCCCTGCTGGAACAAATCGCCTCCCTCTGCGAATACCTGGCGCAGAACAAGGGCCTGGCCTTCAGCATGGAGCTCTCCCCAGCCCTGCCGAAATACCTCTTCGGCGACGAACTCCGCCTGCGGCAGGTGCTCCTCAACATCATCGGCAACGCCATCAAGTTCACGAACGACGGCCTGGTGAGCCTGGAAGTGAAGGAGGACAGCAAGCATCTTCTCTTCAACGTCCGGGACACCGGCATCGGCATCAAGTCGGAAGACATCCCCCTGCTGTTCCGGCCCTTCCAGCAGTTGGACGACTCCGACCGCCACCGCGCCATCCGGGGAACCGGCCTCGGCCTCTCCATCTCGCAAAACCTCGCCAGCCTCATGGGCGGGGAAATCAGCGTCGAATCGGTGCCGGGCCTCGGATCCGTCTTCCACATCCGCGTGGCCAAAGTCATCGGCGACCCCGACCAGGTGCTGGACCAGGCGGCGGCGCTGCGGCCCGCCCGTTATTCCGACGACTCCCGGGCGCTGGTGGTCGACGACAGCACCATCAACCTCGACGTCGCCAGCGGTCTCCTCGGCCTTTTCAACATCGCCTGCGACAAGGCCACCTCCGGACAGGAGGGTATCGCGAAGCTGAAGACGAATTCCTACGACATCGTCTTCATGGACCACATGATGCCGGAGATGGACGGCGTGGAGACGGTGCTGAAAATCCGCGCCATGGGCGGCCGTTTCGCGGAGCAGGTCATCGTCGCCCTTACCGCGAACGCGGTCATCGGCACCCGCGAGCTGTTCCTCGAGTCGGGCATGAACGACTTCCTGTCCAAACCGATCGTCAAGGCGAATCTGCAGGCCATCCTCTACAAGTGGATGCCGGTAAGTAAGCGCGTGCCGGTGACCATTTTCGGCAATCCCAAACCCGACCTGCCGCGGCGGCGGGGTTTGGACGGCAGGGAACTCCATACCCGGGTGTTGCTGCGGCACATGCCCGCGCACCTCGAAACGGATGTGCGGCGACCCGAGGACAGGAAGGCTGCGCCGGTCGGGCCGGGTTTGCCGGCGGGATCGGCAGGGTCGGCGGACCGCGCCGGAACTCCCGGGCAAGCCGCCCCGGCGGCGATCCCCGGAGCGGCGTTGTTGGCGCGCGCCCGCCAGGTGGAGGGTCTGAATGTCGACGAGGCGATGGTGAACGTGGCGGGAGACGCCGACTTGTACCTGGAGGTGCTGGGTCTGGTGAAGGATATTTCCCTGACGATTCCGGCGAATTTGACGGCGTTCCTGGAGGAAAGGAATTTTCACCGCTTCCGGGTCGAAGCGCACGGGGCAAAAGGATCGTTACGCAATCTTGGCGCCGATGAACTGGCCAATCTCGCCTTCGAGCTGGAGAATATGGGCACGAACGAGGACTACGAAGGCGCGAAGGTGGTTCTGCCGGTGTTCCTGGAAAAATTCACCCGTTTCGCCAGACAGGTTGAGGATATTTTCGCCTGAATTGGTTTACCGCGTCGCGAAAGGACCGCGCATGCCCATTCCCAACCCCGCCACTTTCATCAACCACCCCTGCGACATCATGTTGAAAAACGGTTCCCAGGTGGTGAAAACCATTCTCCGCATCGACACCTCCGGCGTCCTGGTCCAGGAAGATGACAACCAGACCCACCTCTACCAATTCGCCGAAATTGCCGAAGTCAGCCGGCATCGGCCGGGCAAGGCCAAGCCTCACCCGGGTAAGCGCTAGAGCCGCTCTAGCCCTGCACCAGGCGCATCGCCGCGTCCGCCCATTCCCAGAGCCGTTTCGGGTCGTTGCGGACGGTGGTGACATCCTTCATAATCAGTTCGACCCGGCAGCCGCGGGTTTTTTCCAGGATCTCCCGCAAGATCCGCTTCGCGTCGTCCCGCATATAGGCGTCGGCGGCGAATACCGCCGGGGTCGGCTTGTAGGAGAAAATATAGTCGGCGCCGATTTCCGCGACCGCCTTGTCGGCGTCAATCCACGGCGACATGGAAATCCGCCGCAGCCGGGGAATCGTCCGCATCAGGGCGATTTTGTTGTGCAGGGGTTCGCAGCAGCCGTAGCAGTTCATTCCGAAACGAGCCATGAAGGGCCGTTCGTACTGGAGGCAGAACTCCTCGTGCATGTCCGGGCTCACTTCCGAGAAAATCTGCCCGGTGCCGGTGCCCCACTGGTCGATCGGCCTGGCGTGGTCCGGCACGCAGCCGGGTGCCGGCAGTTCCGAGGTGATTCCCAATCCGCCCGAACCCACCCGGTGGTTGCCGTTCCCGGCGGCGAGGAGCCCCAGCTCTTCCTGCCGGTCGAGGACCGCGTGCATGCATTCCATGAAACGTTTCAGCAGCGCGTGCACCAGTTCCGGCTGGTCGTACATGTCCAGGTACAACCGTTCGATGCCGTACCAGTGGATCATCTGGTCCCACGGGGAAAACCACTGGTGTTCGATGCCGATTTTCCGGACCGGGATGACGCCGTCCAGGATTTCCGACAGGACGTTGAAGCGCCGCTCCGTTTCCTCGCGGTCGAACCAGACCTCGGGCGTCTTCAGGCGCCGCAGGTCCTCCTCCGAATTGATGATGTTTTCATATCGGACCGAGCCGTGAATCGCCGATTCCCCGAGCGGGTTCTTCCCCAGTTCGACTTCCGAGGCGTGATCGTAGTCGCTGTACTTTTCGGTCATGCCGAAATCCGCGTAGGTGCTTACGGGGCCGCACACGTAGCGGACCAGCAGGAAGGGGTCGACCACCATGTCGCAGCGGAGGTGGTTCCACTGGTAGATTTCCGAGCGGAGGTTCCATTCGACCGCCTTGAGGAAAGGGTCCTCGCAGACGCAGGTCAATTCGTCGGCGACATTCATTTCGTGCCAGGGGATTTCGTTGATCCACACCAGCGGGCGCCCGGGTTTGAGGCTGTTCAAGCCGCGCCACAGGGCGGCGGTTTCGGCCTGGATCGGGAGCTCCCCGATCTCCCGCTTCCGTGCCGCCAGCCGCCGCAGGGTCTCGCGTTCCAGCGGCGTCGCCGACCGCGACGGCCCCCCCGAGTCGGCGCCTCCGCCCAAGCTCGACGGCAGGGTGCGTTCGTGAAAACTTCCGCCTTTGCTGACGGTTTTCTGGTCGCTCATCCTAGTCTCCCAATTTACCCGATGGCGCGTTCGAGTATCTTTTCCTGGGTCGCCTCGTCCCGGGCGAATTCGCCGGTGATGCGGCCGTTTTTCATGACGTAAATCCGGTCGCACAGGCCCAGCAGCTCCGGCATTTCCGACGACATCACCAGGATTCCCAGGCCGCCGTCGGCCATTTTCTTGAGCAGGGTGTAGATCTCCGCCTTCGCCCCCACGTCGATGCCGCGGGTCGGTTCGTCGACGATGAGGACGCGGAGGTTTTCCTTCGCCAGCCAGCGGCCGATGATCACCTTCTGCTGGTTTCCGCCGGAGAGGTTGACGAGAAGCTGCTCGATGCCGGGCGTCTTGATGGAAAGGTCCCGGATGATTTTTTCGCTGGCGTCACGTTCCAAACGGCGGGACAGGCGTCCCCGGGCGCCGAACTGCCCGAGGGCGGAAATGGTCAAATTTTGCCTGACGGTGAAATTGGGGAAAATGCCCTCGTCCTTGCGGCTTTCCGGCACCATCCCGACCCCTGACCGCACCGCCGACGGCATGTGCCCGGACGGCAAAACCTCCCCGTAAATCCGCACCGTGCCCGAGGCGCGTTTGTCGAACCCGAACAGGCCCCGGGCCAATTCGGTGCGTCCCGCCCCCATGAGTCCGGAGAAGCCGACGATTTCCCCCGGCCGCACGTGGAAGGAAATGTCCTTCACCGTGTCGGTGGAAAGGCCGGTGCATTCGAGGGCACAGGGTCCGTCCTGGCAGCTGCCGGCGGTCCGCTTCTGCCCGAACATGTCTTCGAGTTTCCGCCCGACCATCATGGTGATGAGTTCCGGCTCGTCGACCTCCTTCGCCTGCACGCAGGCGATGCGTTGGCCGTCGCGGAGCACGGTGATGCGGTCGGCGAGTTCGAAGACTTCGTCAAGCTTGTGGGAGATGTAGATGATCCCCACCCCTTGGGAACGGAGCGTCTTCACCACCCGGTAGAGGTTGTGGATTTCCACCGGCGCCAGGGCCGAGGTCGGCTCGTCCATCACCACCAGGCGCGGCTCTTCGGACAGGGCCTTGGCGATTTCCACCATTTGCTTTTGGGCGATGCTGAGGAGGCCGGCTTTCCGTTTCGGGTCGACCTCGAAGCCGATCCGGTCCAGAACCTCGCGGGTTTTTTTGTACAATACCGGCCACAGCACCCGGCCGTAGCCGCTCACCGGCAGCCGGCCGTAGTAGACGTTCTCGGCGACGGAAAGGCTGTCGACGACGTTCAATTCCTGGTAGACGACGGCGATGCGTTCGCGGATGGCGTCGGCGGGCTTATGGAGGACGGCGGGTTTGCCGTCGATGCGGCATTCGCCGTCGTCGGGCTGGTGAAAGCCGGCGATGATTTTGATGAGGGTCGATTTCCCCGCCCCGTTTTCGCCGACCAGGGCGTGAACCTCGCCGGGCTTGACGTCGAGGGAAACGTCCTTCAGGGCATAGACGCCGGGGAAGCGCTTGTGGATGTTTTTCAGTTCGATGAATGGTGCCGCGTTCATGGCCGGAATCTCCTGAAAGCTAAGCGAACCTGGCCGCGAGCAGGTTTTTGGCGGTGTTGGCCCGGCGCCGTTCGTCGAGGTAGACGGCGAGGATGATGACGATGCCGCGGAGGATATTCTGCCAAAAACTGTTGACGTCCATCAACACCAGGCCGTTCGAGAGGACGGACAGGATCAGGACGCCGATCATGGCGCCGCCGAGGGTGCCGCGGCCGCCGTTCATGCTCACGCCGCCGATTACGACCGAGGCGATGACCTGCATTTCGAAGCCGAGCCCGGCGGTGGGCTGGCCCGAATTCATGCGGCTGGCGAGGATGATGGCGGCGAGTCCGGTGAGGATGCCGGCCAGGACGAAGGCGGTGAGCTTGATGCGGTTGACGGGAATCCCGGCCAGACCGGCGGCGGTTTCGTTGCCGCCGATGGCGTAGAGTTGGCGGCCGAAGGAGGTGTGGTTCAGGACATAACTGAAGATCACCACCAGGACCAGGAGAATCAGGACCGGCAGCGGGACGCGGCCGATCAGCGGGAGTGGCACCTGCCCGGTGCCGATGAAGAGGAAGGCGGGGTCGAGGACCTGGATGGAGACGGCTTTCGTCGCGACCATGGCGGAGCCGCTCAGGATCGACATTGTGCCGAGGGTGGCGATGAGGGCGGTGATTTTCAGGCGGGTCACCACCAGTCCGTTCACCAGGCCGATGAAAGCGCCAATCAGGAGTCCGGCGGCGACCCCGAGGGCGACGTTTCCGCTGTGGACCACCACCCATACGCAAAACACCCCGACCACGGCTTGGGCTGAGCCGACCGACAGGTCGATGCAGCCCAGGAGCACCAGCATGACCATGCCGATGCTGCAGATGGCGGTCATGGAGGCTTGGCGGAGTACGTTGATGATATTGACCCGGCTGAGGAATTTCGGCTCGAGCAAATAAAGGATGACGCACAGCGCCAGAAAGGTAAGGAGCAGGGCGAGCTGTTCGTACTCCCAGAGGCTGGACCATGCGGATCGGGTTTTACGCTGGCTTGCGTTCATCTCGTTTACGCTCATCGCCTGATATCCTTACGGAATTTTCAGTGAACGGCGACTCAACCGCCAGTGGCCGTTCGGCAATAATCATTTTGCCGGTTACGGGAGTTTTGCATAAGGAAAACCCCGTGCTTTTCCGGAACAAACGATTTTTACCAAGTGACGGTTGGCGGTTCAACCGTCACTTGGCAAAACTTCCGTCTATTTCTTCAGCGCGTCAATAGCCGCGAAGTTGGTGGTATAGGACCCGTCGGCGTTCTTGGTGTAGAAGGTGGGGAAGTTTTCCCTGGTGATCATGACCGTCGGCGTTTCGTAGTGTTCGGGGAGTTTTTCGCCTTTCGAAATGGCGATGGCGGCGTCGATGAACGCTGCGCCGACGTAGTCGGGGAACATCCCGAGGGCGCTCTTGTAGGGGGTGTTGCCGAGGAGCGCCTCGCGGCCGACCACGCCCTCGAAGCCGAAGCCGATGGCGGTGAGTTTGGACTCGTCGAGACCGGCTTCCTTGTAGGCGTTCATGCCGCCGGAGGTGGAGTTGTCGTTGATGCCGAAGATGACATTGACGTCGCGGTTGGCGGTGAGGGCGTCGGCGGCGACGCGGAGGGCGATTTCCTTGCTGCCGTTCGAGTCGACTTCCTGCTTCACCACGTATTTGGCGCCCGCCTCGTCCATGCCTTCCTTGAAGCCGGTGACCCGCTGGCGGCAGTCTTCGTAGTTGGGGAAGCCGATGATCAGGACTTTCGGATCGATGTTGTTTTTCTTGGCGTAGTCGGCCATCCACAAGCCGGCCTTCTTGCCGGCGGCCTGGTTGCTGATGCCGACATAGGTGACGGCGCCGGCCACTTTGTTCGACTCGGTGACGACCGGGACGCCGGCGTCGGTGGCGTCGGCGACCACGCCGGCCAGCGCCTTGGCGTCCACCGGGGTCAGGACGAGGACGTCGACGCCGGAGGCGAGCAGGTTTTCGGCTTGGCTGATCTGGGTGCCGGGATTCATGGCGGCGTCGGCGATGGTGAGGTCGACCCCCTTCTCTTTGGCGCGGCGGGTGGCGCCGTTGCAGATGTTCTGGTACCACTCGTGGCTCATGTCGCTGACGATGTAGCCGACCTTGAGTTTTTCGCCGGCGCGAAGTTCGCTGGCGAGCGCGAAAACGGTGAACAGGGCCAAGGCTAAGCACAACAGACTTAAAGATTTCTTCATGACTTCTTCTCCCGGCTGAATTGAGATCCGCATCTTCCGCCGCCCGGCGGAATGATAGTTAAAAACCCCTGAAACACAGGCAAAAACGATTTTTACAAAGTGACGATTGGCGGTTTATACTGGAACCACTATGTTTTTCGGGAACCTTCCTGTCTCCGCATCCTGTTACGTACACCCCTCCCCAAATGTCGGCGGTAACGGCTAGGCAAGGGAACGGCGTCTCAACGCCCCATACCTCCCCACTCGTCAGCGGTAACGGCTAGGCAAGGGAATGGCGGCTCCGGACCCTGTCACTCCCCATACCCCCCCACTCGTCATTCCGGCGCCATAAACATTGAACCGGGGAGAAGCGCAACTCGCCGGAATCCAGGCCGATAGACAATCGCTACCGTGGCGTTTGCCCCTGGTCTTAGGGCTTGTTACGAATTAACTATAGCAAGTTTAGACAAGGAACGGCGGACGCGGTAGCCATTTGTGCCGGCGGTTCGGGCACAAATTGCGGACGCGGCCGTCGTGACGCAGTATCAACTTGCTATAGTTATTTCGTAACAAGCCCTTACGGAGGTGTACATGGGTTTTTTAGTGGAACCACCGAGCGACGGTTTATCGGCCTGGATTCCGGCGAGTTACGCCTCACCCCGGTTGAACGCTTGCGACGCCGGAATGACGTGTGGGGGAGTCCGGCGTTACAAGGTCCGGTGCTGCCATTCCCTTGCCTAGCCGTTACCGCCGACGTTTGGGGAGGGGTGGGCCGTAACAGGATGCGGAGACAGGAGGTTTCCAGGAAACCAAAGTGGTTCAAGTATAATCGCCAATCTGCAAAAAATCTGAAAAAAATATATTGCCGCGCGTGAACAAGGCTACAACGTATTTTGTGGTTCAGCTTTGGCCAAGCTGCAATACCCGAACGGAAATCCCGGTCATGCGGAGTCCGAAGGGTCTTTTTAAGGCGTGCCAGTGCGATTTAACGGGTCGCGGAGGAGAAGAAGGCGGGTAGTTAGGCCATCCTAGAGCACGCCGGGGTTTGACTGACCATCTTACCCCAAAAATCCGCCCTTCGGGCTTCGGTAAGGATCCTCCGGGATTTCCGTTCCTTTTCTTTTCAGGAAGGAACGGGGGCTAGGCATGCCCTGGAAGAATTATCCTCTTCTATCAATAAAGGAATTAACGAATGCGAATAATACACCAAACCATGTCACGCCGCATCACTAGTACTACAGTTGCATGTTGAGGTAACACGTGACTTCGAGTCCTGTTACGATTACACCTCCCCGCTCGTCATTCCGGCGTCGCAAGCGTATGCTGCATCCCGAACGGGCGGTAACGCCCTGAATCCAGAGGGATTGACGCGGACGGCAGTAGTACCACCAAGTAGTCACGATAAAGAAGTAATACCGCCGTCATCGTAAATCCCTCTGGATTCAGGGCGTTACCGCCCGTTCGGGGTGAAGCAGGCGTTTATCACGCCGGCATGACGTGTGGAGAGGTAGGCGACGGAACAGGATGCGGCGGTACGGTTTTATTGGGTTATGGATAGTGGGTTTATGCAAAATGGCGATCGGCAATTCACTCGAGATTTTTTGCAAAACTTCATAATAAAGCAAGTAAAAAAACCGATTTTTCCCGGATAGTGCGCCATGTCTGTCGAATTCGCCAAGTCGTCACCGCAACGCCAAACGCGCCGCCACCGCCAGTTGGTCCGCCACTTCGTTCTCCGGGTGTCCCGCATGGCCGCGAATCCAATGCCACTCCACCGCGTGTTCCGCCGAGACGGCCAGCAGCTCCCGCCACAAATCCTCGTTCTTGACCGGCTCCTTGGCTGCCGTGCGCCAACCGTTCTTCTGCCACGACTTCAACCAGCCCTTCTGGAATGCGTCCACCACATAACGGCTGTCCGTCGTCACCACCACCCGGCAAGGCCGCTTCAAGGCGCGGAAAGCCTGGATCACTCCCCGCAATTCCATGCGGTTGTTGGTGGTGTTACGCTCCGCTCCGGACAGGCGTTTCTCCAAATTCAAGGCGGGACATCGCAAAATCGCCCCCCAGCCCCCCGGCCCGGGATTGCCGGAACAGGCCCCGTCGGCAAAAATGAAAACGTCGTCGGCCGTATAGGAGGTCGCTTCGCTCATGCTCATTTCCCCAAACAAAACGCGGAAAAAATCCGCGTCAACACTTCTTCACCATACCCTTCGCCCAAACTTCGGGAAAAGGCCGCCGCCGCCTGGCGCAAGTTCTCCGCCGCCAATTCGATGCCTCCGCCGTCGGTCATCACCCTTGCCGCCATTCGGCATTCGCTCAAGGCTCCCGCCAGCTCCGTCCGCTCGCGGACATTCCACCCCTCCGCCTCCGCTAGGGCGCAGCGCCGTTCCTCGTTCTTGATTAGTGCCGTCACTGCGGAGCGGAACGCGTCTACCCCCTCCGCCGTCGCCGCGCTCACCCGGCCGCACCAATCGGGGGAAAAACCCCGTTCCCGGGCAAATTCCGCCGCCCTTTCGGGCGTTATCCTCTCCGGTAAATCCGCCTTGTTCAAGGCCAACAAAAACCGGCCCGGCCTGCCCCCGAGCGCCGCCAAAAACTCCGCCGCGTCCGCCCCAAACTCCCGCGAAGCGTCAATCACCCAGCAAACCGCTTCCTCCCCCCCCATGCCCTTGAACCCCCGCGCCGCCGCCCGCCCGCCCCCGCCGCCCGTCCCGCCGTCGAAGCCGGGATTGTCAATCAACACCAGCCTCGCGCCATCCCATTCGACCTCGTGCGGCAGCGCGTCGCGGGTCGTCGAAGCCTCCTCCGAAACCAGAGCCGCCTGGCGGCCCAGGAGGCGATTCAATAACGAACTCTTGCCCGCGTTCGCGAGCCCCAACAATGCCAGGCGCGGCAAGGCGCCGTCCCGTGCCCCGCCCGTACCGGTCAATGCCACCCCGGATTCGGCCAATTCCTCCACCAGCGCCTGGAGATCCGCCGCCAGCTTTCCGTCCAACTCATCCTCGGAAAAATCCAGCTCCGCCTCGACCCGCGCCGCGATGTCCAGGAGTCGCTCCCGCCAGCGGAAAAGTAACTCCCGGCCCTCTCCCCCCAATTTCGCCAGCGCCCGGCGCCGCGCCGTCGCGTCCGCCGCCGCGATCACCTCCTCCACCGCCTCGGCCTGGCCCAGCCCAATCCGGCCGTTCCGAAACGCCCGAAAGGTAAACTCGCCCGGCGCCGCCGCCCTTGCCCCCGCCGCCACCAATGCCTCCAGGCCGGCCGTCAACAAAACCGCCGCCCCGGGGAGTTGCACCTCCGCCATGTTCTCCCGCGTATAACTCGCCGGCGCCGGCAACAGGAACACCCGGGCCGGGCAGCCCAAAGGCGGCGCGGAGCTTCTCCGAACCGTCTCGCCCGGGCGTTTCAGGGGCAGGAGGAAACGGCAGTCGCGCACCGCCCGCACCTTATTCGGATCGGCAAACCAGTCTTCCAGCCCGGTCGTGGCCCGGGCGAGAATCTCCCAGGCCCGGTCCCCGGACAGGCGGATTGCCCCGATCAGGCCCGGTCCCGGCGGCGTGGCTATTTGCGCAATATCGTCATGGGAAAAGTAAGGCATGCCGTTCTTCAGAAATCCTTCGCCCGCTCACAATCGATGAACAGCCTGGAATGTACCGGTCCCCGGTTGATCCCGGGACAACGCCTTGCCGCGGCTTCCCAGGCGTCGCTTCCGCCCAGGTTCTCGTCCCACCACGGCCAGGTCCGGCACTGCACCGGCCGGGCCTGGTAAACCCGGCAGCGGCCGTCCTCGCCCAACAGCGGGCAGTCCCCGTGCGGACCGTCGACCAGCGCCAGTCCGGTGGTGGTCTTCCGCAATAAATTCGCGGCGAAGGCGTCAAAATCCATGCCCAACGCCTTGGCGATGCTCTTCGCCTCCTCGATGGTGACCCACACGTAACCGCCCGGTCCCCGGCAGCAGTCCCCGCAACCGGTGCATTGAAAGCATAACCCCTCTTCATACCAAGGATGCGATTTCGCCGGTGATCTTTCCTCTTTCATGGCGTCTCCCGAAATTCAAGGTGTCTCCGGCATACATCGCCGGGGCGAATGCTTCTACAACGCTGGATATGCGGAGCGGTTCGCGCCAATCCCGTGTTGCAGGATTACATAAAGCCGTTCCGTCGCAACAGGTCTTCGTCGATGGTCGAGGCCGCGGCCGGATTGGCGGCGGTTGCTGCTTGTCCCGCTTCCGCAGCGTACTGCCGGCACTGCATTATCCTGGCGACATACCTGGCCATGACGTCGGCTTCGAGATTGACTCCGTCCCCCGGTTTCAAGTCGGCGAGCGTGGTATTAATCCAGGTATGCGGGATAACTGCGACGGTGAACCATTCATAATTGGCACTGGCCACGGTCAGGGAAATTCCGTTCACGGCGACCGATCCCTTCTCCGCGACCAGGTGGCGGATTTCCTTCGGGAGCTCGATTTTCAGGACCCGGTTGTCGGCCCCGGTCGTTTCAATCGCCAGCACCCTGGCCAAGGCGTCGACATGCCCGAGGACGATATGCCCGTCCAAAACGTCGCCGGCCTTGAGGGCTGGTTCGAGATTCACCTTCGCGCCGGCGCGCAGTTGGGCGAGGTTGGTCCTGGCGACGGTTTCCGCCACGGCGTCGAAGGTGGCGACGGCTCCGTCGAGCGAGGTGACGGTGAGACAGGCGCCGTTGATGGCGATGGATTGCCCGATGCCGCACGTTTCCGCCAAGGGTCCGATGGCGATATGAAAACGTCGGCCTTTCCCGAATGGTGCGGCCTCCCTAATGCTGCCCATTCCTCGTACGAGTCCGGTGAACAAGCGCCTCCTCCTTTCTGCGGTGAATCGCCGCCGCCTTGAATTATTCACAATTTATGCCGAAAAGAAAACCTGAAAACGGCAATCCGCTCCCGAAAAGCGGCGTACCGTTTGGCGGTATGAGGTTATGCGCTCGGTATATTATTCGTCTGCGGTGGTTGCCTGATTTGGGGCAGGAATTATATCGCTGCCGATTCGTAAAAAAAAGATGAAAAATATTGACATGGTGGTGGAGAATGTATATAGTAATGAGCCTCGTCAACGCGGTTTATCGGTCTGGGTATTTCCCGACTCCCTTATTCCGAGTTGGCGCTATGAAACTGCATTTTCCAACGCGGGCGTAGCTCAGTGGCTAGAGCACCACCTTGCCAAGGTGGGGGTCGAGGGTTCGAATCTCTTCGCCCGCTCCATATGAGGGTAAGTTGGGCCCGGTGACGTACGTTGCCGGGCCCAGCATTTTTTCTAAACCGTGGCGGAGCACACAAAAGGGGCAACTTCAATTCCTCCTTCCTTTTTATCAGGGTCGTAAGTGACGCT
>JAVBQR010000120.1:0-13629 GCA_031548865.1 Planctomycetota bacterium
AAGAAACTGGGATATACAGAAATACTTGATCAATAATGAAAATTAATAAACCACCTCCGACTTATCTTTTCAGTTACTCTGTGAACCTCTGTGCTCTCTGTGCCTCTGTGGTGAAAACGAATTTTCAGCATTTCCCTTCGCAGCCAGTGTAATTTTTCCCGACGCCAATAAGGAGCGAGTGCATGGCAATAAATTCCCACGCGTCTACCCTGCCCGGCATGGACCGTCTGCAAGGCGAAGTTGCCGTGCTCTGCGGCGGCCCCGGCGGCGAACGCGAGGTGTCCCTGGCCAGCGGCGACAACGTGCATAACGCCCTGTGGCGGGCCGGCATCCCCAACCGCCTGGTCCAGGTCCCGGTGGAGCATCCGGAAAAGGTACTGGAGGAGCTCCGTTGCGGCCTGGCGGTGATGATGTTCCACGGCCGGTTCGGAGAGGACGGCACCGCCCAGGAGATTCTCGAACGGCGCGGCATTCCCTTCACCGGCTCGGGGAGCGTTTCCTGCCGGCTCACTTTCGATAAAACCGCCACCAAACAACGCATGCGCTCCCTGGGGATGCCGGTTCCCCGCGGCGTTCTCGTCGGCTCCGCCGCGGCGGACGAAGCCGAGGCGCTCATGCGGGAAGCGGCCCTCGCCTACCCGGTGTTTGTCAAACCCAACGCCTACGGAAGTTCCGTGGGGGCGTCAAGGGCGGACAACGCCGTGGGCCTGGCGGCGGCGCTCCGCGCGGCGTTGGCCTGCGACGCCCAGGCGCTCATTGAGGAACTAATTGTCGGCCGGGAGATGACGGTCGGTTGGCTCGGGGGCGAATTGTTGCCGATTATCGAAATGAAGGCGGCGACGGGATTTTACGATTACCAGGCGAAGTACCTTTCCGACGCCACCCGTTACGAGGTCCCGGCCAAGTTGCCGTCCTCGGTCATGCTGACGGTTCAGAAGCAGACCCTGGCGATTCTCGACGCGGTCGGGGCGCGGGACCTGGCGCGGGTGGATTTTCTCTACCGCGAGGACGGGCCGTTTTTCCTGGAAGTGAACGCGCTTCCCGGTTTCACCGGCCACAGCCTGGTGCCGATGGCAGCCAAGGCGGCGGGACTAAGCGGCGAACAGGTATGTCGGCGCCTGGTGATGCTGGCGCTGGAACGGGCGGGATAACGGATGACCAGCGGGGTTCGCCCTCTCAACAAAACGGTCAAGGACGCGATACGGCGTCAGAAGTCGGCCGGCCGGCATGCCGGTCCGGTGGTGGCCGCTTTGTTGCATGCCGGGATGTTCCTGGCGATCTGCGGCGGGGTATTGGCGGGGGCATTTTTACTGTGGCGGGCGGCCCTGGCCGACCCGCGTTTTCGCATGGACGGTTCGACCCTGGGTCTGGGCGGATCCGTCCGGCAGTGCCCCGAGTCGGTCGCGGAGATGCGGGCTATTGGTTTGGCCTTTAACGGCCGGAGCCTACTCGACCCGATGCTGTCGAGCGATCTGGAGAAGGCGTACGCGAAGAGCGTTTGGGTCAAAAAAGTGGTGAAAATGCGAAGGAGATTCCCGAACCGCATCGATGTCGAACTGCAGCTCCGCTTGCCGGCGGCGCAGGTGAGATCGGGAGGCTTGTACTGGCTGGTCGATGTGGAGGGGGTGCTGTTGCCGGTGCGGGGTCAGGAGGAAGCGTTTGCCCGCCTCCCCGAAATCGTGGGGGTGACGAGCGGGATGATCCAGGGCCGGCCGGAATATGGCGGGGTGTGGTCGGACGAGGGGGTGCGGGGCGGCTTGGGCATTATGCGGGCGTTCTGGGCGTCCCCATTGATGGAGGCATTGCCGATTGCCCGGGTGGTGGTGAACGCGGGCGTTTTCAAGGCGGGGAACAATACCAAGGAAATACGGCGCCGCTTCGAAGTGGTGAGCGCCTCGGGGGCGGTGGTGCGCTGGGGGACGTATAATGACGCGGAAATCGAGGAGGAGTTGACCAGCACGGAAAAAATGTGGCATTTGCAGAAACTTCTCCAGGACGAGGCGGCGTTAAGGCCGGGGGTTTGTTTCGACGTCCGGACGCGCCTGCCGGGATTTTTGCTGCTGGAATAATCAAATCCCGATTTCCAGACCGTCGTAGGCCGGCGTGATGTCGGTCGGTAACAGTCCGATCAACTCCCGGTGGGTGAAGTAATGCGTGAGGTGGGTGAGGTAGGTTTGTTTGGCCTTGATTTTCCGGTGCAGGCGAATCGCCTTGGGGATACTGAGGTGGGTCGGGTGGTGGCGCATTCTGACGCAGCTGATAATCATGGTTTCCAGGTTTTCCAGGAGCGGCAGGGAGCTGTCCGGCAAGCCGGAGATGTCGGTCAGATAGGCCAAATCCCCGATGCGGTAACCGAGAATTTGCAGCCGCCCGTGTTGGACGGGAATCGGGGTGACTTCGAGACCGGCGGCGCGGAACGGGGCCGCCGCGACGTTCAGGCTGATGGCCGGCAGGCCGCCCCCCAATTGCACGGCGTTCCAGATATAGTCGAAGCGGCGGCGGATGATTTTCAGGGTATTTTCATTGCCCCAGACCGGTATTTCCTTGTCTTTGAAAAGCGAATAGGCGCGGATGTCGTCGAGGCCGTGCAGGTGGTCGGCGTGATCGTGGGTGATAAGGACGGCGGCGAGAGTGTCGACTTTCGCCCTGAGGCACTGGATGCGGAATTCCGGGGTGGTGTCGATAATCAGGTTCCGCCGGCCGTGGCGGATGAGGGCGGAGGAGCGTAGGCGCTGGTCGTGCGGATCCCGCGAGCGGCAGACTCGGCAGCGGCAGCCCGCCACCGGCACGCCGGTGGAGGTTCCGGTTCCGAGGAAAGTGAACGTGGTGGCGGGCATGGCGGGGGATCCTTCAGATTAGCTTCGAACCGCCTTCCTCCGTGTTTTTGTCTTTCCAATCTGAGATGCACCGGTTCGTTTCAACAATTTTCCCGCCTGCCTCTTTTCCATTGAGCGCAAATATTTCACGAAACCGGAAGGCGTTCCACCCGCTTCCGCATACATTGCCTTGCGAATCTTATGCAATTCCTCAATTGGATCGTCATCATCAGTCATGATCTTCACCTTGTCAATTCTTCCGGCGTCGCAATGATGGTATCAGTATATCCCAACTCCTCAGTTATTTTCGAGATTTTCTTTTTTTGCGCGGCATTATTGATGTGAGCACAATTCCACGTCAACAGATAATCCATGCCATGTGCAACTGCCAGAGCAATGTGCATCGCATCAGTTGTCGCCTTCGTAGGCACGGCTTTCTCCATAATTAATCTTTCATATATTTTCTCCACATCATTATTGAGACTGATTTTTGGAAAATCCGCAACCAACTCCATTCTTCGGCGTGCCGCTCTTGCATCGCCGCGCTCTATCTCGCCTATAACAAAACCAGACACATAAAGTTCAAATGTCGCCCTGCTCCTATCCCACCACTGCCGAGTCAGTTCTTGTTTTGCAAGTTTGATGATATCGCGGCTTGGGCGCGAAGTTAAATACCCAATTACAGAGGTTTCCAGATAAACTTTTTTTCCCGACATGTATTGTCCCCCCACAAGTCAATGGGGCGCCCGAAACCCGGGCGCCCCGCGAAAATTCACCCCGAACCCCATCACCTCAAATCTCCATGATTTCCTTCGACTTCTTGTCGACCTCCTGATCCACCTTTTTCTCGTATTCCTTCAGGACGTCCTGAATCCGATCTTTCAGTTTCTTCAAGTCGTCCTCGCTCAGCTCCTTCTTCTTCTCCAGGTCCTCAATCGCCTTCACCCCGTCCCGCCTGGCGTTACGGACCACCACCTTCGCCTCCTCCCCCTTCGCCTTCACGTCCTGGGCCAGCTTCTTGCGGCGTTCCTCGGTGAGGGGCGGGAAGGTCAGGCGGATAATCTTCCCGTCGTTCTGCGGAGTGACGCCAAGTTCCGAAGCCAGGAGCGCCTTCTCGATTTCCTTCAGGAGGCCTAGATCAAACGGCTTCAACATCAGCTGCCGCGCCTCGGGGACCGAAATAGTCGCGCACTGCTTCAGGGGGACTTCCGCGCCGTAGGCGTTCACCTTGACCCCTTCGACCAGCGCGGGAGTGGCGCGGCCGGTGCGGGTGAGGCGGAATTCCTTCTGGAGGTGCGAAACGGCTTTTTCCATGTGGTCCTTGAGGCCATTGATGACATTGTCGGCGGACATGCTGGTTCCTTTCGTGTATGGAATGATGGGTCGAACTCAATAATTTTTATCACCCTTAATTTAATCACCCTTCGGAATCGACCAGGGTGCCAATCTGTTTCCCCGTCGCCGCCTTGAGCGTGTTCCCCGGCGTCCGCAGGGAATAAACCACAATCGGCACCTGATGTTCCTGGCACATGGTGAAGGCGGTCGAGTCCATCACCCGCAGGTTCTCGCTCAATGCCCGGGCGTAAGTGATGTGATCGTATTTCACCGCGTCCGGGTGTTTCATGGGATCGGCCGAGTAAATCCCGTCCACTTTCGTCGCCTTCAAAATCGCCTTGCAGTCCAGTTCGATGGAGCGGAGCGCCGCCGCGGTGTCGGTGGTGCAGAACGGGTTTCCCGTCCCGCCGGCGAGAATCACCACCCGGCCCTTTTCCATATGCCGCTGCGCCCGCCGGCGAATATAAGGTTCCGCCACCTGGTCGGCCTTGATGGCGGTGAGAACCCGCGTACCGTAGCCCATGCCCTCGATCGCCGCCTGCAAGGCCAGCGCATTCAGGATGGTGGCCGTCATTCCCATGTAGTCGACCGTGGCCCGTTCGATCCCCAAAGTGGAACTTTCAATTCCCCGGACAAAATTCCCCGCCCCGACCACGACCGCCGTTTCGATGTTGTTCGCGCACAAATCGCGGATTTCCCCCGCGACCATCTGGATGCAGGCCCGATCGAAACCGGAACCGGCGTCGCCGCCGAGGGCTTCACCGGAAACTTTCAAGAGAACGCGGCGATAGGGAGGCAAGGTTTTTCCTTTCACTATGGTTTTGCCAAATCATTTGGGGTCGTCGGCGGCGTTCGGGGTATCTGCGGCAGCCATACCGCTCCCGCGCTCCAATTGTTCGACCCGCCGCCGCAAATGGGCTATCTCATCCCGTAGACCCGCGTGGACGATGAACGCGTCCCGGCGCGCCCGCGCCCGGGCGGACAAGGTCCAAAACCAGGCGGCGGCAAAGGCGAAGGCGACATAGACGAAAATGTCACTGCGAATTTTTTCGTAAAAACGGAACGGCCAGGACGGTGACACCACTGTCCGCGCCCCCTCCTCCTGGCTGGCGAGGACCAGTTCGGCGTGGCCTTGCAGCTCGGAGTTCAAGCGGTTGAGGTAACTTGAACCGCCGCGGTCGCTGAGGTAAAAGTGCAGGGCGGCGCCAATCAGCATGATCAGGGCGAGAAACGCGAGAGCGCCGGCCTGATTGCCGGCGCGCGGTCCCGTTTGGGCGAGGCGGGACAACTCTTCCCGCCGCACGGAACGTTCCTCCTCGACCGCGAGGGAAACCGCCGGGGCGGAAGTGGTTTGGTTTGGGTCGGCCGCATTCGGGGCGGCGGGGTGGTTTGTCCCTTCCGGGGCATCATCCATGGGGGCGTCCTTATTCGCTGGCCGCCCCGCCGGAACCGATGTTCAGTTGCCGGCGGAAGGAACTGGCGAGCTCCATGATAGCGGTAGCGAGCTCGATGGACATGGCGATGGCTTCTTCGGGGGGAGTGTTGTGTTCGCGGCAGTGGGCCAGAAATGAGGTGCGGAGGTGACGGGCGAAATCGGGGATGACATTTCGGCCGGATTTGCGTTCCTCAAGGGTGAATTCCATCCAGCCGGAGATATTCCCCAACATGTTTACTTCGAGAAGGCGCAGTTCCGGCTCGGAAAAACCGGCATGGGAAAGGCGATCCCGCAGCGCCGCCCGCACCGTTTCCGAACCCATGTCGATTCGGCCGCGCTCGCGGAAACGGGAGATGATTCTATCGACGGCCTGGTCGATGCTGGCCGGTTGCGACTGTAAAGTAAGGAGTTGCGATGACATAACCTTATCGGAGCCTCCAAAGGCAATATGGTCGCCCCTTGTAGGGTTTTCACCAATTCTATTTGCGGCGATCATAACGTAACTGCACATGCAGCCATTCTGCCCGCATTTAGGCAAAAAGCAAGAGGGATTTTTCCTGCGGGATAACAAATAACCGGACTTGCCGGCGCCTCGAACCCTTCAGAGCCGCTCCAGCAGTTCCTCCAGCCGTTCCGGTTGGTCGACCCGCATTTCCACTCCCAGAATCCACACCTCCCCTTGCTTTCCTTGCGCAGGGTTTCCGTTACCGATCCTGGATAATGGCTTACCTTTTATGTCATCGGCCATTTCGCCGTCTTGAGCCGCCCAAATCCCCCTGGCCCTATCTTTTTCTGTGGTCACCACCAGCGCTTCACGCTGTTTTGCCAGAGAAAAACAACGTTTAAGCGTTATTTTCGAAAATTCCACGTGATCTTCCCCGAAAACCTGCCCCACCACTTCCGCGCCCAGGTCGGCAAGCGTGCGCATAAACGCCTCTGGCCTGGCAATTCCCGCCAGCGCCACCACCCGCCGGCCTTTTAGCGCTTCCAGCGGCAGTTGCACGCCATCCAACCGGGTCAGGCGCTTCGGGGCGTGGCAGGCGGTGAGGGAAAGGGCGCGAGGGGCAAGCGTGGCGAGGCGTTCTTGTATTACCCGCAGTGTTTCCGCGGCGACCTGATCCGACCGGGTGACGACGAGGCAATCGGCAAGGCCAAGCGCGGCCGGCGCTTCCCTGAGAAGCCCGCCGGGAAACGTGTTCCCGCCCCCCCACGGCGAGGTTGCGTCAATCAGGACAAGGTCCAGATCCCGCCGGAGCCGCAAATGCTGGAAACCGTCGTCGAGAATGAGCAGATCCGCCCCGCCGCGAACCGCTTCCGCCGCCGAGGCGCGCCGGTCGGCCCCGGTGACGACCTGAACCCCGGGAAGTTCCCGGCGGTACAACTCCGCTTCGTCCGAAACCCCGGCGGCGGACCGGCGGTAGCCGCGAAGCAATATCGCCGGCCGGCGTTTCCTTCCCAACATGAAGCGCGCCAACATTACCGTAAACGGCGTCTTGCCGGTGCCGCCGGCGGTCAGGTTCCCTACGGAAATTACCGGAACCGCTGCTTTTTCCGACACGAGAACGCCCCGGCGGTAGGCATCGCGGCGCAAGGACATGGCCAGTCCGTACAGCTTGCCGGCCGGCCAGAGGGCGCCCTTTATCAAGCCTCCGGGCCAACCCGCGTTTCCCTCGAGGATGGCCCGGATAAGGTGTTCGTTCATAAATCAACCTGCGAAAGGCAGTAGGAAAAAGGTTTTACCTTAGAAGAAATCGAGTGGCGGTTTGCTCGATTTCTTCTAAAGTCAATCAAAACGGCGCGTAAACCACCGCCAGGATCTTCGCCTCGTCATTCCCTGCCGCGTGCAGGTGGTGGGGAACAATTGAATCGTAATAAATGCTGTCGCCCGCCGCGACGCGGTACTTTTCCTTGCCGTAAGCCACCTCGATTTCCCCGGACAGGACGTAAATGAACTCCTCCCCTTCATGGGTGGAGAGGATCGCCTCGCCGGTGTGGGGTTTGACGTCGATGAGGAACGGTTCCATGTGGCGGTCGGTCTTATTGGCGGCGAGGGAATGGAAGGCGAGTTCGGCGCGTTTTCCGCCCAAATTCGACCCGACAAAACGGGAGGTGGTGGCGAGGGAATCCGCCTTGGTGAGGACGACGGCGTTGCCGGTTTGATCGTCCAGGAATGAGCCCAAGCGGACGCCGAGGGCCCGGGCGATTTGCAGGAGCGGGGTAAGGGACGGGACGAGTTCCCCGCGTTCGAGGCTTTCGATCAGGCCGACATTGCCGGCGGCGTCGCCGGGGATGGCGGCGGCGAGGTCGGCGACCGACATTTGGCGTTTTTCGCGAATGGTTTTGATGCGTTGTCCGACGATATTGGCGTTGGTCATGGTGGCTCCTTCCAACGCTACTTTTGCGGGAACCGCTTCCGCAATAGTAGCATGAGTATAGGGTTAGACAATAATTCCGGCGCTGGCGGCAAAGAACAAAGGTCACCGCAACTGGTTATTCATGCTAGATTTGCGGGGCGGTTCCCGCAAATCTAGCGTTGTAGAGTTAGATGTGATTATAGTCGCGGTTTTACAAAAGTTTTTCTCCAAGTACCGCGCCGGAGAGAATATGGGCGTGGAGGTGGAAGACGGTTTGGCCGGCGCCGGGGCCGTCGTTGATGATCAGGCGGTAATCGCCGAGACCATTCGCCTGGGCGGCGCGCTTGGCGGCCAGGAGCAGCCCGCCGAGGAGGCCCTGATCGGAGTCGTCGGCGGCGGCGAGGCGGTCGAGATGGCGTTTGGGTATGACCAGCCAGTGCACGGGGGCGGCGGGTTTGATGTCTTTGAAAACGTAATAGGCGTCGTCTTCGTAGACTTTTTGGGAAGGGATCTGTCCCGCGGCGATTTTACAGAAGAGGCAATCCTGATGCATGGGCGAGCCTTTGCTCCAGCGAAAACGAAAGAAAGATTACGAAAGGAAAAAGGTGGCGAAACCGCTATTAAATTATATGACCGGGGTTGTTCGGAACCACCGTACAAACTGCCGAATGGCAAATTTGGAAAACCATAAACCCCGGTGATACATCTTCAAAATTTCAATGGCAAAATGTTGTAATATTAAACGCCGAAGGATAACTGGAAAGTCAGCATGGCGCAAGCCGGAAGCGGGCGGCTGGAAAAAAATTTTTTCCACGGTTTTGCTTTTAACCTACGCCGAAGCCATTTTTTATCCGGAGAACATCGCCGCCGGGTCTGGAAAAATGCGTCCCATAAAAACTAATACGCCTTTACAAATGGGAAGGTGGAGAGTATATTTAAGGGATGCGGCATAGGGCCGTTGGCAAAATTATTTTAAAAATTTGAAAGGAATGGCGCCGGCTCGGAAAGTGTCAGACAGGTTTTTTCCCGAACGTCGCTTCTGCATCCTTTTTTATTTATCGCTCCGGGCCGGTTTCCTTTATAATTTTATGAGGATACTTCCGTGCGTAAACGATTGATCTCCGTACCTCTCATGCCGAAAGAAAGGATTGGGCAGATGCATGGCTCTAATCCCCAACCGCGCGCCGGCAACCGTTTGCGGGTGTCTCGGGCCGATGACGCGGTACTGGTGCAAGTTATTGGCCTTGGCAATATGTTCCTGGCTCCCACCCTTCACGCCTTGATTGAATCGGAACTGCGAACCGGATTCCTCAATTTCGTCATCGATTTAAGACATTGTGACGGCATGGATTCCACCTTTATGGGTACTTTTATTGGTCTTTCCACCCAGGTCAAGCGTAATTTCGGCTTATTCTGTTTGGTTAATGTCTCCGACGAAAATATGCGGCTTCTGAAAATGCTGGGCGTGTTGCATATGGTATCGGTGCACGCCGGCGATTTCCCGGTTGATGAAACGCATTCCTCCACTTTGCTTTACCCCACGACCGACCCCTATGCCCGCCAAAAACAGATTCACTCCGCCCATAAACTCCTCTTGGCCGCCGATCCCGAAAACGAAAAACGTTTCGGCCCCTTTATCCGTGCCTTGGAAGCGGAAATGGGGGAACTCCCGACCATTCTCCCACCCGGAGAGGCCGACGACAGCGCCGGCAAAGCGAAGGGACGTTGACAGCCGCGAGACCGATAGCCAAACTTGAGTATTTCCGGACCGCCCCGGGCATGAGTCGAACCTGATAAGCTCTGTTCGAAGCATGCCCGGGGCGGTTTTGTTTGCCGGAGAGGCCTGCCGGATTGACAAGCGCGGTCTGTAAGCGATAATAACGATAGTGAGTTGTAGGGGAGAAGGGCATGACTCGGGATGAAATGAAGCAGGAAGCGGCGGCCCGGGCGGGTTTATTTACCGTGGAAAAGGGTGTATTGCGGGCCAATGCCGACATGTATTGGGAGTTCCTGGATGAATTCGACCGCGCCTGCCAGCGGCTCCTGGAAACGCGTAAAGTCCGTCTGGAAGTGGATTTAAGTCAGGTTTATTTCATTTCCTCGACATTTTTGGGTTGCCTCAGCAACCTGGTGATCCGGGCCTCACGCTTAAAAAAACATGTACTTTTGAAAGTATCCCTTGATATCAGTTGGTTATTCGAAATCATGGGAATGCAGAAAAACGTCGAGTTGGAAGTTTGGTAAAGCGGTTTCGTCATGTGGGCGGAGCCGGAGATGCAGCAAGCGCATTTTGTTTTTATCTTTTTTGGGAAGGCCTATGGGAGGGGCGCCGAATGAATATTCAAATCACCGCCAAGAAAATTGAAATTCCCCAGGATATCCGTGAGTACGCCATGGAGAAGTTCACCAAGCTGGAGAAGTTCAACGCCCGCATCCAAAACATTGAAGCGGTGATTAGGGCCGAGGAACGTTGCATATTCTGTGAAATCATCATCCGCATCGACAATCACGAATCCATCGTCATCGAAGTTCAGGGCGAAACGATTCAAGCCGCCGTCGACATTGCCGAAGCGAAAGCGGAACGGCAGCTCCGGAAATCCAAGGAGCGGGCCTCGGTTCGTCGCCGCGCCGCCCGTCAGGACGAGCGCGAAATGCCGTGAAGTCCGGATTTGTTACACCGTAAATTAAGGAAAGGGGCGTTCCGCCATGCAGTTCAGGGATTTTCTTACTCCCGAGCGAATGATTTCCAACCTCTCCGCCTCCTCGAAGGCGGAGGCGATGTCGGAACTTCTCGAACCGATCCTGGCCAATGGTCTCATTGGCCAGGATTTGCGGGATAGCGTCCTCTCCGCCCTCTTCCACCGGGAGGAACTCGGCTCCACGGCGGTGGGTAACGGCCTGTCCTTGGCCATACCCCACGCCAAACACCCGGGCTTCAGGGGTCTCGTGGGGGTGTTTGGCCGGAGCATGGAAGGGATTGCCTGGTCCTCGCCGGACGGGGAACCGGTCCACCTGTTCATTCTCCTCCTGTCGAACCGCGAATGTGCCGACCGCCACCTGGAAGCCCTGGCTTACATCAGCCGCAAATTCCGGGGCAAGGATTTCCGCAATCTACTGTTGAAGGCGGCCAATTCGGCCCAAATCGCCGATTTCTTCGAGGACTCCGACAACGAGGAATAAGGGCGTTATCATGGCGAACTGGCGGTGGCTGAGACCCGGCATGCACATCAAGCGCTGGGTCTTTCTCATAACTTTCGGGGTGATCATCCTCTTCATCGGGGCCATGTTCTTTACCCTGGGCTTCTTTCTCCCCGACGCCCAGCCTTTCGGCATGGACTCCTACGGCACCGCCATTGTCCTGATGATCCCCGGGATGATCATGGTTTTCGTCGGTATTTACCGGCTGGTCCGGCGTATCGAAAAAATGCTCCGCCGCGCCGACGACGCCCGCGACCTCGGTGAAATCGCCTATCAATACAATCGCCTGGAACAAGGCCCCAGATTCGTCTGCTTCGGCGGCGGCACCGGCCTCTCCACCCTCCTTTCCGGCATCCGCGACTATTCGCAGCGCATCACCGCCATCGTCTCGGTCGCCGACGACGGCGGCTCCTCCGGCCGGCTCAGGCTCGATTTCGACATGCTCCCCCCCGGCGACATCAGGAACTGCCTGGTCGCCCTGTCTGACACCTCACCTTCGATGGCCCGGCTCCTCCAGTACCGCTTCCCCGAGGGGGAATTCGCCGGCCATTCCTTCGGCAACTTGTTCATCACCGTCCTGGCTATCATCCAAAACGACTTCGGCTCCGCCGTCCGCGAAATGAACCGCATCCTCGCGGTTCGCGGCCAGGTTCTTCCCGCCACGCTCGACAAAATTTCCCTCGTCGCCAGCCACCCCGACGGTTCGAAAACCACCGGCCAGCAGTGGATTGCCAAATGCGGCAAGGAAATCGAGCGCCTCGAATTGAAGCCCGCCCCCGGCGAAGTACCCCTCGACGTCCTTTCGGCGATCCGCGAAGCGGATTTGGTTACCCTTGGCCCCGGCAGCCTTTTCACTTCGGTCTTGCCAAATCTTCTTGATCCCAAGATAATCGAGGCTATAAACGATACTAACGCCAAGGTACTTTTTATCGTCAACACGGCGGGTCAGGTCGGCGAGACCAAGGATTTCACGGTCAGCATGCACCTGGCGACCCTGAAACGCCATGCCCCCGGCCTACGTGTCGACATGGTGTTGGTGAACAACCGTCCCCCCACGGAGGAACAAAGGGAGAAAATGGCGGCAAAAGGCGTGGCGCCCACCGAATACGACGCCAAGGAAACCGAGGTCTTCGAAGTGGAGGCGATTCTCCGGGACGTGGTGAACAGCGACAATCCCGTCCGCCACGATCCCCGGAAAACGGCCAAGGCGATAATGGAAATTCTGCAAAAGCCGCACGGAAGTGTTACCAAAGCACAGATTAGGAAGTGATAAAGGGGACGCGATGACAAGAAAAGTGGTTACGGTACGCCACAAATATGGCATCCATGCCCGTCCGGCGGCGAAAATCGTGTCACTGTGCAATACTTTCCAGTCCGACATCGAGATTATCAAGGACGACGAACCTCCCGCCAACGGCAAAAATATCCTGGACATCATGATGCTTGCCGCGGCCAGCGGCACCGAACTGGAAATACGCGCCAAGGGACCGGATGAAAGCCAGGCGGTTACGGAACTGGCGGTATTGATGGAAGGTGATTTCGAAACCAACGAGATTTGAGAAGTCGCGGTTTTCACGTTATCTTTTACTGGCAATTCCGCCGATATCAGGTATAATGAGGGGTGTCTGGGGTTGTCGAGTGACAGCTTGCAATAGCTGACGTGGATTCGCGGTTTGCTTGGTTTAATCCTTTATCCCAAGGAATATGAGAGACGGATGATCGGGGCGATTGGCGCTTATAACTCTGCAGCGGCGATTGACTATGCCCGGCGCGTTATCGCGCCCCGGGAAGCGTTCGCTGTCCCGGAAAGCCAGCTCCGCAACAACCCGGTCACCGAGGCACAGGGCGCCCAGGCCATCGCTGCCACGAATCCGCTCCGGGACCCGGCGGCAGACGCGGTTCAGCTTAGCCAAATGTATCCGCAACTCCTGGTCGGCAGCATTTATACCGCCGCTCCCGCCAGCGCGGTGATGGGTCTGGAACAGGAACCGGTGGGAGCCGCCGACAACCAGGACCGCGACAACGCCGAAGTGATGGGCGAATTGCTGTTTGGCGGCCAGGGGAGGAATAGGGGAACGCAGACTGGTGTTCAGGCGGGAGGGGCCCAAAACGGCCTTGGCGTTACCGACCTTTCTGAGACTGGCGAAGCAGTTGGCGTGAAGGATGAAGCGGATGATTCTGCCGAGGGAACGGGGGAAGCGGATGGGAAAGGTAAGTCCGCAGCCACCGATCCCAACGGACAAACCGATAAAGCCGCGGGCGGCGGCGAACTGAGCGAGGAGCAGCAGCGCCAGGTCGAAAAGCTTAAAGCCCGCGATCTCGAAGTCAAGGCCCACGAGCAAGCGCACAAAGCGGTCGGCGGCGCCCATGCCGGGGCCATTTCCTACGAATACCAGCAGGGTCCGGACGGCAAACGCTATGCGGTAGGTGGGGAAGTGAGTATCGACGTCTCCAAGGCCGAGACCCCGGAAGCGACGATAGCCAAAATGCA